>NZ_CP059676.1:1800000-2100000 GCF_014069875.1 Flaviflexus equikiangi
CGGCCCCGGATGTGCGGCGTATGTCGAGGCCAACCCGACCGGCCCTGCCTCCGTCGAAGGAATGGCTGAAGGCACCGTTGTCGATGCCGCCATCGCCAACCCCGAGCTCCAGACCCTCAAGGCAGCCGTTGCCGGCGAGCTCAACGCCGACGTCAACCTTGTCGAGACTCTGAACGGCGGCGAGTTCACGGTACTCGCCCCCATCAACGACGCCTTCGCGGCTCTCCCCGAGGAGGACCTCAACGCTGTTGTCGCTGACGCAGACCTCCTGACCGGCGTCCTCACCTACCATGTCATCCCCGGCAAGCTCGGACCCGACGAGATCGTCGGAGAGCACGAGACCGTCAACGGCGAGATCGTGACCGTGACCGGCATGGGCGACGACATGATGTTCAACGATGCTGGCCTCGTGTGCGGCAACGTCGCAACCTCGAACGCGACCGTCTACATGATCGACGCCGTCCTTCTCCCCTAAGGCCCGTTGATCCCCTAAAACCTCTGGTGGGCGGTGCGCACGCGCCGCCCACCATTGGCTTACCCGGAAATGATGGAGATAGCCCTGTCCGCATGGCACTCTAAAGCTATGACATGTTACGACCCGGCGGAGGGAGCCCCACCCGGCTCCCCTGACCACTATCGAGGGAATGACGCAGGGCCACTCATTACCCAGATAGCGGGCGGCGACCGAGCTGCCTTCAACGAGCTGTACAGGTCCACCGGCGCCATGCTCCTCGCCGTCATCCTCCGAGTCGTCAGAGACCGAGATCTAGCAGAGGAAGTTCTCCATGAGTGCTTCACGTACGTGTGGACGAACGCCCACACGTTCGATCATGCGCGAGGCTCCGGCCATGCCTGGCTCGTCACCCTTGCCCGGCGCCGCGCCATCGACTGCGTCCGCTCGGTCGAATCGCAGCGAAACAGGGACACCTCCCAGGGGATCCGCGAAGTCAACCTCCACGAGCCGGCCCACCGCCACAGCTACGTCGAGGCCGAGGTCGAGACCCGCATCGAATCAGCCCGCGCAGCCACCGCACTGCGCACACTGCCTGAAGAGCAGGGCCGGGTGCTTGCCTTGGTCTACTACGAAGGTCTCACACAGCAGCAAGCAGCAGAAAGAACCGGGATACCGTTGGGAACCGTGAAGACAAGGATTCGGGAAGGATTGCGGAAGCTACGCGAGGACATGGAGGGAGCGCGATGAACGACAACGATCAGCTGGCAGCCGGCCTCGTCTTCGGCGGCCTCGATCCGGCTGAAGAAGCATACGCACGCGATCTCGAAGCGACTGACGCCCAGTTCGCGGCGCTCGTCTCGGATTATGCCGACACGTCCGCATTCCTCGCGATCAGCGACCTTCCGGAAGCCCCCTCTCAAGATATCTCTGAAAGGATCCTCGCGATCCCCGACGAACTCCCCCGCCTTGACACCCGCCCCCGCTTTGACCATCCCGAACCCACTCCCTCTCATCCCACAGGTTTCGTCCCCGGCGTCGTGTCACTCGACGAGGTGCGGCGGGAGACCACGAGATGGAAGCGGACCGCTTTCGCCCTTGCCGGCGTCGGCGTCGCGGCCTCGATCGGTGTCGGAGTCGTGATCGTCGGCCTCATGAACGAACAGAGCGAGCTCCGCGAACAGGTCACAGCCGTCCAGTCAGAATCTGCCGACTTGAACCGGCTCATGCTGGCCGACGACCTGTCGATCGCCGAAGCATCCCTGCCCGGCGATGAGAACGCGAAGATCACCGTCATGGCATCCGTCAACGAGGGCCTCGTGCGCGTCCAGACCTCGAACGTCGCGATCCCGGACGGCCAGGACATGCAGATGTGGCTGCTGAGCGCTGACGGGGCAGAGCCCATGGGTCTGATCGATCCGGCCAATCCCGCCGTCGATTCCCTTCCCATCCCAGACGGGGCGGAACTCGGCTTCACCATGGAACCCGAGGGTGGCTCCGAATCCCTCGAGGGACCACCGGTCGTCTCGATCAAGTTCTAGGGTGATGCTCCAACCCGAGGAGCATCACCGATGAAAGCTTCCTCATGAACTCCCGTGAACGTTCACGCTTCTACGTCGGCACCGCACTTGGCCTCTTCGTCCTCTTCGCCGGGATCGCCCACCTCACGTTCGCGCGGGAGGAATTCAACGCACAAGTCCCGGGTTGGATGCCGATCGACGACGCGTTCGTGGTCGCTGCCTCCGGAGTGGTCGAGATCCTGCTCGGTGCGGCGATGCTCCTCTTCCCACGCCACCGGAAATGGTCGAGCATCGCTCTCGCGCTCTTCTTCATCGCGATCTTCCCCGGGAATATCGCCCAATATGTCGATGGCGTCGACGCCTTCGGGCTCGACACGGACACGAAGCGTTTCGCCCGTCTCTTCTTCCAGCCCGTCCTCGTTGCCGGGGCGCTCTGGTCGGCAGGGTTTCCCCGGACACGTGGAGACGACGCAGCATCAGACGCACCGGATCGATAGAAACGGCCCGGAGGGCTGCACTGCCCAATATCGCGGCAGGCTTGCGCTCCTCGGCGTCCCTGACCCGGCGATCATCGAACAGCAGACGTCCCTGCAATCAATACTCGATTGCAGGGACGATCGCTATTGGTCGATAACTGCTATCAGTCGATAACGGCCGCGTTCGCTGCGGCGATGATGCGCAGGTTGTGGGGCAGCGCCCCATCGAAGCCCGGCGTGGTCAGGGTCAGGATCACCGTGTCGCGTTCGGGATTGTTGACGAACTTCGTGCTGAAGAAGCCCTGCCAGCTGTAGGCTCCCTTTCCTCCGAGGTAGTGGATCGATCCCTCCGGAGCGTTGACGTCGTCTTGCAGGTCCAGCTGGTAGCCCCACTTGTTCTGCGTGAGCTGCCAGTTCGTGAGGTCCCCGATCTGGTTGCTCGTCATCTGTTCGACTGCGGCACGGCTGACGATGCGGACACCGTCCAGCTCACCCTTGTTGAGGAGCATCTGGGCGAACTTGAAATAGTCCTCTGCCGTGCCGTGTAGACCGCCGGCACCGCTGAAGTACGTCTTGTGCTCGCTGAATGTGTAGTCGGGTCCGAGGTTGCCGAGGCCCAGGGGGGACGTGCCCTGCTGCTTCTCGTCTCGTCCCGCCCAGTAGACGGCTGCGATCCGATCCCACGTCTCCTGCGGCGGGAAGAACCATGTCTCGTTCATGCCGAGCGGCTCGAAGATATTCGTACGCAGGTAGGTGTCGAAGTCCATCCCCGACACCACCTCGACGAGGCGGCACAGGGTGTCGACGCTGTTGTTCGAATAGTCGAAGGCCTCACCCGGGTGGGACATAAGGGGAAGGCCCGCCAGCTTCTCGATGTTGCTTTCGAGCGTGATCGGCGGTGCGTTGAGGTCGTCCATGAGGCCCGCCTCGGCGTAAAGCTTCGGCACGACGCGGTAGTTGGGCGGGGTGAACAGGTCGTACCACCAGGTGTTCGTCATCCCGGCTGTCATGGACAGCAGGTGATGGATCGTGATCTCGCGCTTGGGCGGGACGAGCTTGACGACGCCCCAGTTATCGAGCTCGGCCACCTTGACGTCGGCAAATGCTGGAATGTATTTGGAGATGGGATCTGCCAGCGAGATCAGGCCCCGATCCCACAGCTGCATGACGGCCACAGCGGTCGGCACTTTCGACATCGACGCGAGGCGGAAGATGCTGTCCGTCTTCATGGGAACATTCTCATCTGCCTTGCCGAACGCCTTGTGGTAACAGATCTTGCCGTGCCTTGCGACGAGGACGACCATTCCCTGGTAGGCGTTCTCGCTCATGTGGCTGTCGACGAGCCTGTCGATGTTCTCCAGGTAGGCACTGGACATTCCCACGCTCTCGGGATCTACGACGTGATTCACTTTGTCTCCGTTCGCGGCACGTCATCGTGCCGATCAGTGAGCCCGTGGCACACGGCACAAACGGGCACTTGCTGAAATTGAATCAGAGAAGAAGGGAGGGGGTCAAGGCTCGCCGAAAGCCTGATAGAAACAGGCCTCTGACGTGCACTTTCCCCCGGTATTGCAAGGATTCTACGAGACGTGACCAAAGCCGCCAAAGAACGCGAACAGCGGTCGTTGCACATCCTCCAGAACCATCGCACCCAAACCTTGTGGACGCGGTCGACTCGACATGGTTACCCAGGGAAAACTAAGGCCCCTCAACTGAGTGAGGGGCCTTACTTGGTGGCGGGGGCAGTGTCTGGTTGCAGGGCACATCAGAATCTCCACCACACCCAGGACAGTTCACTGATCCGAAGCGTCTCGCTCTGACGAGATCGACCTGCACCCAGGCAGAAACGGACTGAGGCGTGCAGGTGACTTCTCGATGTGGAGCCGGCGTAATCTCGTGGGTCAGTGGTACTTCAGTTGCGCTGCGACATGCGCCGCAAAGTCAGGATCAACGTACATGCGCGCAATCACATCATCAGCGATTCTGTCGACATCGAACGGGCCGTCGTCGAAGTCAGAGGACGGTACAGTCCACGGAATGTCGATGTTTGTGCTGTACGCACTCTCACCGTTATCCCCATATGTAGTCAGCACGTGCTCAAAGACCTGCTCCACTTTGGAAGTGAAAAGCTCTGGCGTGTAGGGATCCACCGGTAGCTCTTGGTCCAGTACTTGTCGGATGGTGCTGTCGACATCATTCATCACGTCGATCTTGCGACGCCAATCTTGAACGAGTTTCTCGTGTAGTCGTTGAAGGAGCATTTTTGCGCTTGCTTTGACTGTTTCTCTTTCCTCGTCTGTCAGGACGGGATCCGGTTGAGTCAGCAGGTCGAAAACAGCTAGCTCTTCTTCGGACAGCCCCTCACGGACTGCCCGTTCCTCTTCAGCGGACAGATTCTTGGAGAGTTCGATGAGCCGGCGCAGGTACTCGTCGATGTTCAAACTGCCTGCATTGTATGCGTCAATCAGCTTCTCGATTCGCTCCACCAACTCGTAGCGGGTTGGGTTGCGAGTAGCTGAAGCAATAGCTTGCTGGCGCAATAACTGCGCCAGTCGATCCGTTTCTGCCCGCTTACGTCCAGCGAACTTGGCAGCCAAGCCTTCGAAGTCGATCTGCGACAAGTCGATCAGCGGGTCAGGCTTGGAGCCTTCAGTAGCAGCCCGGATCACGTATTCCTCAGCGCCGACAGACCGATCTAGCAGAGCGTCCACGGCATCTGCCACCGCGCTGACGTCAATTCCCGGTGGGCGGGTAACTTCTGCGATGCGTTCTGCGAGAACCCGCACAGCGGCGACACTACGTTGCTGAGCTGCCGCTTTAGGGTCTGGTAGGAGTGCTTTGAAAAGCTTCCGCACTTGCCGTGCCCGCTGCTGGAATTCCATACGTGTTTCTGCATCGACCAGGAGCGCTTCAACAGCGGCGTCACGCTTTGCGATGTGGTCGAATCCTTCGGCATCGCGCATTGCGGCCAGGTCAACGCCTACAACGGAGCAGAAAGTGAACACCTCAACCATAGCGATGTCCAGTTCGCGAGCTAACTCATCGATGATCTCAATTGGTGATGTGCCCGCCTCGACCGCTCCGTAAATCGCCAGTGCCTTTTCCAAATTGCGGAAGACACCCACGTAGTCAACGATCAGACCATTGTCCTTCTCGGGGAACACGCGGTTGGCGCGCGCGATGGTCTGCATCAGTGTGTGGTTACGCATCGGCCGATCAAGATAGACCGTCGAGACACTCGGGGCGTCAAAGCCAGTCATCCACATCGCGCAAACAAAGACTAGACGGAGTGGGACCTTGGAGTCTTTGAATTTTTCGGCAAGGTCTTCACGGTTCATCCTCTCGCGATGCGGCCTGATGTCGAGACCCAAATCATCGAGTATTTTCAGCTCATTTTGACTTTGAGAGACGACCACTGCCATGTCGGTGGACTCCATAAGCTCAATACGGGAGGCCAACCAGGGTCGTTCGAGCTCGGGAAGGGCATCGTGTTCGGCCCTGATCTCAGCCAGGTATTCAACCCAAGTTTCTTGGACAAGGTTGTACATTCGTACCGCGGCAGCCTTGTCCAAGCCGACATACATTGCTTTGCCGCTGAAGCCACGACCTACGAAGTGAGCAACCAAGTCCTTCGCAATGGTCTTCAAACGCTCAGGACGCGTCAACAACGTGTACTGCGTACCGAAGGCGCGCGCGAGCTGCCCCTCAGCTTCCTCGTCAATTTCCGCGTCTTCGAGTAGCTGGTTGAGGTCCTCAGAGAAGTTCTCGTTTATCAGTTGTAGCTCGGGAATGCGGTTCTCGTAATAAAGCGGGACTGTCGCACCGTCATCGATCGCATCCTTGAAGTTGTAGATGCTGACGTAGTCGCCGAACTGTTCTCGGGTCGCTTGCTCTTCGCCGGTGATCAGAGGTGTTCCCGTAAAGCCCATCATCGACGCGTTCGGCAGTGCCGCGCGCATATTCAACACAAGCGTGTCATATTGACTGCGGTGCGCCTCGTCGGTGATGACGATGACGTCTGATCGTGAAGACAGGACCGGCATCTGCCGCTCCCCCAGCGCTTTAGACGGCTGAAACTTCTGGATCAACGTGAACACATACCGATGATCAGCGGCGAGCAGATCACGAAGGTGCGCACCGGTTTCGGCATGAACTCTTGCTTCTGGAGAAATCGCTCCTGCGTCGGCAAACTCACCATGCAGCTGAGTATCAAGCTCGGCACGGTCGGTCACCATGACAAAGGTCCACTTGCCAGGAATTTGACGCAAGACCTTCTGCGTAAACCACAACATCGACAGCGACTTGCCCGACCCTTGAGTGTGCCAGAAGACACCCAGGCGCTTGTCTTGCTCAGCACGCGCCCGGTGCAGGTTCTCGATCGCAGCGTTGACACCAAGGTACTGGTGCGAGCGCGCAATGACCTTGACGAGGCCGCCTGGTCGCTCCATGTACGCAACGAAGTTCTCCACAAGGTCCAGCAGTACCGCTGGCTCACACGTTCCGCGAAGCGCTGTTTCTAACGCAATCGCTCCACGGGCGCCGTGAGCGTCGATGACCTTCCAGTCATTGAAGAACTCCCACGGAGAATAAGTTGACCCCACCTTGGCTTCACTGCCATTAGATAGCAGCACAAAGCAGTTAGGTACAAACAGCTGCGGAATGGTGTCGCGATAGTCGGTCAGATTGGAGTCATATGCCGTCTTAACCGATTCGTTCGGTTCTTTGAACTCCATGAGAACCAACGGAATTCCATTGACGAATAACGCGAGATCCAATCGACGATTGTGCAAATTTCCCTTGACCCACAATTGCTGAACAGCCAAGAGTTCATTGTTCAACGGATCAGTGAAGTCAACGTAGCGGAGGGTCTCAATCTGCTTCTCACCGAGGCCGTCCATCCACTCGGCCCGGTAGCCGTCACGCAGTAAGTCGTGGAACTCACGGTTAGCGCGCACCCGGTCCATGACCGAGCGGTCCTTGGCAATAACCTCGATCGCCTCGCTGATCGAGGCGTCCGGTACATGCGCTGGGTTTAACTCGCGCATCGCCACCCGAAGCCTATGAGCCAGCACCACGTCTCTCTGGGAATCACGCCCTAAACTGCCCTTTGGGCCAAGCGTCTCTTGATACGCGTCGACAGGCGTCCAACCCAACTTGGACAACAAGTCGATGCTTGGCTTCTCAACGTAAAAGTACTCTGGTCCCGTGGGTGTCATTACGTCACCTGCTCCGCAATCAACGCATCCAAGTCGAGCGATGAGACGTCGATCTGACCGGTAACCAGCTTTGGTAAAAGGAGGTCGCGTAAGTCGGACAATTTTCGGTTCTCAAACATGAGTGTCTTCGCCAGCCCCAAATGATCGCGCATCCGTTCGCTGAATTGGATAGCCAATTCTTCCGGTGGAACAGCAACGGGCCACTGTCCGAGCACTTTCCAGTCCGCTCGGGGCATCTTAGTCCCATTGGACGTTTGCGTTGCATGTGCAATGATTTCGTCACTGGATAGAACCATCACCGATTGCCCCCAATGTTCAACTTTCGGTCTGATAACGATGGCGTCCGTTGAGCTGATTCCGTCGACGGGAGCCAAACTGACTTTGTGAAAATACGGCCGGATTTTTCCAAATAGCAAGTCTCCACTCATAAAAACTGTCTTGCGACTGCCCTGCTCTGTCGCGGTGCTCCAGTCATCGAGTGTCAACCGTCTTCTAGGTATGTGCTCAAGACCCACAGCTGGCGTAGCGGGATCAATTGTGGAAGGAATGATTGTGTCCCTTACGACGCGCACAAGGTTGTCAATCACACCCACCGTCCAGCCCTCCGGAATTGGGCCGACTTCCGAGTCGACCATCGGCACGTCCTCATAGCCGGGATAACGGAACTTCACGAACCACTCACGGTAGATGGCCCGCGCCATCTCTTCCAGAATCTCAACCCGACGACGATTGTTCTCGATGAGGTCGTCCACACTGCCGACAATGTTGAGAATCTTTCCCTGGGTGTCACGTGAAGGAAGTAAAATGGGCCAGGATGGCATGTCACCAACGGAGATACGCTCGACTGTCGCGCCTGACAAGGTCTTCTGTCGAATTACTTCTTGAAACTGAGGGCCAAGGTATGCGTAAAGCAGATAACGTGGCTCGACAACTCCGAGTTTCGGCCTCAAAAGACCCATCCGTCGACCAAGCGCAGCCGGCATGTCGTACTCCCAATAAGCGGCTTCGCCCAGGCGCGTCTCGTAGGAGAACAGCGTATCCCCCGGCCTCGGAGCCACCCTCTTGGTCCATCGCGGGAGGTCCGCGTTCGAAAGGTGGGCCGACCGCGATAGGTCAAACCGCCCGCTGTTAAGCGACGAAATACTCAAGTAGTAAGGGCCGTCCTCAGTTTTTGGCGGAGTTGCATGTGGCCCGTCGAAAACGTCCGCAACCTCATGGACAGCAACCTTTGCCCACTCGCTCATGCGCCAAGAATTCCTTGAACCGCGGCATCCACCTTCGCGCGAAGCACGTCGGCCTCGTCGCTCAGTTTGGTGAACTCCTCATGTAACCTTTCGAGGTCGCCCATGAAGTCGACGTCGCTCTCGTCGACGAGAGCGGTGCCGGTGTATCGGCCGGGATTGAGGCTCCACCCCTGTGCTTCAATCTCGGTAAGAGTGGCGACCTTGCAGAGACCGCCGACATCGACATACTGCCCGTCGGGAAAATTCTCCTTCAACAGGGTCTCGCTGCCGTCCGAGGTCTCAACCTCTTCGCCGCGGTAGAGCCGCACGATGTTGGCCAAAAACTCGATCTGGTCTGCCGTGAAGTCACGATGCGCCCGATCAATCTGGCGGAAGATGTGCCGAGCGTCTAAGAATAGTACGGTATCCTCGCGCGGCGAGCCGACCTTAGCCTTGTCCAGGAACCACAGCGTCACCGGCAGTGTGACGGTGTAGAAGAAATTGGAGCTAATCGCGACCATGACGTCGACGGCCCCGGACTCGACGAGCTGTTTGCGGATCTCCTTTTCCGAGTAGCCTGCATCGCCGGCCGAGTTAGCCATGACGAAGCCAGCACGACCTTTCGGCGAAAGGGCTGCATAGAACTGCTGGATCCAAAGGAAATTGCCGTTGTCAGTCTTTGGCAGACCGAACGGGAACCGCTTATCACCGGCGAGCTGATCCTTCTTGATCTTGTCGACATTGAATGGCGGGTTTGCCATCACGTAGTCGAAAGCACCCACAGCATTGTGGGGGTCTTCGTAGTAGCTGTTTGCCTGGCGAATGTCACCTGACAGTCCATGCAGCGCAAGGTTCATTTTGGCAAGTGGGACCGTATCTTCGGTTTTCTCCTGACCGAAGACCGAGAGCTTGCGAGTAGCGGATTCGTGATGGCGCTCGACGAACTTCGCACATTGGACAAACATGCCACCCGAGCCACATGCAGGGTCAAATACGCGGCCCTGGAACGGTTCTAAGATCTCGACGATGAGTCGAACTATAGAGTACGGCGTGAAGTACTCTCCGCCACCCTTGCCTTCTTGGGCAGCGAAGTGCGACAGGAAGTCTTCGTAGATGAACCCGAACGCATCGCCTTCGAGCTGCGTTGGCAGCGGTGCAAAGAGACGAAGTAGCTCGATCAGTGTGGATCGCTCAAGCTTCTGGTAACCGCGAGGAAGAATGTCCTTCAGTTCCGGATTGGCGACCTCGATGGCTTTAATTGCTTCGTCGGTCGCCTTACCAACGTCCTGCCCCTCAGGAAGATTGACGAGGTTCGACAAGCGCGACTCATCCGGGACGTACAACACCGATTTTGCCTTGTAGTCAGATATCGTCGCGGGGTTGCGCGGCGTAGCCTTTGCTTCAACCTCGGTTCGAATGGTCTCGAACCTGTTCTCCGCATAGGCAAGAAACACCAATCCGAGCACGGGATCGCGGTACTGGCCAGGAGTTAGTTTGGAATTTGCGCGCAGCTCATCAGCAGCCGCCCAGAGTGTATTGCGCACCTTTGCGAGATCAGTCGTTTTCACACCTTCATACTATCTGCTCTACTGAATAGGTCAGTGACTCTCATCAATGCTATGAGAAACAGGGCCTGCTGCTCAGAACGTTGATTACTCATACTTGCGCGACGGTATTTTTGAGGTCCGAGACCGTGGATGTAGCGTAGCAGCGGACTCGCGTGCTGCCCGGGCACGAATCTTGTAGAACACACTGCGTGAGGCCTTCACCGACTTGCAGAATTCTGTCACTGATAGTGCGTGTGGCTGGGTGGGATCGTAATTAATGATCACGGCCCGAGCCTGGGGAGGAAGAGCGTTTGTCATCCCCAAATTTCACAGCAATGCAGCCGATGAAAGTGTCTACGATGTCATGAGATCGCGTGTCCACGATGTGGTGAGACAGGACAGTTAGCCAAGACACGCGCGGAGCGGCTATGCCGCGAATGACTGTGGTTCGCAGGTAAACCCAGTGCGTCCGTGGCTCTCGCACCACTGTTGGATGCGTTGATACCATCCGGTCTTACTCAAAGCCAGACAGGTGACTTTCAAAATGTAACTCCGCTGTAAAATATCGTCGCTGACGTGGACGTTATACTGCTTCATTACGCGGGCGAGAGCTGAGAACAAGTCGTGATCACCCACCGGGCTGTGCTGCATCTGCACGACTTCTGAGTGCGTTGAAATCGCATCAGTCACGAATTCGGCGCGGTCATCGTTTTCGTACTGCGATCGGGTCAGCACAATTTCAGCTATCTTGCCGACATCGAACTCATCGACCAAGAGACTACCGAAGCGGAATCGTTTGAAATCAAGACACAGTTCGCGCCTCGCGTCGACGATTCTGCTTGCCGCAAGCATCGAAGCAAGACCGAAAGCCTCCTGTTCGATAATTTCGGGCTCGGGAATCGTGACGGCGAGATCATCTCGCCTCCTGGTCGAATCGCAGTGGACGTCAATGACTCTTCGCAAAAGAGATGAGTCCGTATGTATCAAGTCGAGGAAGCAGTCGTGATGGTCGCTTATGAACACGTTTTTGAGGTTCGTTAATGTTGAGCCACTGAAACGGTCATAGTCCTGGTCGACGAGGAACCGGGCACGAAATAGTCCTCTGTCACTCGCGAGCTTCGCGGTAGAGAGGACTTGACTTCGTCCGCCCGTCGCAGTCATAAGGTTGAGCTGAGGAGTGCAGAACTCCCTCAGCAGTAAGTGGTCGTCTGGACCTTCTAAGACGAGTAACAGGTCCTCGCTCTCATCCAGAAACATTGCCACAGTGTTGAAGAGAGTGTTCTCGTTAAGATACTCCTTCACTCGAAGGGCACCTCCTTGGGACCCAGGCGCTTTGCACGGTCCCAATCGTCATTGATGATCTGAGGTGAATGCGTAGCAACGATAAATCTAAAGCCGACAAGCTCCGCGATCTTCCTGACATCAGGAATGAACGCTAGCTGCCAAGCAACGTGGAGCGAGATCTCGGGTTCGTCGATGAGCACCACCGCACCCTTCGGGACGTGGAATAGCAAGTCGATCATCAGGATGATCTCGTGCTGCTCTCCAGAGGACAGGGATTCGAGGTGGATCCGTCTACCTGTCTCGGAGTGTACGACAGCTAGTCCTTCTTTATCAGTGACGGCCAGGTCCTTCTTCAGGAGACGGCCATTGATGATCTGCTCAAGAAGTTCGATCTTGTCGAGTAGTTCGTTGAAGGGCTCCAGCTTCGTGTGTGCATCCTCGAGGTAGAGGTCGAGTAGGGCAAGTGCCCATGATTCGAGTTCTCCATCTGGCGGAAGGGAAAGTTCTTCATCGAGGGAAACCGACGCGACCCTTCCGAGCCTGCTGCGGAAATCATTTTGGACGTCATATCTCTCGCGAATTGCAGACGCGTCCAGGGCTCGTTCTTGCCTGGCTGCTAGAAGGACTCTGTTCGGAAACGTCCTATCCAAACGTTGCGTTATTCGAGAATGCTCCGTTTGCGCGTCATTCAGCAAAGAACTAATCTGCTGTGCCTGCTCGGAAATCCTGGAGCGAGCTTGTCGTCTTTCGCGAGATCTCGCGAACCACTGTGGCTCATCACGGCGCTTGCGTTCATCAGTTTGCAGACGCTGCGTCTCGATTAGGAAGCTTGGTACTCGTGAGACGAAAGCTTTCAACTCGGCTGGAACCGTGTTCTGGCCGGACTTCAACGTCCTGATTCGAGGTGCATACAGAGCTCGAATCTCATCGAAGTGGAGGATCTCTCCGTTGGAAGGATCCTGCCAGAGCTCCTCTGTGAGTTGCTCGTAAGGCGAATGCTTGCGAACAAACTCAACAACATCGTCGTCGATGTAATCCCAGACGAGATCGTCATTTCCCGGCCTAGCAAGCGTGAACGTTATTGAAACTTCAGACGGCTCCTCCTCATCTGTGCGCCGCTCGACAGAGAGCTGAGACCCGTCGGAATACGTCAAACAAGCCGAATCAAAGGGCAGCTTCTCAAGGCGGAAGGCCAGCAACCTACTGAGAGCGTGAATGATCTCCAGGAACTTTGTCTTTCCCACGCCGTTGGGTCCATAAAGGATCACAAACTCATCATGCGATCCAATCGAGAAGTCGTGCTCATACTCGCCCAGGATGCCTTTTGCATTGGCGTCAACCATGACCAGTGAAGAATCTTCCATGCTTGCAATGATGACATAGGGCGCGTGGCGGCGTATAGCCATCGCGTCCATCGGGGCCTACCCGAGTGGACGCTGTGAGAAACGGACCAAGGACTGTTCAGCAGCGTGCATGTCGAATGTCATTAGACGTAAGCGTCGAAGGGCCTAAAAATGAGCGTACACAAGGGACAGATCCTCGGTTACGCGCGCGTGACTGCGTCCGAGTAGAACGAGGCGCGCCAACTCGAAGCCATCGGTGACGTCGACCGGCTCTTTTCGGAGAAGGTCTCTGGGAAGAACACCGCCGACCGTGAGCAGCTCACCGAGATGTTGACCTATGTCCGCGACGGCGACACAGTACGAGTGAAGTCGCCTGATCGCCTCGCGCGCTCGACGACGGATCTACTGTTACTGGTCGAGTAGCTCCGACGGAAAGGTGTCGCCGTCGAGTTCGTGGATAACCCGGCGCTGAACACCGACGCACCGCAGGATTAGTTCATGTTGACGATCCTCGCCGCGGTCGCGCAGCTCGAACGGGCTACAATCCGCGAGCGCCAGGCGGAGGGCATCGATATCGCCAAGCGCAACGGTGTGTACGACCGCGGACCGAAACTCACCTCTGAGCAGGTCGCGGAGGCGCGCGAGCGCGTCTCTGGCGGCGTCTCATAGGCGAAGGTGGCCCGAGAAGACCTCGGGGTGAGCCGCCAGACGCTCTAAGCGGCGCTTGACGGCACGGGGAAGTACGCGGGGCTCGTAGGGGTCGAGGCGTAGACATAGAAATCCGCACTGGCGACGGCTCGGACAACGAGGACTACTGCACCCGCGATGGCTGCGGCACAAAAAACCAGCCAGAGATATCCGATGACAGCGAGGGCATCGACATCCGGGTAATGTTCAAGCACCCTGAGCATGGTCTGCACGGCGTCACACACTCTTTCGAGGGATGAGGTAGAACACGTTGCGCGCCGCTCCGCGCTGGGCTCAGCAGACTACACCGCACAGGCCTATCCGTCGCCGCGCTTCAAACAGGCCCATGAGCTACCACATCCGCATAATGATTGCGCGTACGATCCCAAACGCCGATGTTGCGATCGCGGACTCGCGTTGAGCTGGCGTGTAAGAAACTCTCATGATGTTCTCCAAACGATACGGAAAACAGTCCGAAGCCCCTCATGTCCTGTACGCCCCTAAGTCACGATGGTCACCCAAGGAAAAAACTAAGGCCCCTCACCTGAGTGAGGGGCCTTACTTGGTGGCGGGGGCAGGATTTGAACCTACGACCTCCGGGTTATGAGCCCGGCGAGCTACCGAACTGCTCCACCCCGCGGCGACTTCTCTACCTTAGGCCAACCGTCCACCAGTTCTCAAGGTGGATCCGCGTTAGCCCCCTCACATGGAAGGCGGCACCGGAATGCCGCCTTCCATGATCGGCCTAGTTGCTGCCGTCGAGCTCCTGTTGGGCCGCGACAGCGTCCTCCAGTGCTTGGGTGAGAGCGTCCTGGGCTTCGCCATACGCCGCCCAGTCGCCGTCTGCCATCGCGGCGGAGGAATCCTCCAGCGCCTGCTGTGCGCGGCTCAGGGCGTTGTCGAGACGATCCTGCGGAGATCCGATGACAGGGGCGGAGGTCGAGTCATCCGTCGGTTCCTCAGAGGGTTCCTCTGTCGGCTCCTCGGTAGCGTTATCCTTCGCGTCCTCAGCCAGCTCCTCGCGCTCCTCAGCATCGACATCGGAGTCACCGGCTTCGACACCGGAGTCCCCATCGAAGACCTGGTCGAGTGCCTGGTCGAGAGTCGGCGCGAAGCCGACCTGATCGCCGAACGCGACAAGGACGTACTGCAGGAGCGGGTAGGACGTGCCCTGCGATGCTTGGACGTAGACGGGCTGCACGTAGAGCAGACCGCCGCCCACGGGCAGCGTCAGCAGGTTGCCGGAGAGCACCGTCGAGCCGCCCTGACGGAGCAGGTTCAGCTCTGTCGACACTTCGGCATTGGCATTGAACCTGTTCTGGACCTGGCCGGGGCCCGGTACGGTCAGGTCTCGCGGCAGTTCGAGGAGTCTGAGCTTGCCGTAGTCCTCGTTTCGCTCGCCCGCCACATTGCCGGCATCCGCGTTGACCGCAAGGAAGCCGGTCAGCACGTTGCGGTCGGTGTTGCCGCCTGGGATGAACGAGGTGGAGAGGGAGAAGGTCGCCTCATCCGTTCCCGGCATCTGCAGCGTCTGGTAGTACGGCGGCTGGGCCGTTGCGGCCCCACCGTCGCCCGCTGTCGGATCCGGCGGAATGTTCCAGAAGTCGCCGCCCGAGTAGAACGACGCAGCATCCGTCACGTGGTACCGGGTGAGCAGCTGGCGCTGAACCTTGAAGAGATCCTCCGGGTAGCGGACGTGGCTCATGAGATCGCCTGACATCTCCGACATGTCTGTCAGCTGTCCGGGGAAGATCTTGTCCCACGCACTGAGGATCGGATCGTTCTCATCCCAGCGGTAGAGGGTCACGGAGCCGTCGTAGGCGTTGACGACAGCCTTGACCGAGTTCCGGATGTAGTTCACTTCCTCGGGAATGTAGCCGACGATCTGGCCCGTCGCATTCGTCGTCGTCGTCGCCTCTTCGAGCGACTCGCGTGCCGAATAAGGGTACTGGTTCGTCGTCGTGTAGCCGTCGATGATCCAGACGAGATCCTTCGTGGTCTCCTCGTCCCCATCCATGTCGACGACAGCCGGGTAGGCCTTCGAGTCGAGAGTCAGGTAGGGGGCGACCTTCTCCACACGGGTGTGCGGGTCACGGTCGTAGAGGATCTGCGATTCGTCGTTGACGCGGTCCGAGAAGAAGATCTCCTGGTCGCGGAACTTCGTCGCGTACAGCAGCTTCACCCAGAAATTGTCGATCTTCGGGCCACCATCGCCCGTGAACGTGTTGTTGACCTGGCCGTTGGGAGCATCATCGTTCGGGTAGTCCAGCTCCCACGGGTCAACGCCCTCGGGTGCACCGACGATCGAGTACGCAGGTGAGCTCTGGCCGAAGTAGATTCGCGGCTCGTACTCGCCGAGCTCTCCCGTGGAGGGAATACCCTGCTGGAAGAATGCCGGCCTACCGTCTGCCTGGGCCGTGTTGCCGAACGCGGCCACGACGCCATAGCCGTGTGTGTACACGGTGTGGTCGTTCACCCACGTGCGCTGGTCGGCGCCGAGACCATCGAGGTTGAGTTCGCGAACGGCAATGACCGTGTCGCGATCTTCGCCATCGATCTCGTACTTGTCGACTGCGAGCTGCTGGGCGAAGCCATAGTACTGGCGGTTCTGCTGCAGCTGGTTGAATGTTGGGGACACGATGCTCGGATCGAGCAGGCGGATCTGCGCCGTGGACTGGGAGTCCTCCCGCAGCTGGCCCGCCGTCGCCTCTGTCTCGGCGTTGTACGTGATCGGGTCGATATCATCGAGTCCGTACGCCGTGAGCGTCGCATCGATGTTGCGCTGGATAAAGGGCGACTCGAGCTCGACGGCGTTCGGCTGGACCTGGAACTGCTGAACCAGGGCGGGATATGCGGTGCCGACGACGATCTGTGCGACGAGGGCGACGCCGATACCGGCGGCTGCGAGCCGCACATTGCCCTTGATCGCGACGTAGACGAAGATCGCGGCAATGATGACGAAGACGCCCGTCATGATCTCTCGGGCGGGCAGTGACGCCTGAACATCCGTGTAGGAGGCGCCGGAGAAGCGATCGTTCTCGCCGATGAGGAGCTGGTATCGAGAGAGCCAGAACCATGCGGCCGCCGTCAGGGACGAGATCGCACCGAGGACGGCGAGATGGATGCGGGCCTTCGACGAGAAGTAGAGAGGCTTCTGGGAGGGATCGATTCCGCCGTACATGTAGTGCATGACGAGGGCGACGATCCACGAGGCCACGAGCAGACGGATGACGAACGAGATGATCATCATGAGCATCGGCAGCGTGAACACGAAGAAGCCGATGTCGAGGCCGAACTCGGGGTCCGTCTGTCCGAACGGCTCCCGGTTGAGGAACATGAGGATGGTGCGCCATTGGGTGCCCACACCCGCCCCGAAGACGAGGCCGAAGACGAGCGGGAGGCCGAAGAAGGCCAGCTTGCGGTAGGTGCGGATGCCATCGCGGTAGGGATCGAGGTTGCGGTTCTGGATCGCCCCCGGCTCGGGGATACCACCGGACGGGTAGGCGATCCGCATGTTCAGCCAGATCACGGCGGCCAGCAGGAGCACGGCGCCAGCGCCGACTCCGATCTGGGCACCCCACTGGGTCCAGAACACGCGGACGGCGCCGATCTGTGAGAACCACAGCACCTCGGTCCACACATTAGCGGTCGTAACGAAGAGGAAGAGGAGGACGCCCAGGACGATGACGGTGGGAATGAATGCTCCCCCGCCACCGGCACCTCCCCCGGGCCTCGTCGTCGTTCCAGAATCCCCGCCCGTGTTCCACGGGCGGTTCGGGAAAGAAGATGTGGTCACAGGATTCTCCATGGTAAGGAAGATTTACTCCCCTACCGTATCGCACCTATCTGGGAGCCTCCCAGCCCTTTCGATAACTTTCATGTGACACCATGGTCCCCATGGATATTGACCCCAGGATGGCCGCTCTGAAAGATGCGGTGACGGAGATCGAGAAGTTCGTCGCGACTGACGGATGGGACGCTCCGATCAGAATCTTTGCAATCGTGCGGGCTCTGCCCGCCCTGGAGACCGCCCCCGAACTCGCAGACGAACTGCCCGTCGACGTCGCCGTCAACGCGATCACCGACCCGAATACGCTCTTCTCCGTCGAGCAGGAGGGTTTGCCACAGGCGAACACGCTCGAGGAGCTTCTCGCCCAACTCGCGTGGCCCGAGGGCGTCGATGGCGCCGCGATCGTCGCGGAACGGATCATCGTGCCGCCCTCCGCGGAGAAGGATCTGCCCAAGGATCCGCAGCGCGCCCTTGTCGCCCTGAGCGAACATCCGGAGCGTGAAGACGTGCGCATGGCCGTGGGGTATATGAGGGAGGGGCAGAGCTGGTGCTGTGTCCGTACCCGATCCCACGACGCGGACGACATGGTGGTCGGCAGCCCGGATGCTGTCCCCGGCCTCGTCGCAGCCCTGAAGGCGACGTTCGACTGATCAGGCCCTGCGGTCGGCCTGCTACCCGCACGTGGGCAGGTCGGCCGTGTCCCCTGCCTTGATCGCGTCCAAGGCGGCAAGCGAATCATCGAGAGTATCGACAGCAATGATCTGCAGGCCCTCGACCTCGTTGCCGATCACCTCGTCGCAGTTCTCGACCGGTGCGAGGAAGTAGTCGGCTCCCGCGTTGCGGGCACCGACGAGCTTGTGTTCGATGCCGCCGATAGGGCCGATATCGCCATCCGATGAGACGGTGCCGGTGCCTGCGATCGTGTTGTCTCCCCCGATCGAGCCCTCCGTCAGCTGGTCGTAGATCTCGAGGGCGAACATCTGACCGGCACTGGGGCCGCCAATGTTCTCGAGGGCAATCTCCGCACCTGGCGCGTCGGCCGCAGGTTCGGAGATGACGGAGATGCCGAGAAGAGAGCTCCCGTCTTCCGCCGGGATCGTTGCGAACGTCGCGTCGACGGCCGCACCATCCCTGTTCACGGTCAGCGTCAGGTCGGTGCCTGCCGGTATGCCGGCAAGGTATTCGCGGAGCTCGGGGAACGTCCGAGGCTCGAACGGATCCTCTCCCGCCTCGCGGAGAGCGACGATCTCGTCATCTGCCCGCAGCGGACCATCCGCGTCTGAGCCTTCCGCGAACCCGACCACGGTCAGGGTGACCGGGATGTCGATTCCTGCCGCGCCGTAGCCTGCCAGCACCGCATCGACCTGAGACGCCGCCATCATCGCAGCGCTGGAGGAGCGGACCTCCTCCGTCGTGACGGCAGAGTCGTAGAGGGCCCTGATGGGGATGAGATTCTTGTTGTTGTCGAGGAAGGCCTGGACGGCCGCCGCTCCCAGAACAGATTCCTCAGGATTGCCGAATGTTGACACGGTCGTCAGCAGCAGGTCCGTCTCGCTGGGGAATGTCGGAGCATCCGTGTTGGTGAGCTCGATGACGGGCGCACCGTCGAGCTCCGTGACCGAGAGCGCAGGCCCCGGCTTCTGGTAGAGGTACGTGGTGGGCATGAACGTCTGCCAGAGCATGAGCGCACCGAAAGCGATGGCGACGACACCGGCCAGCAGTACTCGGGGCGGGGTGGGCACAAGATCTTCGCGGCTTCTCACTGCACCATCATGCACCGAGTTCCTGGAAAAACCACAGGAGGAAGTTTCGCCTACAGCTGGCACACTGGCCGTCGCACATGCCGCTCCATTAGCCTGGAGGTCAGCCGACCGAGGAGTGAATCGTGAACGAACCAAATCCGCGAGACGATCAGTGGAAAGACATGTTGCGTGCCGTGCTCGGTGAGGCTGCCGACGAGGTGATCGCCTCGATGGAGGCGCAGGGCTTCGATCCGTCCGCCCTGGCCCGCATGAGCCCCTCCGGGCCCGACATGTCCGTGCTCATGAACCAGCTCCGCACCATGATGTCCGGCGGCCCCGGAGGTCCCGTCAACTGGCAGATCGCTGAGCAGGTCGCACGCCAGACACTCACCCAGGAGGGCGTCGACACGCTCACGAACGAGGACGTCGCGGGGGCGAAGTCGAATCTTGAGCTGGCCAGCCTCTGGCTGAACCTGGCCACCTCCTTCGATGCATCTCGCGGCCCTGCCCAGGCCTGGACTCGCCTCGACTGGCTCGCACACGCGCAGTCGACGTTCCGCCGCATGGTCGAACCTGTCGCGAAGAACCTCACGGCCGCGTTCACGCGCGCCATGGAGGAGCAGATGGAGCAGATGCCGGAGGAGATGAAGGCCATGGTGGGCGGGCAGGCATCCACCTTCATGGAACAGATGATGTCGACGATGACGGGGATGCAGTTCGGCGCGGCCTTCGCACAGCTCGCGAAGCAGTCCTTCGGTTCGACCGATACCGGCTTGCCGTTCGTGGAAGGCCAGACCACCGCTCTCGTCCCGGCCAACATTGCCGACTTCGCGGAGGATCTCGAAATCCCGGTGGATGAAGTCTTCCTCTATGTCGCCGTCAGGGAGCAGGCACATGCGAGGCTCTTCGCATCCTCCGCCTGGCTGCGCGCCTACCTCCTCGACACGATCGAGGCGTGGGCTCGAGACATCACGATCGACATGACAGCGGTGGAGGAACAGATCCGCGGCATCGACATGTCGCAGGGCATGCCCGAGATCGACCTGACGGACGTCTTCACTCCCGTTCCGACGGAGGCCCAGCAGGCTGTCCTCACCCAGCTCGAGACGATCCTCGCGCTGATCGAGGGCTGGGTGTGCGAGGTGACGGATCTCGCCACCGTCGGGCACCTCCCCCATGCCGCCGCGCTCCGGGAGATGTTCACCCGGCGACGCGCCACGGGCGGTCCCGCAGAGATGACGTTCGGGAACCTTGTCGGCCTCGAACTGCGACCCAGGAAGCTGCGCGAGGCGGCCTCGTTCTGGAAGGCTGCCCTCGAGAAGGGCGACCAGGATTCGCGCGATTACCTGTGGTCCCACCCCGATCTCCTGCCGGATTCCGAGGATCTCGACGATCCGGAGGCGTTCTTCTCCTCCGACGAGTCAGATCTGTCGACCGAGATCGATGACCTGCTGGCCGATATCTTCGCGGAGGAGGACGCCGGTCACGATCCATCCGGCCCCGAGGAGCCCCTCCCACCGACGAGATAACAGCGCGTCCCCACCCTCTCACCTGTGGATAACGGGCGGGAGGGTGGTTTTTTGTCTCTACTCTCGTGCCATGCAGATACCTGACGGACTGGGACTCTACTGGCGCGACAGCGACTGTGTGCAGATCGGCCTGCACCCCGATCGCCGCGCCATCATCGACGGCCTCTACCCGCGCGAAGTGCCGCTCCTCAACCTGCTTCGCAATCCCTGCACCGCCGCCGATGTCGATGTCTGGGCGAAGTCTCATCAGGTTGATCGTGATCGTGCGAGGAAGATCTGGGAGACCGTGTCAGCGACGGGTCTCGCCCGTGAGGCGACCATGCCTGGACGGATGGCACGAGACGAGTATGCGGCTGCGGCACGTGCGGGAGCCGTCGATCCCGAGGCGGCGCGGAGCACTGCCGTCACCATTGAGGGCGCGGGCCTTATCGGCAGTCTCCTTGCCATCGTGCTCGACCTGTACGGCTTCGGCGCTGTCGCCGTGAACGACCCTCATCCCGTCTCCGAGTCCGGCGCTCGATGGCTTGGCCTGGCATCGTTCGGGCAACCCGTCGAGGCGGCCGTGCGCCCACGGCTGCGGCCGGGCGATCCGATCAACCGGCGGATCGTCGTCTCGGTGAGTTCGCGGGTATACCCGCTGCACATTGCCCGCGTCTGCCTCGCGGACGACATCCCCTATCTTCCCATCGTCGTCGCGGAGTCAGACATCCAGATCGGCCCGTTCGTCACGGGCTCGCCCTGTCTTGAATGCGTCGAATCGGAACGGACCCGGCAGGATTCAGCGTGGCCGCTCCTGTCGGCTCAGGCCGGCAGACTCCCCATGCTCGAGCCCGATACCGCGAGCGCATTCCTCGCCTGCGGGTTCGCGGCTGCCGAGCTGCTCCAGTTCGTCACGGACGAAGGCTACGAGCCCCGCTTGTCCTCCGCGATCATGCACATCCCACCCCCACCATCGTGGCCCACGCTTGAGACTGTTGAGAGGGCTGCCGATTGCGGGTGCGTGTTCGGTTCGTAGCGGACAGTCAGCGGTGCCCGTCGACCACGTGCAGGATCGCGGAACCATACTGGTCGAGTTTCGTCATTCCGATACCCTTGACGCGGCCCAGCTCCTGGATCGTTGCAGGCTTCGATGACGCGATCGACATGAGAACCGTATCGACGAGGATCATGTAGGGAGGCTTGCGCTCGTCGGACGCCTGGACGGTGCGCCAGGCCTTGAGGTCGTTGAGGAGCGCAACATCGTCGGGATGGTTGAGTTCGAACTCGGTCGCCATCTCCTTCGAACGCCTCCGGTTTCGGGTGGCGCGGGAGACGTTCTCCGTCTCGGGCCATATCCCGTCCAGGAAGCGGGTCCTCTTCCGGTTGCCGCGCCCAGAGGCCGCTCGCGCGCGGGCGTAGGAGATATGCAGGTGCTCCCTCGCGCGGGTGACACCCACGTAGAGGAGCCTGCGCTCCTCGTCGACCGCCGCGGGGGTCTCTGCGAAGGAGATCGGCATGAGCCCCTCGCTCATCCCCGCCAGGAACACCGCGTCCCACTCGAGGCCCTTCGCGGCATGAAGGGTTGAGATCGTGACGCCTTCGATTGTGGGAGCGTTCTGGGTGGCCGCTCGTTCTTCCAGTTCTGCCACGAAACCGGCAAGGTCTGCGCCGCGTGCCCTATCGATATCGTCGGCAAGGGTGACGAGCGCGTTGAGCGCCTCCCAGCGTTCGCGCTGAGCCCCTGCCGCCTTCGGCGCGTCCCTCGACCAACCGAGCTTGCCGACGACTTCACGCACCGTGTCCGGCATGGTCGCGTCGACGCCGCTGCGCGCGAACGACCTCATCATCACCATGGCTTCGCGCACCTCCCGCCGGGAGAAGTAGCGTTCCCCGCCGCGAATGGTGAAACCGATACCGGCGGCTGAGAGGGCGGATTCGATGGCCTGGCTCTGTGCATTGGTGCGGACAAGGATGGCGATCTCTGACAGGAGTACGTCTCGTTCGCGCAGGGCAACGATTCGCTTGGCTATGTCTTTCGCCTCAGCATCATCGTCCTCGTAGTCCTGGTAGCTGATGCTCGGGCCGGAGGGTCGCTGGGCGACGAGCTTGACGGATCCTGCGAGCCTGCCTGGTGCAATGATCTTGTTGGCCACGTCGACCACTTGGGGAGTGGAGCGGTAATCGCGGACGAGCTCGATCTCGGCCGCGTCCTTGAACCGGGCCCGGAAGTCTCGCAGATAGGCGGGGGTTGCGCCCGTGAAGGAATAGATGGTCTGGGAGACGTCACCGACGACGCACAGGTCTCGCCTGTCCCCGAGCCAGTGGTCGAGGACTCTCTGCTGGAGGGGAGACACGTCCTGGTATTCGTCGACGACGAAGTGGCGGTACTGGTGGCGGATCTGCCGGGCGATATCGTCCCGTTCTGCCATGATGCCGATGAGGATGAGGAGGATGTCTTCGAAGTCGATGACACCGCGAGCCGATTTCGCTTCCTCATAGGCGGAGATAAGCCTCTCGATCCGTTCGTGGGTGAGACCGGCCACCGCTTCCCTGCCGGTTGCCTGCGCCTTCTCCGCATAGTGTTCGGGGCCAGCAAGGGAAACCTTCGACCATTCGATCTCAGCCGCCAGGTCCCTGATCGTCGTCCGGTCGACACTGATGCCGAGATTCCCCGCCGCCTGGGCGACTAGGCCGGCCTTGTGCTCCTGCAGCTGTGGCATGGGCCCGCCTACCGCATGGGGCCAGAAGTAGGACAGTTGGCGCAGGGCGGCTGCGTGGAAGGTTTGGGCTTGGACGCCGTGCGCCCCGAGGTCGCGCAGCCTGCTTCTCATCTCCCCCGCGGCTCTGGCCGTGAAGGTGACGGCAAGGACGCTGGTCGGCTCGTAGGCGCCGACGAGCACGCCGTGCGCGATCCGATAGGTGATGGCGCGGGTCTTGCCGGTGCCGGCACCGGCCCTGACGACGACGGGCCCCCGCAGGTGTTCGGCGACTCGCCTCTGGTCAGGGTCGAGCGCTGACAGCAGTTCTTCTACATCCATGTTTCCTCCTCGCCCAGTCTGACACGATCCTCTGGCACACCTCTGCCGTGCTCGATCGATTCGGAGCAGACGGCGGCACTCCCCGAGCCGGGTACCTAGGCCGGGGGTGTGGCGGTGGGAAGTGGCCCGCCGAACCAGTCCTCGATGAGATACCTGGCAACCGATGACGCCATGGGGACGGTCAGCCGACCATCGGCGATGTCGGCGACAAGCTCCGCACGGGTGACAAAGCGGGCGGTGGTCACCTCGACACCATCCACCTCGACCTCCTCGGAGGACGTCCACGCCCTGAAGGCCGCCATGAGGGAACGCGGGAAGGGCCACGGCTGAGAGCCGACATACTCGACTCGATCGATGACGACGCCGGCCTCTTCGAAAGATTCTCGTCTGACGGCATGTTCGAGGGATTCACCGGCCTCGACGAACCCCGCCAGGCAGGAGTAGCGCGTGGGCTCCCAGTTGACGGCGTGCCCGAGAAGCAGCCTGTCATGGGGGTCTCGGATCGCCATGATGACGCTCGGGTCCGTTCGCGGGTAGGTGACGAGGCCGCAATCCGAGCAGATCCCCTCCCATCCGCCCGCGCGCGGTGCAAGCCGTCCCCCACATTCGCCGCAATACTTACGAGAGTCCCGCCATGCTCCCAGGGCCGTCGCCGTGGTCGCGAGACCCGCCTCGAGAGCGGACAGCGTGTGGCCGATCGTCCGGAGGGAGACGAAGCTGTGCTCGTGGAGGGCGGTGATGCGGCGGTCTCCGTAGGGGATCCCCTCAGCATCGAGTGCCGCCGCGGTCGGTTCGAGGTGGAGGGCCGCCCAGTGGGCCCCCTCGACGATGCCGACGTAGGACACGTGATCCCAGGAGCGCAGGCTGTCGGGAATGGTGGACGCTGGAACGGTCACGAGCCTGTCGTCCGCTACCGCTACCTGACCATCCCGGATAAGCAGGAGGCGCCCCGCACTGACCCTGTCGAGAAGGTGTGGATCGTTGCGGGATTGGGCGTCCGTCTCGTGCTCGATGCGAGACAGCGGGAGCTCGATCATTCCGTGTCCTCGACCGTCGCCTGTCCGAGCACACGCGTCCCCAGGTAGACGACGGCAGACTGCCCGGCCGCGAGGCCTCGCAGCGGCTCGTCCAGATCCATGACCAGCTGATCATCGATCACCTGCACGGTCGCGGGAATCTCTCGGCCGTGGGCGCGCACCTGGACACCTGCACGCAGCGGCGCCGTCGGATCGATGTCGGGCGCGAGCCACACGGTGCTGCCGCCGCGGATTCGATGGACGTCGAGAGCTTCGACCGGGCCGACGTGAACCCTGTTCGTCTCGATCTCGATCTTCGTCACGAATCGCGGCTGACCATCATCGGCGGGAATGCCGAGGCCCAGGCCGCGCCTCTGGCCCACCGTGTACGCGAAGGCGCCAAGGTGTGAACCGACGATGTTCCCGCTCTCATCCACGATCTCTCCGGGGTTCTCGCCGAGCTTCGACCGGAGGAAGCCGCGCGTGTCGCCGTCGGCGATGAAGCAGATATCGTAGGAGTCTGGTTTGAGGGAGACGCCGAGACCGCGGGCGGCGGCCTCGACCCGCACAGCATCCTTGGTGGGGACGCTTCCGAGGGGGAAGAGGACGTTGCCGAGGACCTGCTTGCCCATGACGGCAAGGACATAGGACTGGTCTTTCGGATGATTCGCTGCGCGATGGAGCTCGTGCCGCACACCGGTGTCCGTTTCGACCGTCCGCAGATCCGCGTAATGCCCCGTACACACGGCATCGAATCCCATCGCCAGTCCGCGCTCGAGGAGAGCCGCGAACTTCACATGCTCATTGCATCGCACGCACGGGTTGGGCGTGCGGCCGGCCGAGTACTCCGACAGGAAGTCGGAGACGACGGTGTCCTCGAAATCGTCGGACAGGTCCCACACGTAGTAGGGGATGCCGAGCTTGTCGGCGGCACGTCGAGCATCGTGACCGTCCTCGACAGAGCAGCACCCTCGGTTGCCCGTGCGGTGTTCCGCGCGGGACTTCGAGAGCGCCATGTGCACCCCGACGACGTCGTGACCAGCATCGACCGCTCGGGCCGCCGCAACGGCGGAATCGACCCCTCCGGACATGGCTGCTAGGACTCTCATACTCGCACTGCCTTCCGTGCCATCTCGATCGCACCCGGCAGGGCATCCGTCACTGCGCGAATGTCACTCTCCGCGGTGCCCTCTCCCATGGAGAATCGCAGGGCTGTGTAGTGATCCTCTGCCACTCCCATCGCCTCTAGGACCGCGGACGGCCGGTAGACTCCCGCCGAGCAGGCGGACCCTGTCGAGCAGGCGATCCCCGCCATGTCCATTCCGACCAGCAGAGCTTCAGGGTCGGTGCCCGGGAAGATGATGTGCACGATGTGGGGGAGGCGCGGAACATCCCCGCCGCTCCGATAACCGCCCACCTCACGAGCAGCGTCGAGGATTGCGGCTCCGAAACGCTCGAGACGCTCATGGCGTTCCCTGCGGGCGGTGACGGCCTCGTTGAGGGCCGCCGCGAGTGCGGCCGCACCGGCAACGTTGAGGGTTCCCGATCGCACCTTGCGTTCCTGCCCGCCCCCGCCCTCGAGCGGGATCAGCGGGTAGTCTCGGGGTGCGATGAGTGCACCGATGCCGACGGGGGCACCGAGCTTGTGGCCGGACAGGGACAGGGCGTAGCCCTGAGGGATGTCGATGCTCCCCACCGCCTGGACAGCATCCGTGTGGAGGTGAGCACGAGGAGCGTACTCGCCCACCATGTCCCTGATCTCTTCGAGGGGCTGGATGATGCCGGTCTCGTTGTTGGCCGCCATGACCGAGACCAGTGAGACGTTCTCATCGAGCAGGCTTGCAAGCTCCGAACGATCGATGACGCCATCGCGTCCGACGGGGATGACGGTGTGGGTACCGCCGGTCCGTGCAGCGATCTGTGCCGCTTCCCGGACTGCCGGATGTTCGATCGCAGAGGTGAGCACACGGCCACGAGTCGCGGGACCCGCGATCGCCAGATTGTCGGCTTCCGTCCCGCCCGACGTGAAGATCACCTCGACGCTGTCCACGCCGAACACGGAGGCGATGGTCTCGCGGGCGTCCTCCAAGACTGATCGGGCCGTCCTGCCTGCGCTGTGGATGGCGGAGGCGTTACCCGCAACCGCTGCCGCATCCAGCCACGCCGTCCTCGCGGTCTCCGTCAGGGGTGCGGTTGCCGCGTAATCCAGATAGACCACTTACAGGCCTGCCTTGAGCGCAGCCATGGCCTGCGGAAGAACCGTCGTGACATCGCCGACGATGCCGAAATCGGCGATCTCGAAGATAGGGGCTTCGGAATCATCGCAGATCGCGACGATGTGCTCGGACGCGAGCATGCCGGAGGCGTGATGGACGGCGCCTGACACTCCGAGCCCGATGTAGAGCTTCGGGGCGATGGTCTCGCCCGTCTGTCCGATCTGGGCCGAACGGTCGATCCACCCCTCGTCACATGCGACGCGCGTCGCACCGACAGCGCCGCCGAGCAGTTCCGCGAGTTCGCGTGCGGGGCCGAAATCGCCGTCCACTCCGCGCCCGCCGACGACGACGACCTGCGATTCTGTCAGGCTCGGGCCGTCTTGTTCACGCTTCGTCCGGGACACGAGACGGGTGCGCTTCGCGCGCTCGGGAACGGAGATCTCGAGGGGGCGGACCGTCGCCTCGGTGCGGTCCGTTGCTTCCGCCTCGACCGCGGTGGGGCGCAGCGCGACGACGGCGATGCCGCGAATGATCTCGTCGTGGGTGGCCCACGTTCCGGAGAAGACTGCCTTCGTGATGGCAAGCTGACCCTCTGTCACGGACACTGCGTCAGCATCGACGACGACACCGGAATCGAACTGGACTGCGGCCTGGGCCGCGATTTCCTTCCCCAGGTAGGAGGAGGCCATGAGGACGGCCCTCGGATTCACCTGTTCTGCCGCCGCGACCGCGAGCGCCGCCCACACGGCGGGATGGTTGGGATCAGCAGGCACTGTGCCCGGGTCGACGACAAGGATCTCATCGGCACCGTAGCGGGCCAGTTCTTCGACGGGAGGGGTGCCGAATGTTGCGGACACGACGCGATCAGCGATCGAGCGGGCTGCCGTCAAGATCTCTCGCGACGAGTCGGAGAGCACAGAGCCGTCGTGGCGGGACAGGACGAGGACGGTATCGAGTTTCACTTCATCACTCCAAGAATGTAGTCGGCCAGGCGGGTACCACCATCACCGGAGTCGGTGATGATCTCACCGGCCGCTCGCGGGGGCCTTTCCACGGCGTTGGTGACGCGCGTGCCTGCACCGGCGGCGCCGACCAGGTCCCCGCCGAGGCCCAGGTCATCGAGGTCGATCTGGGTGACGGGCTTCTTCTTCGCGGCCATGATCGCCTTGAAGTTCGGGTAGGTGACAGCATTCGCCTGGTCCGTGACGGAGAGAATGGCGGGAAGATCGGCTTCGATGACTTCGTCGTTCACTCCCATCGTGCGCGTGATCCGAATGGTGGTGCCGTCGCGTTCGACCGTCTTCGCGAGCGTGAGGGCGGGAAGATCGAGGTGGGCTGCGAGAGCGGAGGGGATGGTGGCTGTCATGCCGTCCAGGGCTGCCATGCCCGTGACGACGAGATCGACGGGAGTCTCGCCATCGAGCTGCCTGATCGCTGCCGCGAGCACTCGTGCGGTTCCGAGAACATCGGATCCGGCGGCCCTGTCGTCGCAGACGTGGATGGCACGATGTGCTCCGAGCGCGAGTGCACGCCGCAGACCATCCGCAGCATCCTCGGGGCCCATGGTGAGGGCAATCACCTCACCGTCGTCACCGGCGAGATTCACGGCTTCCTGGACCGCGTTCTCATCGAGCTCGTTCAAGACGTCATCGTCGCCGCGGACGAGGAATCCTCGTTCCCCGAAGACTCGCTCCGCTTGAACGTCGGGCACGTGTTTGACACAGACAACAATCCTCATGCGTACAAGCGTGCCACCTCCCGTCCAGATATCCCAAGAGGTCTTTGCCACGGGTGGAACAGAGGGTCGGATATGGCACCTTCGAACGGAGCACCCGCCAAAGGTGAGACAATATGCGCGTGACTCGAACAACCCGACACCGTATCGCGCCATCCCGCTACGTCGCGAGAGCTCCCGAACCCACACTCCGGGGGTCGACCCACCCGAGTGATCTCGGTGTGACCGTGCGCCCGGGAGGGGTGGATGTTGCGATCATTGCGACGCATGCCTCGCTCGTCGAGTTCTGCGCCGTCGACCGTGATCCCGATGGGACGATCCACGAACGTCGGTTTGCTCTCAACGGACCCCGGCTCGGGGTGTGGACCGGTTTCGTTCCCGGTATCAAGCCCGGCCAGCACTATGGTTTCCGTGTTCATGGGCGGTGGGATCCGGACGCTGGGATGAGACACAACCCTGCCAAGCTGCTTCTCGACCCCTACGGGCGCGGTGTGGCAGGCGGCTACGATCTGGGGCCGGCCTGTTTCTCCCACGAGGTTGACGATGATCTCGCTCCTGTTCCTGGCCCGCGTGTCATCAACAATCTTGACTCCGCGCCCCACGTGCCCCATTCGGTCGTCGTCGATGAGGCCTTCGACGGTCATGTCACGCATCTCGACACCCCGTGGGATTCCACGGTCCTCTATGAGGCTCACGTGCGCGGATTGACGATGACGATGCCGGGGGTTCCGCAGCACCTGCGCGGCACCTATGCGGGGGTTGCGCACCCCGCTACGATCCGTCATCTCCAGCGCCTCGGCGTCACCGCGATCGAGCTCCTTCCCATCCAGGCCAAGCTCTCGGAACCGTTCCTCGTGGAGAAGGGCTTCGAGAACTACTGGGGCTATAACACGCTCGGCTTCTTCTCCCCCGAACCGTCCTATGCGACAGCCGCAGCCCAGGCGGAGGGCCCCTCCGCTGTCCTGCGCGAAGTCAAGGGCATGGTTTCCCTCCTCCACGAGGCAGGCATCGAGGTCATCCTCGATGTCGTCTACAACCACACGTGCGAGGCCGGTATCGATGGGCCAACCCTGTCCTGGCGAGGATTGGGCGAGTCCACCTATTATCTCCAGACGTCGACGACGCCCGTCGATTTCATCGACGTGACCGGCACGGGCAACTCTCTCGACTTCCGCCTGCGACGGGTGATCCAGATGTCGCTCGATTCCCTCCGCTACTGGGTGGAGAAGGTCGGGGTGGACGGGTTCCGTTTCGACCTGGCCGTGACTCTCGGACGCCAGGGACGGGAGTTCAACTCCCATCATCCGTTCTTCGTCGCCATGACGACCGACCCGGTTCTCCGTTCGCGCAAGCTCATCAACGAACCGTGGGATATCGGTCCGAATGGTTGGCGGACAGGCCAGTTCCCGGCTCCCACGGCGGACTGGAACGATCGGTTCCGCAACGCGGTCCGCTCCTTCTGGCTGACGGATCAGCACCATCAGGCGCAGGGCCACCGCCCCCACGACTCCCGTGAGCTCGTCACCCGCCTCTCGGGGTCAGCCGATCTCTTCTCGCGCGGCCGCATTCCAGGAGGGCGCGGCACCTTCGCCTCCATCAACTTCATTACCGCTCATGACGGTTTCACGCTGCGTGATCTCGTCACGTACAACGACAAGCACAACGAGGCGAACGATGAGGGTAACAGGGACGGGTCGAATGACAATCGTTCCTGGAATCACGGCACGGAGGGCCCGGATCCGGAGCTGCGGGCGGCGCGCCTCAAGTCAATGAGGAACCTCATGGCCACGCTCGTCCTCTCGGCGGGAACACCGATGCTGACCGCCGGGGACGAGATCGCACGCACCCAGCACGGCAACAACAATGCCTACTGCCAAGACAGCTCCCTGTCGTGGATCGACTGGCAGACAGAGGAGTGGCAGGACGACTTCTTGGCCACCGTCGCCTACCTCCTGCGCCTGCGCCGCGAACACACAGTCTTCCGGCCCACCGGTTTCTTCACGGGCACGCCCCGAGCGGAGGATTCGATCCCCGACGTCACGTGGATCGACAGGGACGGGCGGGAGATGCCGGCCTGGAAATGGTTCGAACCGACGTCACGATCCTTCCAGATGCTGCGGTCGGGAGGCGGGCACGATGTGGACGCACTCGTCGTCATCAACGGTCTGAACGAAGACACCGAGTTCACCCTCCCGATCGGTCGCGGGCGTCCCTTCGACCTCGTGTGGGATTCAGCGTCCGCACGGCCAGAGATCTTCAACGATCTGCAGGACCCGGGATCGCGTATCCTCCTCGAGGCGCAGTCGATTCGTCTTTACCTCTCCAACCCTGCCTAAACTGGACTCGTTCATCGACCGGTAGTCTGCCGGAAAGGATTTTTCATGCACAGTGACGAGATTGCGAATCTCGAGTCGACAGTCGACGAGGCCTCGCTCCGCAGGTCCGAGAGGCTCAGCGATGAGCTGAAGGCCAAGATCCAGGAAGATGCGTCGCCGTTCAGGATGCTGACCGGGGATCGCCCCACTGGGCGCCTCCATCTCGGACACTACTTCGGCTCCCTCAAGAACCGCGTCGAGCTCCAGAAGCAGGGCGTGGACAGCTGGTTCATCGTTGCCGACTACCAGGTCATCACGGACCGCGATGCTGTCGGTGAGATCAAGGACCGCGTCTTCGGGCTCGTCACCGACTATCTCGCGGTCGGCATCGATCCGGCCAAGGCCGTGATCTTCCCCCATTCGCAGATCCCCGCGCTCAACGAGCTCGTCCTGCCCTTCCTGTCGATCGTCACGGACTCCGAGCTGCGGCGCAATCCCACCGTGAAGGCAGAGCTCGACGCATCCGGCAACCGTCCCATGTCCGGCCTGCTCCTCACCTACCCCGTCCATCAGGCCGCCGACATCCTGTTCTGCAAGGCCAATGTTGTTCCGGTCGGCAAGGATCAGCTTCCCCACCTCGAGCAGGCCCGGGTGATCGCACAGCGCTTCGACAAGCGGTACGGCCGTCCCGCGGGTGCGACGCATCCGATCTTCCCGCGCCCCCAGGCGCTCCTCTCCGAGGCGCCCTCGGTGCTCGGATTGGACGGGCAGAAGATGTCCAAGTCTCGCGGCAACACGATCGAGCTGGGGATGAGCGCGGACGAGACGGCGAAGCTGCTGAAGAAGGCCGTGACCGACTCCGAGCGTCGAATCACCTACGACCCGGTCAACCGCCCCGAGGTGTCCAACCTTGTCCAGCTGACAGCTCTCGCAACCAACCGGGATCCGCACGAGGTCGCGGACGAGATCGGTGATGGTGGGGCGGGCACCCTCAAGCGCGTCACGACGGAGGCGATCAACGAGATGATGGCGCCGATCCGTGCGCGGCGTCTCGAGATCGAGAACGATCAGGCCATTGTCGAGCAGGTGCTTCGCGATGGCATCGCTCGAGCAACAGAGCAGGCGGAGGAGACTCTCCGCGAAGTGCACGAAGCGCTGCACATGATCTACCTGTCCTGAGCGGACTGTCGTCGGGCCGGTGGGGTGTTCTCCCCACCGGCCCGATCCATACCCACCACCATCAGACTTTTCCCAGGATCTGCTGACGATGAGGCGTGTCGCCCTGGAACGCTCGTGAAGGGCTGGGAGCATCCTCTTCCCCGTCCGGTACCGCATCGACCCGTGCTCGACCTGTAAAGTCGTGGACGTTCATATTTTTTTGTGTGCCCCCGCGGCACTTAGGAGCTAGACATGCGCACCACGCGTTCCCTCACTGCCATCGGCCTCGCACTTGCCCTCCCGTTCGGACTCGCGGCATGTGGCGGCGATGACAAGCCCTCCAAGTCGGAGGTCCTCGCGGGCGTCGACACGATGATGCAGAAACAGTTCGAGACACTCGGCGTCACGATCGAAGACTTCGAGAGCGTCGGCGTCACCCAGGAAGACCTCGATTCCTTCTACTCCTGCATCGTCGACGAGGTCTACGACAATGTCTCGAACGAGACGCTCAACAAGATCGTGGACGGCGATCCGGAGACCGAACTGACCGGCGACGACCTCACGACCATCGAAACCGCTTCCACCACGTGTGGAGAGGATCTCGGCCTCTAGGCTCGCGGGATCACCCTCCGAGAGACCGGCCCTGAGCACACTCGTCGTGCCCCGGGCCGGTTTCGTGCGCTCGGGGCCCTTACGGGACCGGCGGCGTCTGAGGCGAGACATTTCTTAGTCGGCTCAATAGTGGACTTTTCGGCTACCTCGCGATCGCTCTTTGGATAGTGTTGGACTGTGACTACTTCAAGCAATTCCCGGCCGAGCCGGAAGCCTGCAGCCCAGGATCGTAAGCCTGCCACCTCGACTGCATCAGTGTCGCAGCGCCCCCAGCGGGCACCCTTCGCCGCTGTCGGGCGCATCCCCATCGTCGACGTGTCCCCCGTGATCGAAGACGGCAGGTGGCCTGCCAAGGCGACCGTGGGAGAAGCGTTCCCCGTCCGGGCAACCGTGTTCCGGGAGGGGCACGATGCGTGGTCGGTCGAGGCGGTTCTCACGCGCCCCGATGGCACCGAAGCCCAGCGTGTCCGGATGGTCGATACGAGGCCGGGCCTGGACCGGTACGAGGGCTGGCTCGTTCCTGACGCGATGGGCCGGTGGTCCTTCCACATCGAATCCTGGTCCGATCCCTACCGCACGTGGGAGCACGATGCCACGATCAAGATCGCGGCGGGTGTCGACGAGCAGCTCATGATCGATGAGGGAATCACCGTCCTCGAGCGGGCCCTCGTGGGGATGCCGGAGGGATCTGCCGAAGCGACGACGATCGACGCTGCCGTTCAGGCCTTGAAGGGTGAGGGTGCACCCTCGGAGCTCCTCCCCCACGGCACATCCGATGCTGTCAGGGCAGCGCTCGAGCGCTACCCGCTGCGGGACATGCTGACACTGTCTGCCGAGTATGAGGTGAAGGTCGACCGGGAGGCGGCACTCTACGGCTCCTGGTATGAGTTCTTCCCCCGTTCCACGGGAGCCTTCCAGAACACTGACGGCACGTGGGTGTCGGGGACGCTGAAGACGGCCGCTGACGAGCTCGACCGGATCAAGGACATGGGTTTCACGGTCGCCTATCTCACGCCGATCCACCCCATCGGTTCGACGAACCGCAAGGGTCGCAACAATACTCTGACCGCATATCCCGGCGATCCGGGATCCCCGTACGGCATCGGCTCAGCCGAAGGCGGCCACGACGCGATTCACCCGGATCTCGGCACGTTCGACGATTTCGACGCATTTGTCGCAAAGGCTCGTTCCCTCGATCTTGAGGTTGCTCTCGACATCGCCCTCCAGGCCTCTCCCGATCATCCCTGGGTGAGCGAGCATCCCGAATGGTTCACGACTCGCGCGGACGGCACCATCGCCTACGCCGAGAATCCGCCGAAGAAATATCAAGACATCTACCCTCTGAACTTCGACAATGATCCCGAGGGCATCTACATCGCCATCCGCGACATGCTCGAGGTGTGGGTGGATCACGGCGTGACGATCTTCCGGATCGACAACCCCCACACGAAGCCTCTCGTCTTCTGGCATCGCCTTCTCCTCGAGTTCGAGGAGAAGCACCCGGAGGTGATCTTCCTTGCGGAGGCCTTCACGAAGCCTCCCATGCTTCAAACCCTCGGTGCGATCGGCTTCCATCAGTCCTACAACTATTTCGCGTGGCGTAACGAGCGGGAAGAGATCGAGGAGTACCTGACGGAGCTCGCGTACGAGACGGACCATCTCGTCCGGCCCGCGTTCTGGCCGACCACACACGATATTCTGACGCCGTATATGCAGCGCGGGGGTGTGCCAGCATTCGCGATCCGGGCGATCCTGGCCGCGACGGGTGCCCCCACGTGGGGAATCTACTCCGGCTACGAGTTGGCGGAGAACATTGCCCGTCCCGGGGCCGAGGAGCAGATCGACAACGAGAAGTATCAGTTCAAGGCGCGTGACTATGCCCTCGGCGAGTCGACGGGACTCACGCCCTTGTTGACGAAGCTCAATGCGATCCGTGCCGCACACCCCGCGCTCCAACGCCTGCGCAACGTGACGATCCATCCGACCACGTCGGACAAGATCATCTGCTTCTCGAAGAAGACCCGCCCCGGGGAGGGCCCGCAGGATACCGTCATCGTTGTTCTCAACATCGACCCGTTCATCACCCACGACGCTCTCATCGACCTGGACCTGTCGGCCTTGGTCGATGGCTATGATGGTGGGTCCATCACCGTTGATGACGAGCTGTCGGGCGAGACATACACGTGGGGCCATCGTCCGTTCGTTCGTCTCGATCCGCATGGTTCAGCCGCCCACATCCTGTCAGTGAGGGTTTCGTGACTTCATCTCATCTCTCAACCCATTCTCTCCCCTACGGCGACCTCGGGCGTCCGGGGCTCAGCGCCGACGACAGGTGGTATGAGACTGCCGTCTTCTATGAGGCGCTCCTGCGCGCCATGGAGGACTCGAACGGTTCCGGGATCGGCGACCTGCAGGGTCTCATCAACCGCCTCGACTACCTGCAGTGGCTCGGCGTGGACTGCATCTGGATCCCGCCGTTCTATCCGTCCCCGATGAGGGACGGCGGATATGACATCGCGGACTATACGGCCGTCAAATCCGAATACGGCACGATGGATGACTTCACGGAGCTCATGGATGAGGCGCATGCTCGCGGCATCCGCGTCATCATCGACCTCGTCATCAACCACACCTCCGACCAGCATCCGTGGTTCCAGGCCTCCCGCTCCCATCCCGACGGCCCCTACGGCGATTTCTACGTGTGGTCGGATACGGACGAGAAATACCAGGACGCTCGCATCATCTTCATTGACACGGAGTCATCGAACTGGACGTTCGATCCCGTGCGGCGGCAGTATTTCTGGCACCGTTTCTTCTCCCATCAGCCGGACCTCAACTTCGAGAACCCCGCAGTGCAGGAAGCGATCTTCGATGTTGTCCGGTACTGGTGCCGAACAGGTGTCGACGGGTTCAGGCTCGACGCGATCCCCTACCTCTTCGAAGAGGAGGGCACGAACTGCGAGAACCTTCCGAAGACGCATGAGTTCATTGCCGAACTGAGGGCGATGATGGATGCGGAGTTCCCGGGCCGCATCCTCCTCGCGGAAGCCAACCAGTGGCCCGAGGACGTGGTCGCCTACTACGGCACCGAAGACGCTCCCGAATGCCACATGTGCTTCCACTTCCCCGTCATGCCCCGCATCTACTACTCCCTGCGGGAGCAGCGCGCCACCTCCATCAAGGACATCCTGGCGGCAACTCCCGAAATTCCGGCTGGTGCGCAGTGGGGCACGTTCCTGCGGAACCACGACGAGCTCACTCTCGAAATGGTGTCGACGGAGGAACGCGCCGCCATGTACGGCTGGTATGCGGAAGATCCGCGTATGAGAGCGAATGTCGGGATCAGGCGGCGTCTCGCGCCGCTGCTCGGCAACTCTCGTCCTGAGATCGAACTCGCCAACGCCCTCCTGCTGTCGCTGCCAGGATCACCGTGCCTCTATTACGGGGACGAGATCGGGATGGGAGACAACATCTGGCTTCCGGACCGTGACAGCGTCCGCACGCCTATGCAGTGGACACCTGATCGAAATGCGGGGTTCTCGACCGCCGATCCCGGCAAGCTCTACCTTCCCCCGATCCAATCCCTCGTCCATCACTATCAGTCAGTCAACGTGGAGTCGCAGATGGTGCAGCCCTCGTCGCTCCTGCACTGGGTGAGGGGAATGCTCGATATTCGCCGACAGCATCCTGTTCTCGGATCGGGAGCCTTCGAGATCCTTCCCACCGACAACGAAGCGGTCCTTGCCTACATCCGCTACGACGATGACGAGACCATTCTGTGCGTCATGAACATGGCGAACACGCCGCGCGCGGCAACGATCACGCTTCCGGCACGATATCGCCGCTGGCACGTGACAGATGTGTTCGGCGGGGCCGGGTTCCCTGCGATCGACGAGGATGGTCAGTTCCTGTCCACGCTCGGTTCGCGTGACTTCTTCTGGTTGACTGTGTCCTCTCCCGATCGCGTCGTGCAGGCACCGGTCGACGGGATGCCAGCATCGGTCGAACCGAAACAGGACCGGCCCGCACCATCAGCCGTCAACTCTCCGACCCACACCACGAAGGATTAACAGTGCTAGAGAACGATCTCGTCGAATGGCTCCCCAAGCAGCGCTGGTTCGCGTCAGCTGACGGCTCCGACTCCGTCACGATCCGCGGGCGGTGGGTGCTGACGGATGGGGATCCGCGAGTCGAGATCCTCCTCATCGAGTCTGGATCATCAACATACGTCGTGCCTCTGGTCTTCTCCACGACCAGCTTCACCCACGACCTCGTGGGCAGGGATCGCAACCAGCTTGTCTACGACGCAACCGATCTGCGGTACGGACAGAGGGTGCTCCTCGAGACGGCGACCTCGACATGGGTGGAAGGGCACGGGGATTGCGGCTCGCTCACCGGCAGCGCGGAGGGCCCCGTCGGCACCATAGCGTCGTCGAAGAAGTTCACCGGGGAGCAGTCGAACACGTCCATCATGTTCGACATGACAGACGGTTCCTCGATCATTCTCAAGATCTTCCGCGTGCTCAATGACGGGCTCAACCCTGACGTGATCCTCACGCGGGCGCTTGCCGAGGCCGGATCCCCTCATGTTGCGGCACCGCGGGGCTCCACGCTGGGCACCTGGCGCGAGGATGGTCGTGAGGTCACAGGCCATCTCTGTGTCGCCCAGGAGTTCCTCCCCGGGGCCCGTGACGCGTGGGTCGTCATGGTGGACCAGGGCCAGCAGGGCATCGTCGACCGCGACTCGATCGCGAAGCTGGGCGAAGCGACGCGTGCTGTTCACGCGACTCTTGCCGATGTCATGCCCACCGTGGACGTGACGGAGGAGGAGCGCCGCTCCCTCGTCGACGCGTGGCGGCGCAGAGCAGGCGAGGCCATCACACAGGTCCCCTCCCTGATCTCGCGTGCCGCCGAGATCGGTGCCGTCTTCGACGCCGCACTGACCTGCCAGTGGCCTGCCCTTCAGCGCATCCACGGCGACTACCACCTCGGCCAGGTGCTGGAGGTGCCGGACCGGGGGTGGGTTGTCCTCGACTTCGAGGGTGAGCCGCTGCGCCCCCTGGCGGAGCGGGCGGCACCCGATCTTGCGCTCCGCGACGTGGCTGGCATGCTCCGTTCGTTCGACTATGTCGGCGGTCATCTCATCCGTAACGGAATCGAGCCCGACAGTGCGCGGGAGTGGGTCGATGAGGCTCAGGCCGCGTTCCTGTCCGGCTACGGGAGGCTGCCCGCGGGTTCGGGCGATCTGCTGCGCGCCCTCGAACTCGACAAAGCACTGTACGAGGTGTCGTACGAGGTGGCGCACAGGCCCGACTGGCTTGATGTGCCGCTCGCCGGAATCGACACGATTCTCGGCCCCGAGGATGTCACATCGGACGGACACCCCGCCCACGCGGAGGCAGCCCACGTACCCGCGGAGGTCCCCGGCCCACTGCCCGCCGCGGGGCACGAACAGCCAGAGCCTGCCCCGCCGTCTGCACCCACGCCATTCGGCGCCGGAGCAGACGTAGACGGACTAGCATCGAATCAACAGGGGAAAGAGGTCATCATGAAGCATGTTCCAGGAGAAGTTTCGCCGGACGTTCTCGCGTCCGTGGCATATGGCGACTACCACGCCCCGCACGATATTCTCGGCCCACATCTTGTCGACGGCACGCTGACCATTCGAGTCATCCGTCATCTCGCCGTGTCCGTCACGATCATCACGGAGTCCGGAGAGTTCGAAGCGGAACACGAATACAACGGCGTGTGGGTTGCGGCGTTCGGCGCCGACAAGGTCCCGGACTACCGTGTCCGAGCGACATACTCGGAGCAGCTCGTCACGACAACAGACGATCCGTACAGGTTCCTGCCCACGATCGGCGAACTCGACCTCTACCTCTATGGGGAGGGCCGCCACGAGCAGCTGTGGCGTGTCCTCGGCTCTCACGTGAGGGAATACGACTCCCCGCTCGGGGTCACGAGAGGCGCCTCGTTCGCAGTGTGGGCGCCCAATGCTCGAGCGATACGGGTTGTCGGCGACTTCAACCATTGGAGCGGGAAAGCGCACGCTATGCGCAGCCTGGGTTCCTCGGGCGTGTGGGAGCTCTTCATCCCGGGCGCTGAAGCAGGCCAGGGCTACAAGTACGAGATCCAATACCAGGACGGCTCCTGGCATCAGAAGGCGGACCCGATGGCACGTCGGACGGAGCTGCCTCCGCTCACCGCGTCTGTCATCACGAAGGCGGAGTTCGAGTGGGACGATGATGAGTGGTTGGATCGCCGCACGGCGACCAACCCCCTGACCGGCCCCGTCTCCATCTACGAAGTCCATCTCGGCTCGTGGCGTCTCGATCTCGACTTCAGGGAGCTCGCGGAACAGCTCGTCGGACATGTCACCTACCTGGGATTCACCCACGTGGAGTTCATGCCTGTCGCAGAACACCCGTACGGTCCGTCCTGGGGCTACCAGGTGACGTCCTATTATGCTCCGACGGCACGGTTCGGGACGCCCGATGAGTTCCGCTATCTCGTCAACGCCCTCCACAAGGCCGGCATCGGTGTCATCATGGACTGGGTTCCGGCCCACTTCCCGAAAGACGCATGGGCGCTGGCACGCTTCGACGGCACTCCCCTCTACGAGGATCCGGATCCGTCCCGCGGGGAGCACCCCGACTGGGGAACTCTCATCTTCAACTACGGTCGCCACGAGGTGCGCAACTTCCTCGTCGCCAACGCCCTGTACTGGCTGGAAGAGTTCCACATCGATGGCATCCGTGTCGATGCTGTCGCCTCTCTCATCTACCTCGACTATTCCCGCAAGGAAGGCCAGTGGCGTCCCAACATCTATGGCGGGCGCGAGAACCTGGAGGCGATCGCCTTCCTTCAGGAGACGAACGCGACCGCCTACCGGAACCATCCCGGCATCATGATGATCGCTGAAGAATCCACGTCGTGGCCGGGCGTGACGGCCATGACCGATGGTGGTGGACTCGGCTTCGGACTGAAATGGAACATGGGGTGGATGAACGACACTCTCAGGTACCTGGCTGAGGAACCCATCAACCGGCGATACCACCACGGAGAGATCACGTTCTCGCTCGTCTACGCGTTCTCGGAGCAGTTCCTCCTGCCGATCTCACACGATGAGGTCGTCCACGGCAAGGGCTCCCTGTATTCGAAGATGCCGGGCGATGATTGGCAGAAGCGCGCAGGCGTTCGCTCACTCCTCGCCTACCAGTGGGCACATCCCGGCAAGCAGCTCCTCTTCATGGGTCAAGAGTTCGCTCAGATCAGCGAATGGAGCGAGTCGAAGGGCCTCGACTGGTGGCTGACAGACAACGCCAACCACGATCAGGTGATGGCGATGGTCGCCGATCTCAACAAGGTTTATGTCGAGCATCCCGCGCTCTGGTCGGATGACTTCAGCAACCATGGCTTCGAATGGATCGACGTCTCCGACGGTGACCACAACACCCTGACGTTCCTGCGCAAGTCTGCCGATGAGCAGGACTGGCTCGTCGCGATCGTCAACTTCGCGGGAACACCACACGAGAACTATCGTGTGGGACTTCCCTTCCCGGGCGAATGGGACGAGGTGCTCAACACCGACGATCTCAAGTACGGCGGTTCCGGTGTCACCAACGGCATCGTTAACGCCGAGCCGATCGGCTGGAACGGACGCGCCCACTCGGCGGCCCTGCGGGTTCCCCCGCTCGGCGTGGTCTACCTCAGCCCGAAGGATGCTCGGAAGCCCCAGCTGCCGTAAACGGAGGTGCCCCGCTGGGGGCACCTCCTCCGGCTCATAGCCGCAGAATAGCCTGCTGTCAGGCGGCTACCCTCGCGACGTTGAAGAGCTCCGCCGGCATCGCCCTCTCGAGCTTCCACGTGATGTGCATGGGCTGTGAGCCCTCGTGGTCCATGTAGGAGACGGGGCCGAGGAAGACGTAGGGCTCGATTCCATCTGGGATCTCCTGGCTGGTCTTCGTCCTGCGCACGAAGAGGAGCGGGGTGCGCGCGTCCTCCCCCAGACCCCGATACATGAGCCCCTTCCTGCTGTCCGGAGTTGTCGAGTTCTGCGAGTCCCACGCGAATTCCCGATCGGTCAGTGCGTAGTCCTTGTACATCGTCTGAGGCGAATAGTGCTTCTCGTTCTTCTCGAGAGTCACGAGGAGAGCGACAGCATCCACTGTCGCAGACTCGAGGACGCCCTCGACGAACGACGAGGGGATGCGGGACGTTTCGTGAGCGGCGAGACCGGCGAAGAGTTCTTCGCGCGAGTAGACGCCGTGCGTCATCAGCGGCGATTTCCCTTCGAGTAGACGTTCGGGGCGGATCACCCGCCGCTCGGTTTCCTCGACGATCCGCCATACCTGCTCGAGTTCATCCGCGACAGCCGGATAGCGTCGCAGCCTCTCAAGCGCCTCATCAAGGGTGAACCTTTCGGATGATGGAGTGAACCTTCCCGTCATCCACACCGAGAACACGAGCATCCATGCAAGGCGCCGTTCCACCTCCCCCATGCCCCGTTCGCTCTGTGTTCCGCGGAGAAGACGCAGATAGCCCGTCTGGCGCACGGGGTCGTTGACGTGGGTCAAGGCGTGGACTCGGTTGTTGATGTCGATGAACGCGTCGTCTGCGAAGAGGTCGGCCAGACTGTCCTCGACGCCGGACTGTGAGAGCGCATAGTTCCAGGTGCATCGAATGGCTTTTCCGCCTCGGGATCTCGACTGCTTCCCCCGATAGATCGTCGCGAAGCTGTGACCATAGGCTAAGAGGAAATCGGGGAGGAACTCGACGGGCCGCCTCGTACCGTCGGACACCACAAGCTCTCGGACCTGCTCGAACAGTTTCGGGCGGGAGATCGACAGGGACTGCTTGATGTTCGCAATCACGTGCTGCTGTGTGATCTCGTCGAGCTCGACGCTGCACCCGGCCGGGAGGTCCGGGAAGCCGCCCGTGACGGCATGTGCGGTCAATCGCCCGCCCCTCACAAAAGCCTTATATTTTTTCTCGAACCTGTACAGCCCTGAATGGTTGCCGACGAAGTCGAGAACGGTGAGCACGCTCTTTCGCGGTGCTCGGCGCAGGCCGCGTCCCAGCTGCTGCTGGAACAGTGTCGGCGATTCGGTCGGCCGGAGCATGAGGAGCGTGTCGACGTCGGGGATATCCACGCCTTCGTTGAAGATGTCGACGGTGAAGATCACGGCTAGCGGATCATCGTCGGATCGGAGCCTCTCGATCGCATCGATTCGGTCCGCCTCCGGGTCTTCGCCGACGAGCGACACGGCCGCTATTCCGAGCCGGTTGAAGGCCTCCGCCATGAAGCGCGCGTGAACCTTGGAGGCGCAGAAGCCGAGCGCCTTCATGCGCTTCGGGTCCGCCACCTTGAGATCGAGCTCTTCGGCAATGATGCGGAGGCGCGTCTTGCCCTGGGAGCCTTCCTCATCGTCGACATAGATCTGGTTGAGCGCTTCCGTCTCGTATGCTCCGCGGGTGACCTTGAGCCGTGACAGGTCGGTGCCATCATCGATCCCGAAATAGTGGAAGGGCACGAGCAGGTCCGCGTCGAGAGCATCCCACAGTCTGAGCTCTGTCGCGATCCTGCCGTCGAAGAACTCCTCGGCAACGTCAACACCGTCACCGCGCTCGGGGGTGGCAGTGAGACCGATGAGCTCCTTCGGTTCCAGATAGTCGAGGACCGCGCGATAAGTTGCCGCATCGGCGTGGTGGAACTCGTCGATGATGACGATATCGAAGTGATCGCGCGGGAGGGACGTGAGCCAGCCGCGACTCAGGGACTGTATCGATGCGAAGACATGGTTCGTGTCCCTCGGGCGTGCACCGCCGACCAGCATGTCGCCGAAGGACCGCTTCCTCATGACGGCCTGGAACGCCTGCCTGGCCTGGGTGAGGATCTTCTCCCGGTGGGCGACGAAAAGGAGGGTCGGACTGTGGAGCGTCTCTGAGAGCGCACGGAAGTCAAGAGCTGACAGGATCGTCTTCCCTGTACCGGTCGCCGCGACGACGAGGTTCCTGTGATGACCTCTGCTTCGCTCTGCCGCGAGGTGGTCGAGCATGAGGGCCTGGTGCGGACGCGGGTAGACGTCGAGGAATGTCATATCCAGCGCGGCGAGTGTGCGCTTGTCACCGTCCGTCGCCCGTCGCAGTGCTCTGTCGAGTTCGTCTCGCTGATCTGGCTCGTACGTGACGAACTCGGGGTTGCTCCAGTAGCTGTCGAACGTCGCGCGAAACTGCGACAGGACCCCTGGGGTCAATGCGTTCGAGAGGCGTACGTTCCACTCCAACCCGTCAGTCATCGCCGCCGCGGACAGGTTGGACGATCCGACATATCCCGTGCTGAACCCCGAATCCCTCTCGAAGAGCCAGGCTTTGGCGTGAAGACGCGTCGTCGTGGTCAAGTAGCTGACCTTTACCTCCGCCCCCATGTCATGGAGGATGTGAACCGCTTTCGCGTCTGTCGCACCCATGTACGTTGTCGTGATGACCCTCAATGGCACGCCCCGCGCACGAAGCTCCGCCAACGCCTTCCATAGGACGTTGATGCCGCTGACCTTGAGGAAGGAGCAGAGCAGATCGACTCTATCGGCGCTCGCCATCTCCCTCACGATCTCTCGGCTGAGTGACGGCTGCTGCGGCCCATTCGTCAAGAGAGCAGCATCCGATAGCGGTGTCTCGGGACGTAGGATCCGGCGTGACTGAGAGGGCCGGAGCGCGACAAGCTGCCTCAGCTCTCCCTTCGCACCCCAACGGATCGCATCGTCAGGCTGAATACCCGCGAGGGCCTGGTTCACGATGTCAACGCGATCCTTTTTATCCGCTAGCTTCAGCCGTTGCTCCAGCTGCGCCGCAACGTAGCGGGACAGAACAGATATTCTTTCGGCCTCATCGACCTCGGCCCAATCTGCCTGTGCCTGCGGAGGAAAACGGTGAGTGGGCAGCGCTGCCGACTCGACGAGCTCGTATAGTCCGAAGGGAAGCGCATCATCGTCGTTCATAAGCGCAGCCTAGCAATGAGAGCTGCAGGTTTCCGCTCCGATCGCCGCTCGTTTCATCGCGACCACGCGTGGCAAACAGCGGTATTCCTCCGGTCTATCATCCCCGCCGTTCCATTCCGTTGCAGTCCGTTACACTGGGCACAACTGAATGGTGAGGGGATAATGGCGAACCGGATCCGTCTTGCGGATGTTGCGGTCAGGGCTGGTGTCTCGACCGCAACCGTCTCTCGCGTGCTCAACGGGAAGTCGAGTGTCGCAGCCAGCACGCGGCAGACCGTGCTCGATGCTCTCGATGCTGTGGGTTTCGATCGCCCGCATCAGGCGAAGGAACGGCCACAGCTCGTCGGTGTGGTAGCCCCTGAGCTCACCAATCCGATTGCCCCACATTTCGTCCAGGAATTGGAGAGTCAGCTGTCTGCGGCGGGCTGCGCGCCCGTCCTGAGCACGCATGCGATCGGCAAGGACGACGCCTACCTCCGTCTCCTTCTCGACACTGGGGTATCGGGAATCATCTTCCTTGCGGGACGGAGCGCCGGGCCGGGTTCCGACAGCGATCGACAGCTCATCGATGTTCCGTATGTGACGATCAATGGCTGGAATCCGACTATTGGTGTTCCGGACTTCTCTTCAGACGACGTCGAGGCGATCAAAGACTCTGTCCGTCATCTGCACCATGCTGGCCACCGTCACATCGGGCTCATGACCGGTCCTGAAAGGTTCCGGAATGTGCAGGACATGGCGATCGGCTACCGCCAGGCGATGCTGGAGCTCTGCCCCGACGTCGATCAGCATGTCATCCACAGCCTGTTCTCGATCGAGGGCGGCCAGCTTGCCGCCGACCAGCTGCTCGATCATGACATCACGGGCATCATCTGCGGGTCGGACGTCATGGCCCTGGGTGCTATCCGACAGATCCGTCAGCGGGGCCTTGCAGTGCCCGAGGACGTGTCGATCATCGGCTACGACGATTCCCCCCTCATGGCCTTCACAGATCCTCCACTGACAAGCAACAGGCAGCCAGTGCGGCAGATCGTGTCCGGGGCAGTCGAAACGCTGATTGAGCTCATGTCGGGAAGCAACCCGCCGCGAGTGCCCGTGTCGTACCGAACCGAGCTCATTACTCGTGGATCATCCGGCTCCGCGCCAAAACGCTAGCCGGTACGATGAGGGAATGACAACAAATCAATGGTGGCGATCGGCTGTCATCTACCAGGTATACCCCCGTTCCTTTAAGTCGAGCGGCGGCCCCGTCGGAGACCTTCGCGGCATCACCGAGAAGCTCGACTACATTGCGTCCGTCGGCGTCGACGCCGTCTGGCTGTCGCCCTTCTTCCGGTCTCCGCAGAACGATCACGGCTACGATGTGAGCGATTACAGGGATGTTGATCCACTGTTCGGCACACTCGCCGATGCTGAGGCGATGATTGCGCGAGCCAACGAGCTCGGCCTGAAGATCATCGTCGATCTGGTGCCCAACCACACGTCGAATGAGCATCCGTGGTTCCAGGAGGCCCTTCACGCAGCCCCTGGTTCACCTGCCCGCGAGCGCTACTGGTTCAGGGATGGGAGGGGCGAGTCGGGCGAGCTGCCTCCCACGGACTGGGAGAGCGTGTTCGGGGGCCCGGCATGGACGAGGGTGGATGATGGTCAGTGGTATCTGCACCTGTTCGATACGAGCCAGCCTGACCTGAACTGGGAGAATCCCGAGGTGCGGGAGGAGTTCGAGTCGATCCTCCGGTTCTGGCTCGATCGGGGCGTTGCGGGCTTCCGTGTCGATGTGGCGCACGGTCTCATGAAGGATCCGGCCCTCCCGGATTGGCGTCATCAGTGGGCGATGGTGACGGGGCAGGAGGAGAACGATATCCCGCCCGCCCCGATGTGGGACCGGGATGCCGTCCACGAGATCTATCGTTCGTGGCGTCCCATTCTCGATGAGTACGGCGCGATGATGTGTGCGGAGGCGTGGGTCATTGACGATGCTCGACGCTCTCTCTACGTCCGGGGCGATGAGTTCCATCAGTGCTTCAACTTCTCCTTCCTCGCATCGCCGTGGACTGCTGAAGATCTGAGGTCGACGATCCGCCGCTCGTACGAGGTGAACCGTAAGGTGGGCGCACCGACAACGTGGGTGCTGTCCAATCATGATGTTGTCCGCATCGCGTCGCGCCTCGGCCTTGAGCAGACTGGCAAGGGCCCGAACGGGATCTATGCCCACGATCCCCAGCCCGACCTGGAGCTCGGGGTGAAGCGTGCGCGTGCCGCCCACCTTCTCATGCTCGCCCTGCCCGGCTCGGCGTACCTGTACAACGGCGAAGAGCTCGGCCTGCCCGAACACACGGCTCTCCCCGATAGTGCGCGCCAGGATCCGACGTTCTTCCGCACGACGGGATTGGAGGCGGGACGGGATGGATGCCGGATTCCGCTGCCCTGGGCCTCGACAGAACCGGGTGCGGGATTCTCCCCCGATGGTCAGACCTGGCTGCCTCAGCCTGAGGGCTGGGCCGAGTATGCGGTGGATCGCCAAGACGACGATCCCGAGTCCTACCTGAACTTCATGCGTGCCGCTCTCGCGAACCGTTCCCGGTTCGCCATGGCGGAGGCCACGATCCACGATGAGTCGTCTGAAGGCGTTCTGGACTACCGCGTGGGCGACGTCCGTGTCATCACCTGCTTCGACGACGAAGCACCCGTCCCTCAGGGGTGGCGGGTGCTCCTGTCGTCGTCTCCCGTGACGGACACGATTGGTCCGGACACGACGGTGTGGCTCACATCAGGGCGTTAGCGAGCTGCTTGCGCGCCTCGGTGACGAGCGGTTCGTGGATGCCGATGATGCTGAAGAGCTCGATGAGCCTCAGTCGGACACGATCTCGCTCGTCACCAGTCACGTGACGGATGACGCCCAGCAGGCGCGTGAGCGCCGCCTCGGGCCGCTGGATGGCGATCTCCATGTCGGCCGCCAGCAGGTGCGTCTCGATGTCCGTCTGCTCTGCGGTCGCCGCGACCGCGAGGACGTTCTGCGGGTCTCGGCCTGAGATGCGCTGGAAGAGCTCGACCTGGATGAGGCCCACCTTCGATGCTTCATCGCCGGGGTTGTCCTTGATGGCCAGGGTGTAGGCTTCGTGCGCCGCGTCGAGGTCTCCCCTGTCGAGTGCTGCCCGTGCCTCTTTGACATGTGGGGGCAGATCGGGCTCCGGAAGCGTGCCGTTCTCATCGCCGTCGAGCACGCCGCTCACGCCGAGCTGCTGTGATGCCTGCAGGACGCTGTCGAGTGCCTTCGTGACATCCTCTGGTCCCGCCGTGCCCTGGAACAGCGGCACGGGGTTGCCTCCGAGGACTGCCACGGTCGAGGGCACTGCCTGGATCTGGAAGGCTTGTGCGATCTGGCGTTCCGTATCGGCGTCGACCGTCCCGAGGCCGATCGCACCGTTCCTTCTCACGATCTCGGAGCTCAGGAGCTTCGCAAGCGTTTGGGATCCCTCGGAGCGTGCCGAGTGGAAGACGATGACGAGCGGCACGTGGAGGGACAGCTCGAGGAAGGACTGGAAGTTCTCCATCGTCAGCTCGCGAACGAACGGGCCGGGAACGACCTCGATGCCGTCCTTCGTCATCAGCTGTTCCTTCACCCTCTCCTGCTCTTTGGCGGGCGCGAGCGCGGACAGATCGACTGCCCCTCGAATGTTCAGCGGTGATTGGGTCATCCGTATCGTTTATCCTCTTCTATCTGCCGGGCGGATCTCAGTCCGGGCTGTTGTCGGCATTGTCGGTGACGTTGGTCAGTTCTGGGGTGGACGCCGCGATGATCTGGACGTTCCCTCCGCCCTTCGGCGGAATATAGAACGCGACTGTCACGAAGTACGTCGACGTCAGGGTTCCCTGGACATCGTATGTCGAATCGGCTTCACCGGTCATCCACTGCGCAAGCTCGTCACCCACCGTAATGGTCGAACCGGCTGTCGTCCGGTTGATGGTGACATCGTATTCGAACGCTCCCATCGTCACAGCGCCCCCGTCTTCCGTCGCCATCGACAGCGGGCCGTGGTTGAGTGCACGGCCGGCGAGTGCAACGTCTCCCGTGCCGCCGAGGGATTCGGTGATGGAGTCGCGCTGGGCGTACAGGGACGTCGTCAGCGGGTCCTCTTCGAACGTCACGTCGGTCTCCCCGCCCTGCAGCCTCATCGCGAACTCCGTGACGGCCTGCTCGGGGCTCGTCGCGATCGTCTCCGCGAACGTCTTGGCGATGGCATCCGTGTCGGTCGCGAACGTGATATCGACATCGGCTGGCACCAGATCGGCCGCGCCCCACAGTTTGTAGTTCTGGCGTCCGTTGGACTGGGAGAGGACCAGCAGCTGGTCGTTCGCGCCCGTCTCCGCGTTCGCTGTGAACACCATGGCGACACGGGGGAAGTCCGTTGATGTGCTCCACGTCGAGTCCGCATCGGTCGTCGAGATCGATTCGAGCCCCTCATCGCCGAAGCGCGCAGCATTGGCGAACATGGAGTCGAGCATGAGCTTCGCGGGTCCGCCCACACGGTCGAGGACGTTCGCGGTCGAGCGCTCGGTGTATGCGGTCTCCAGCGCCAGCGAGATCCCCTCGAGGACCTGATCGGCCCGTTGCGATTGGCTCGCTCCGTTGTCGCTGACTGTCTCGTCAGTCGCCTCCTCCGACCCGGAGGGGGTCTGGACGATGGGGGTGGGGAGTTCGTCGGGCGCTGTCGAGCATGCCGACAGGACGAGGCCTACCGACAGGGCAAGCGCCCACTGCTTCCTCTGTGTCTTCATCTGTCCTCCTTCGGGCCGAAGCCCCACAGAGAGCGCCATTCCGAAGATGTTGGCCCGTCTGCTCTGTCGTCCTGTGCGTCTGCCGCGGACTCCGAGTCTGGCTCGCCCACGTCCGCTACCGTTGTCCATTCTTCCACCTGGTCGACGTTTTCCCCTTCCCCGGCACTGGTCGCGCCCAGGGAATCTTCAGCACCAGTATTATCCGGATCGTCTTCCGCGGCATCGCCCTCGGAATCGCCGGCGAGATCATGGTCGTCGGAGACGTCGTGATCGGGACCGTGGCCTGACCGAGGCGGAAATATGCCGGCCCCGAATGCGCCGCCCGTCTCGCCCCGGATGTCGTCGCGCGGAACGGACTCGGATCCCGTTGGCTCTCCCTCGTCGAGGGTGATGGCCGCCATGACAGATGTCTCCGTCGCATCAGCCTCCCTGCGGCGTTCAGTCCGCTCGCGCAGCTCCCTGCGCCGCTCCACAACGGCACGCTCCTGGGCATGGTGCACGAAGAGCGCGCTGCCCGCGGCGAGGAGGACGATCCCTGCGATCATGAGCGGGATCGCCCACGGTGTCGACACGTCTCGCTCCCACGTCATGGTCAGCTCTGGAGTGGTGCCGTCCTGACCGACCGCGATCACGGACCAATCGCCGTCCGGGACGACGAAGTACAGTTCGACCGAGTCCTCAGCTGCAATGAGATTCCTGGGGTCGAAAAGATCGGAGCCCTGGAGGGATAGCGGCTCCTCGGGGGCGGTGCTGTCTGCCGGCTCCTCCACCGAGAGCGCTGTCCAGCTGGACAGACCGGTGATCGACGCGTGCGGTTCGTCTCCGAGCCAGATGGTCGCGATATCGCTGCTCGCCACCGCCATCTCAACCACCGTCCCCGGCGCCCGCGCCGTGACTCGGACTGTGTCGTTGACGAGCTCGAGCACTCCTGGGTCCGTGGCGATGATGCCTGACTGGGATGTGGTGGCCGATGTGGCCTCTACGGTGGGGCTCGGCTTCCACCACGTGACAGAGCCGACGCCGACAACCATCAGCGCCATACCAACGACCAGCATGATAGCTGCAATGAGTCGTCTCACGTCGTTCCTCCTCGGTCTATAATCAGTGCCCCAGCTTAGTTGTATAACGATTTCATAAAGTAGTCTTTTGCGAAGAGCGTACTCAGTTTCACATACAGCAAGGCTACCGCCCGCGCCTGCACAGTAGGCTGGTGGGAGAATACGAAAGGATCGCCATGGAGGAATCTCCGCAGTTCCCGATTGTCATGCGCGGATATGATCGCGCGCAGGTCGATCAGAAACTCCACTCTCTGAGCTCATCTCTCACGGAGACGAGAAGCCAGGTCGCGAGGCTCGACGGGGAGGTCTTGAAGCTGTCCGGAGAGCTCGCCGAAGCTCGACGGGAACTGGCTGAGAACGACCGCCCGTCCTACTCCGGTCTCGGTGCACGGGTCGAGCGCCTCCTCCGATCGACCGAGGAGCAGTCCCTCGACATCGTGACCCGGGCGAATGCCGACGCGGAACGAACCCTCAACCGGGCAGGCGAACAGGCCGCCGCCATGACCGACAGTGCTGAACGTCAGGCGGCAGAGCTCCTCGCGAAGGCGCGTCGCGACGCGGAAGACGAGACCGCGTCCGCTTCGGCGGCGGCCGCCGCCGAGCTCGACAATGCTCGGATCAAGGCCGAAGAGCTCGTGTCGTCCGCTGAGAGGGAAGCCCACAGGCTTCGGACCGAGGCGCAGGCCTACATCGCCGAGATCCGTTCGAAGGCCGAGTCCGAGACTCGTTCCCTTCGCACCGCGACAGAAGACGACCTGGCACGTGCACGCTCCGAACAGGAGCGGACGCTTGCGGATGAGCTCGCAGCGCATCGGACGAGGATTGCCGAGGAATCATCGGCACACAATGCCCGCCTGGCCGAGGAGGTGACGGAGCAGCGTGACCGTCTCGCTCGAGAGCAGGCTGAACACGACCGTCGCCTTGCCGCGGAGACCGCGGACCATCGAGAGCGTCTCACCGGGGAGGCGAAGAGATCTGCCGACACGCTCGCGCAGGAGGAGGCGAACCAGCGGCAGCTGATCGCCGACATGGTGTCGGAGGCCGAGGCCAAAGCATCGGATGCTGAACGTCGACTCTCGGAGGCGGTCGCTCGCGCCGAGAACCTTCGCACCACGTCCCAGGCCGATGCGTCGACAAGGATCGCGCACGCGACGGCCGAGGCCGAGGAGGTCCTGGCCGATGCTCGGACGCAGGCTGGCGCAATTCTCGCGGAAGCGAGGGAATCTGCCCGCCTTGAACGTGAATCCGTGGCCGAACACGTCGCCCATCTCACGGCGCAGCGAGACTCCCTCACCTCCTACCTGGAGGATATTCGGGCACTGCTCCACTCCGACCAGGAGAAGATGCTGACGGACCTGACGGAGGAGAGCTAGAGCAGGTCTGCGAGTTCTCGAGGCTTCTCGAGCGCGGTGAAATGCCCGGCACCGGGGATGGTGTGGACCGATGCGGCGCCCCGGTAACGGTTGGCGAGATCTGACATCATGTCCGCCGTGCACGCCGCATCCTCTAAACCTCTGATGAGGGTGAGGGGGCCGTCGAAGGAATCGATGAGGGGGCGCCTGTCCGGGCGCCCCGCCATCGCCCTCTGGATCCACGCGAGAGAGTCGGGCCGGACCTCCGCGAGGCGCCGTTTCACATCCTCATAGACGTCCGCCCGGTCTTGCCGGGTCTCCCTCGACGTCATCGTCTCCGCCATCCCCAGCACGGTCGATGTGTCTCCCGAATCAGCTCGAATAGCCGCGTCGAGACGCTTCTGTCGTGCGGCCTCCGTGTCCGCACCGATGTTGGTGTCCATGAGGATGAGCCCTGCAACGAGGCTCGGTGCCTGCTCGAGGATGCTCATCGCCACCGCCCCTCCCATCGACAAAACCGCCGATGGTGCAGCGGTCGATGCCGAGCTCGCGAAGGTCGGAGATCACTGCCGCGGCATACGTGTCAAGGCTCGGCTGCTCCGCTCCGAGCGCGTCATCGATGGTCGAGGCGGGCGGGGACTGGCCGAAGCCCGGCGCATCGACCGTCAAGACCGCCTCCAGATGGGTTCTCAGCCGATCGAACATGGTCGAGTCGAGCGGCATAGCGTGCAGGAGCAGGAGGGGATCTCCGGTCCCTGTCTGGCGATATGAGAGGTAGGTCATAGCCCTACTCTAGTCAGAAAAAGTATCCCCGAGTATCTCGCGCCCGCCAGCAGGCACTATGCCAATGCCGTCTGTTCTCGATGCCGACCTCGGGGCCCCACAGGGGGTGTCCTCGGTCCAGGCGACGACGTGCGGTGTGCCGATCCTGATGATCTGCTGGCAGCCCGGACACCGATATTCCTTCGCACCGGAGGGGATGGAGCGGACCTGGAAGATTCTGCCCCCTGGCCCTGTCTCCCGGCGCACTCCCCCGGTCGCACGGTCGATGTTGAGCGGTATGTGCCCGTCGCCGTATGGCCGCTTCCGAGATCTCTTCCCCATCAGAACAGTCGATCCTCGACGTCGTCAGTCCCCTTCATTGCACCGTAGTCGAGCAGAAGGCAACGGATTCCCCGGTCCTCCGCCAATACTCGTGCCTGCGGCTTGATCTCCTGCGCGGCGAAGATCCCGGTGACGGGTGCGAGCAGGGGGTCTCTGTTCAGGAGCTCCAGGTACCGGGTGAGCTGCTCGACGCCGTCGATCTCTCCCCGCCTCTTGACCTCGATCGCCACGTGGGCGCCGTCCGCGTCTTTCACCATGAGATCGACAGGGCCGATCGCGGTGGGAAACTCCCTGCGGACGAGGCGCGTGCCGGGGCCGACAAGATCCACCTGCTCTGCGAGCAGCTCCTGCAGGTGTGCTTCCACGCCGTCTTTGACGAGGCCGGGATCCTGGCCAAGCTGGCAGTCCATCTCGTCGAGGATGGTGAAGATGCGGATGTGCAGAGCATCGTTCGTCTTCGCGTTCGCAACAAGCCAGATCTGGGAGACGCCGGCGTCACGCTCCTCCTCCGTGACGTCGAGGATCGTCAACGTACACGGGGCGCTCATCCAGTTGAGCGGCTTGTACGATCCCCCATCGGAGTGGATGAGGACGGATCCATCCGCCTTCATCATGATGAGGCGGGGAGCCTTGGGGAGATAGGCGTCGAGACGGCCTGAATAGTCAACGGAGCATTCTGCAAAGACAACACGCACGCCCCCCAGTCTACATAGCGGTCGGTTCCTCCGTGGGACGGGCCCCGTCCATCCACCCCACGAGGCCTGCCATCGACGACGTGGACATGGCCCACAGGAGGTCCTGGCCGTTGCAGGTGAGGTGGACGACGATCGTCCCGGCGCTCTCGTCGCGCTGATGGTAGTCGACGATAGAGAGGCGGTGCCGGGAGAAAGAGAGGGCGGGCTTGCGGGACAGGGAGCCTGCCCGGTACCAGGTGATGTATTCCGCTCCGAAAACGGCGATGCCCGAGCGCCACACGCCAGTTCCCATCTCGCTCACGGCGGTCTGGAATGAGCCCACGCGGCGGTAGAGCGCCCTCGTGCGCAATGCGGCCCAGAAAAGAATAACCCCGGCCACGATGAGCATGGCGATGACGACGCCAAACACAACAGCCGGGGTATTCATAGGTTTTCCGATCTAGTCGTCTAACTCCTCTAGATCAAGATAGTTATCTCCCGCGTCGTCGACAACAATTGTCACGACGTCGGTGTCAACGACCACGAATCCGAGAGGAATGTCGAAGGACTTCTCCGTTGACCCTGATCCTACTCGAACTGTGCCCGGTCGGAGGACGGCAAGCAACGGTTCGCGACCATCGAGAATGCCGAGCTCGCCATCGAAAGCAGGGACGACGACGGAGTCGGCTTCGCCGCTCCAACTGTCCCCGCTACGTGCGACGATATCGACCTTCATCAGTTCTCGTCCTCGATCTCACGGGCGCGACGCTCGAGGTCCTCGATGCCGCCGATGTTGAAGAACGCCTGCTCGGGAACATGATCGTAGTCGCCTTCGCAGATGCGGCGGAAGGCTTCCACCGTCTCCTCCACGGGAACCGTGGAGCCTTCGACGCCCGTGAACTTCACGGCCGTGTAGGTATTCTGCGACAGGTACTGCTCGATTCGGCGGGCACGTGCAACCGTGACCTTGTCCTCTTCGCCGAGCTCGTCGACGCCGAGGATCGCGATGATGTCCTGCAGCTCCTTGTTCTTCTGGAGGATCGACTTCACCCTCGTCGCCACATCGTAGTGCGCCTGGCCCACGTACTGGGGGTCGAGGATGCGGGAGGTGGACGCAAGCGGATCGACGGCCGGGTACAGGCCGCGCGACGCGATGTCCCGAGACAGCTCGGTCGTCGCATCCAGGTGCGCGAACGTCGTGGCGGGAGCCGGGTCCGTGTAGTCATCGGCGGGGACGTAGATCGCCTGCAGGGAGGTGATCGAATGTCCGCGGACGGAGGTGATGCGCTCCTGGAGCTGACCCATCTCGTCCGCAAGCGTCGGCTGGTAGCCCACGGCGGACGGCATGCGGCCGAGAAGCGTCGATACCTCGGAGCCTGCCTGCGTGAAGCGGAAGATGTTGTCGATGAAGAGCAGCACCTCCTGGTTCTGGACGTCACGGAAGTACTCCGCCATCGTCAGCGCCGACAGCGCGACACGCAGACGCGTGCCCGGCGGCTCGTCCATCTGGCCGAACACGAGTGCCGTCTTGTCGAAGACGCCCGCCTCTTCCATTTCGACGATGAGGTCGTTGCCCTCACGGGTGCGCTCGCCGACACCGGCGAACACCGAGACACCGCCGTGGTCCTGCGCAACGCGCTGGATCATTTCCTGGATAAGAACCGTCTTGCCGACGCCGGCGCCGCCGAAGAGGCCGATCTTGCCGCCGAGGACGTACGGGGTCAAGAGGTCGATGACCTTGATGCCGGTCTCGAACATCTCGGTCTTCGATTCGAGCTCATCGAAGCCCGGGGGATTGCGGTGGATCGGCCAGCGCTCCGTCACCTCGAGGGTCTCACCCTCAGCAAGGTTGAGGCATTCGCCGGTCACGTTGAACACGCGTCCGAGGGTGATGTCGCCGACGGGCACGGAGATCGGGGCACCCGTGTCCGTCACTGTCGCGCCGCGGACGAGACCGTCCGTGGGCTTGAGGGCGATGGCGCGGATGATGTTGTCGCCGAGGTGCTGGGCAACCTCGAGCGTCAGCGTCGTCGAGCCAGAGCCCTCGCCCTGTGCGGACAGGTCAAGGGTGGTGGTGAGCGCGTTGTTGAGCGCCGGGAGCTGGTCAGCTGCAAACTCGACGTCGACGATGGCGCCGATGACGCGGACGATCCGGCCGACGCCCGTCGAGGTCTCGGTAGTGGCAGTCATTGTTTCTTCCTTCACTTGGCCAAGGGCCGGGGTTCTAGCTGGCGTTCTCGAGCGCGTCAGCACCCGAGATAAGCTCAGTGATTTCTGTCGTGATCTCGGCCTGGCGAGCGTTGTTGGCCAGTCGCGTGTAGTCCTCGATGAGGTCCCGTGCGTTTTCGGTCGCGGAGTGCATGGCCTGCTGGCGAGCGGCAAGCTCGGAAGCGGCGGCCATGAGGAGAACAGCCTGGATGCGCTGCGAGACGTACATCGGAAGCAGCGCGTCGAAGACTTCTTCGGCTGATGGTTCGAACTCGTAGAGCGGAAGCTCCTGCGTCTCCTCGTCACTGCCCTCGACAACCTCGAGGGGAAGCATGCGGCGCACCTGCACCGTCTGCTTCACCATGTTGATGAAGCGCGTGAACACGACGTGGATCTCGGCAACTCCCCCGTCCTCAGCATCGGCGAGGAAGCGGTGCAGCATCTCCTCGGCAATCTCGTGCGCCACCTCGGGCGACGGATTGTCCGAGGATCCCGTCCACACCCGCTCCATGTGCACCTTGCGGAACTTGAAGAAGGATTCTCCTCGACGTCCGTAGACGTAGAGAACGGGTTCCTTCCCCTCCTCCTTCAGGGACTGGATGCGGGACTCGGCTTCGCGGAGCACGGAGGACGAGTAGGCGCCTGCCATGCCGCGGTCCGATGTGACGACAAGAATCGCGACGCGGTTCGTGTCGGTCCGGTGGGTGATGAGGGGATGCTGGAGATCGGTGACGCTGCTGGCAACGGTCGCGATCGAACGGATCAGGGCACGAGTGTACGGATCCTGCCCCTGCGCCTTATCGCGTGCTTTGCCGATACGCGAGGATGCAATGAGCTCCATGGCGCGGAAGACCTTTTCGAGAGTCTTCGTCGCCCGGATCTTCTGCTTATAAACTCGCTGCGAGCCTGCCACGGTCAGCCCCTCTTCGAGCGGACGATCTGCTCGGTTTCTTCTTCGGCTTCCGGCTCGGGCAGGTCTTCGGTGTCGACGTCCTTCGACGCGATGAATTCCTTCTGGAACTCTTCGACGCCCTTGCGGAGCTCCGCCTCGGTCTCGTCGTCGAGCTTCCCGGTCTCCCGGATCGCTGATAGAGCCGTCGTATTGTGGCGCAGGTAGTCGAGCAGTCCGGACTCGAAGGCATGCACCTTGTCGACCGGGATGACATCCAGGTAGCCGTTGGTGCCGGCCCACACGGACGCGACCTGGTCCTCCACCGCGTACGGGGTGTACTGGGGCTGCTTGAGGAGCTCCATGAGACGCTCACCGCGAGTCAGCTGGCGGCGTGTCGCAGCATCGAGATCGGAGGCGAACATGGCGAACGCTTCCTGCGCACGGTACTGGGCCAGCGTGATCTTCAGAGTGCCCGAGACCTTCTTCATCGCCTTGATCTGCGCGTCGCCGCCCACGCGGGACACGGAGATGCCGACGTCCACGGCGGGACGCTGGTTGGCGTTGAACAGGTCCGACTGGAGGAAGATCTGACCATCCGTGATCGAGATGACGTTCGTCGGAATGTAGGCCGACACGTCGTTCGCCTTCGTCTCGATGATCGGCAGACCCGTCATCGAACCGCCGCCCAGCTCATCCGAGAGCTTGGCGCACCTCTCGAGGAGGCGGGAGTGTAAGTAGAAGACGTCGCCCGGGTAGGCTTCGCGGCCCGGCGGGCGGCGCAGCAGGAGGGAGACGGAACGGTAGGCCTCAGCCTGCTTCGACAGATCATCGAAGATGATGAGGACGTGCTTGCCGCTGTACATCCAGTGCTGCCCGATGGCGGAACCGGTGTAGGGGGCAAGGTACTTGAAGCCGGCCGGATCGGAGGCCGGTGACGCAACGATCGTCGTGTACTCGAGGGCGCCTGCCCGTTCGAGAGTACCGCGGACGGATGCTATGGTGGAGCCCTTCTGACCGACCGCGACGTAGATGCAGCGCACCTGCTTGTTCGGGTCGCCCGACTCCCAGTTCTCCTTCTGGTTGAGGATGGCGTCGATAGCGAGAGCGGTCTTGCCGGTCTGGCGGTCGCCGATGAGAAGCTGGCGCTGGCCGCGACCGATCGGGATCATGGCGTCGATGGCCTTGATGCCGGTCTGGAGGGGCTCGTGGACCGACTTCCTCATCATGACGCCGGGGGCCTGAAGCTCGAGGGCGCGACGTCCGTCGATGCCGTCGATCTCGCCCTGGCCGTCGATCGGCTGACCCAGCGGGTCGACGACGCGACCCAGGTAGCCGTCGCCTACGGGGACGGAGAGGACTTCGCCGGTACGGCGAACTTCCTGTCCCTCTTCGATACCCGAGAAGTCGCCGAGGACGACGCAACCGATCTCTCGGTCCTCCAGGTTCATGGCCAGGCCCTCGGTACCATCCTCAAAGCGGAGAAGCTCGTTCGCCATGGCGCCGGGAAGGCCTTCTACGCGGGCAATCCCGTCCGCCGTCATGGTGACGTGACCGACCTCTTCCGTGAGCGCCGCTGCAGGCTCGTACGAATTGACGAAACTGTCGAGCGCTGCCCGGATGTCCTCGGGCTGGATTGTCAGCTCAGCCATTGATATTCCTTTTCTCTGCGGGTTACCGCAAGTGTCTTTCAGTCCGTGAAAACGGACTTCACGTTATTGATGCGGGAGGCGAGCGAGCCGTCGATGACGTCCGCCCCGATGACGATGCGAAGACCGCCGATGATCTCGGGATCCACGCCCACGTGGATCTCGACGGGCTTGTCGTAGCGCTGCGACAGGAGGGCCGTGAGGCGCGCTTCCTGATCGGATTCGAGCGGCTGGGCCGCTGTCACGATAGCGACAAGGTGCTCGCTTCTCCGCCCCGCATCAGACACCCAATGGCGCAGCTGCGGGATGATCGACGAATCTGTCGACACTGCGTGCTTGATCAGGGCAACCGTCTCGGGAGTCCAGCCGCCGAAGATTCGGCCAGCCAGCTCGTGACGGCGTCCCAGGCTGGACCCGCGCTCCTCGAGGGAACGGCGGAGGGTACGTTCAGTCCCTAACACCTGGGAAGCCCTGTACAGCTCCTCCTCGACGGCGTCGAGACGGTTCTGGTACTGCGCCGACATGAGCAGAGTCTCCACTCCGGTCAGCGTGATCGCTTCGATGATGTCTTTCGCGGCAGAGACGCGTTCCCGCGATAGTCCCGCGACGTAGTCGGTGACTTCGCCGGAGACTTTCCCTGACAAGACACTCCGGGCCAGCTCGGCACGAGCATCTCCCGACCGTGCTGGGTCGGTGATGGCCCGGACGAGAGCTGAGGAGCCCGTGAGAACGTCGCTGACGGCGAAGAACTCATCGGCCCACCGGATCGCTTCGGAGGGCTGATGTGCGACAACCCCTTCCCACGACCGGAGCATACGCTCCAATGCCTGTTCGCTGGCCTGTCGCATCATGCCTCCGTGTTCGCGGGGGTCGATGCCTCAAGCTCGTCGAGGAAACGGTCGACGACCTGGCGAGAGATCTCGCGGTCGGCGACATTGGCCTGGACGATACGTCCGGCAAGAGTCGTGGCGAGAGAGCCGACGTCGGTGCGGAGGGAGCCCTCCGCGGCAGCGCGGTCGGCTTCGATCTGGCGATGAGCCTGATCGAGGATCCGCTGTGCCTCGGCGTTAGCCTTCGATCGAGCATCCGCGACGATCGACTTGGCGTTCTCCTGTGCGTCCTCGCGGATGCGGGCCGCGTCCTTACGGGCGGAGGTCACCTCGTCTGCGAGTTGCTCGCGCTCTGACTTGATTTCTTCTCGTGCTCGTTCGGCCGCCAGAAGACCTTCTTCGATCTTGTCGTGACGCTCATCGAGCGTTGCGATAAAGGTCGGCCATGCCTTCTTGTAGACGACCCACGCGACAGCGACGAACGCAACCGTTCCCCACAGAAGATCGTAGGAGGCTGGAACGAGCAGCGAGGGGTCCCAGTTGAACCACTCGGAGCTGGAGTTCATGATCAGAATACGAAGCCAGCTGCGAAGCCGATGAGGCCGAGAGCCTCAACGAATGCCATGCCAAGGAACATGTTGACGCGCAGGAACGACTTGATTTCGGGCTGCCGTGCGGAGGCTTCCTGCGTCTTTGCGACGAGCATGCCGATGCCGATAGCAGGGCCGGTTGCGGCGATGCCGTAACCGATGGTTGCGATGTTACCGAAGACAGAATCCATTGTTGCGATTTTCCTTTATTGTTGGGTGGTTGACCGGAAGCTCAGTGTTCCTCGATCGACAGCGAGATGTACACCGCGGCGAGGAGAGCGAAGATGTAGGCCTGGAGCCCTGCGACGAGGATCTCGAACACGACGACTGCGATACCGCCGAGGAGGGTGACTGTGCCGGCAAGGACGCCGGTCACCCCTCCCATCGAGAAGTAGAGTGCGTGCGTTGCGCCGAAGCAGAGGACGAGGAGAAGGTGGCCTGCCACCATGTTGGCGAGCAGACGGATGACGAGCGTGGCGGGGCGGACGATGAAGTTCGAGAGGAACTCAATCGGTGTCATGAGGATGTAGACGGGTCCCGGCACGCCGGCTGGCATGAGCTGCGACTTGAAGTATCCTCCGACGCCGTGCACGCGAATACCTGCGGCGATGAAGAGGACATAGGCGAAGATCGCGTAGATGATCGGCATGCCGATCAGAGACGTGGAGGCGATATGCAGGCCGGGGATGACACCGGTGATATTCATGAAGAAGATCCCGAGGAACATCGTGGCCAGGGCCGGCAGGTAGCGGCCGGCCTTCTCTTCGCCGATGACTTCGTAGCCGATCGACTTGCGGATGAAGTCGAAGATGTATTCCACTGCGGACTGCGCACGGCCAGGGACGAGCTTGGCGCGCTTCGCGTACAGGAGGCAGATGATGACGATGACGGCAACCGAGATGAGGCGCGCCATGATGATGCGGTTGATCGCGAAGGGAGTTCCCGCGAAGAGGAACGGCTCAGGGAAGAACTCGTCCATCGTCGGTGCGTGGAAGCCGGAATCCTCCGCGGCGGCAGTGAGGCGCCCGTACTGGGCAGCGAGCTCAAACGAGGCGTTTGCGAACAGGATGGCCCCCAGAAGAACGTGTATGGAGTGGGCGACGAGCGGTGTTCGGCATAGAACATGCGTCGCCCGAGCGGACGGTCCCAATAGTAACTGATTTAGCCCTGGTGTGGTGAGCGTTCCGCCACGTGTTCGGGACCTCAGTCCTAGGCGCGCGTTCGCGCTATCGTCACCGTGTCGACGATGAGAGAGACGATGACGGCACTGGCGAAACCTAGTAAAACCGCCGATTTATCGAAAAAAGTGGAGTCGGAGATGGCGACAAAGACGACAAAGAGGACAACCATTTTCAGGAGATAACTACCGAGCATGATCGCCATATCGTTCACCCCTCCCACCTTCTCTGTGACCATCATCACGAGCAGGGTGAGACCCATGGCACCCCCCGCTAAACCGATCCCGAGAAGAACGCCCCAGACGGCCCCGCTGCCAGCGACGATGGCGGCAGCGCCGGCACCGACGACGGCGAGGACGAGGTAGGCGAGGAGGGTCCGTCTCGCGATGCTCGTGAACATCTCGAGGGTCGTCGGAACGTAACCGGGTTCGCGCTTCACGCCGCCACTCCCCTCATCTCGTACCGCGTATATCCGAGGGCGACGACGAGCCCCGCCGCCCCGAGCGCGAGCACCGGGACGGGCTCGAAGACCGCGATTCCGACCGCGACGAAGGTGAGCAGGGCAGACCACACGTAGATGACGATGACGGCGCCCCGGTGAGAGTTGCCCGCACGGAGAAGACGGTGATGGAGGTGGCCCGAGTCCGCCGCGAACGGCGACTGGCCCTTCGACAGTCGCCGGATGACTGCGAAGACGAAGTCGAGGAGCGGGATGCCGAGTATGGCGATGGGCAAGATGATCGGCATGAGGGCAGGAATGCTCTCGGTCGTCGTAATGCCCGGATCGATCTGGCCCGTGACGACGATACCGGCGGCCGCACAGACCAGTCCGAGCATGAGGGCGCCGGAGTCGCCCATGAAGATCGCGGCCGGGTTGAAGTTGTGCGGCAGGAATCCGAGACATATTCCCACGAGGACGGCAACGACGACGCATGCGACGGATGCATAGTCACCGGGGGATGTCTCTCGCGTCAGCATGTACGTGTAGACGAAGTATCCGAGGGCGGCGATGCCGACGACACCCGCCGCGAGACCATCCAGGCCATCGATGAAGTTAATGGCATTCGCGACGATAATGACGATGATGATCGTCAGGAAGAGCGTCAGCCGTGTCGAACCGACAGTCAGTCCGCCGATCGGCAGGGACACGAACTGCACGCCCTGCCACGCCATGACTCCCGCCGCGAGCACTTCACCGGCTAGCTTCGCGTACCAATCGAGATCCCACACGTCATCGATGACGCCGATGAGGCACATGAGTGCGGCGCCCATGAGGATCGCCCAGGCTGGAGAGTCTGCGGCGAATTCTTTCTCGAGGTAGGGAATCTGGCTTGCCACCGCGAAAGACACGGCGAGTCCGATGAGCATGGCGACACCGCCGAGCCGAGGAATAGGGACCGTGTGGACGTCTCGATCACGTACCTGTGTGATCGCTCCCGTCGCCAGTGCGAGTCGACGGACAACCGGCACCATGAGGTAGGTGACGGCCGCCGCGATCAGCATGACGAGGAGATAGACTCTCACGCTTGGTCCGGATCCTTCGCGCCGGCTTCGAGCGTCGATCCGCCGGCGGCGGGCAGCTCTGCCTGCTCGACAGCCTCCGCTTCTTCGACGGCCTCGAGCTCGATGAGGGCGGCGATTCTCTCCCGCTCGATGGCGCCCTGCCGGACAATACGGTACGGCTCTGACGTGAGATCGACGATCGTCGAGGCGACTCCCCCGCCGGCTCTTCCGCCGTCGAGATAGAGGCCGATGCTGTCGCCGAGCATGTCGCTCGCCTCCCCGACTGTCATCGCCGCCGGCATGCCCGTCTTGTTGGCCGACGAGACCGCGAGCGGACCGGTGCGCTGGAGAAGGTTGAGGGCGGGCTCCGAGTCCGGCATGCGCAATGCCACGGTCCCTGCCGTCTCGCCCAAGTCCCAGGACAGAGATGGCTGAGCAGTGACGATGATGGTCAGAGCTCCCGGCCAGAAGGCGTCGATGAGGGTTCTGGCCGCCTCGGGCAGGTTGTCTGCCAGCGCGTCCGCTGTCTCCTTCGTGCCGACGAGGACCGGTGGCGGCATCTGTCGGCCCCGCCCTTTCGCCGCGAGAAGATTGGCAACGGCGGCCGGGTTGAACGCGTCAGCGCCGACCCCATAGACGGTGTCCGTTGGGAGGACGATGAGTTTCCCGTTGGAGATGGCGACCGATGCCGCGTCCAGAGCCCCACTGTCGGTTGTGCAGTCTCGAATATCCACGGATCCTAGCTTCTCACATCGCGTGCAGAAACCGGGGTCTCCCGGCCAGGTCCACGCCTGTTCGTGCGGTCATGCCCAATGACTGCGCACGTTCAACCAGCGCCGGGCCCTGATGCTCGTCGTGTTCCATGATGAGGACGCCGCCCGGCTTCAGCAGAACTGCTGCGCGGTCGACGAGCGCGAACGGGATCTCGAGTCCGTCGTCTCCCCCGCCCCAGAGGGCGATCTGCGGGTCGACCATCGCTTCCGCGGTGACGGTGGACGGCGGCACGTAGGGCGGGTTGCTGACGACCACGTCGACACGGCCGAGGAGATCATCGCAGGCCGTGCGAGCATCACCATGCCTCACCTCGACGCCGTAGGGCTCCGCGTTGCGGCGTGCCGACACGATCGCACGATCGTCGAGCTCGACAGCGACCACGCGGGCACCGGGGACCTCGTCCGCAACTGCCATGGCAATAGCGCCGGATCCGGTGCAGAGATCCACGACGAGGGGGTTCGGTCCCATGCGCAGGGCCGCCTCGATCGCCTCGCCCGCAACGATCTCGGTCTCGGGGCGGACGATGAACACGCCGGGCTCGGCTGGGAGCTCGAGGTTGCGGAAGTACATGACTCCAGTCAGGTGCTGCAGCGGAATACGCCGTGCCCGACGGAAGACGAGAGAACGATAGGCCTCGGCCTGCTCAGCCGTCGGAGTCGGCGCGAGGGCGAGATGTGTTCCCGCCACATGCTCCGCGAGCAGTCGCGCGTCGACCACAGGGGTTTCGATACCGGCGGAGCCGAGGACAGTGCCTGCCCACCCCTGGAGTTCCCGCCAGGTCACTCCCCCGCGCGCTCCATGCGCTCCCGCTCATCGAGCTCGCGTGCGGAGTCGATGACGGGACCCAGTTCGCCCCCGAGCACTGTCTCGAGGTTGTAGGCCTTGTAGCCGGTCCTGTGGTCGGAGATACGGTTCTCCGGATAGTTGTAGGTGCGGATGCGCTCCGAACGGTCGACGGTCCGAACCTGGCTGCGTCGATGTGCGGCCTCCTCAGCGGCGGCCTCCTCCTGCTTGGCGGCAAGAAGTCGCGCGCGCAGCACTCGCATCGCCGCATCCCTGTTCTTGTGCTGGGACTTCTCGTCCTGCATGGAGACGACGATGCCGGTGGGCACGTGGGTGATGCGGACGGCGGAGTCGGTCGTGTTGACGGACTGTCCGCCCGGCCCGGACGATCGGTAGACGTCGATGCGGAGATCGTTGGGGTCGAGTTCGACCTCGCCCGGATCGTCCACTTCGGGGAACACGAGCACACCGGCTGCGGAGGTGTGGATCCTGCCCTGGGATTCGGTCACGGGCACGCGCTGAACGCGGTGCACGCCCGCCTCATACTTGAGGTGTGCCCACACACCATCGGCGGGGTCTTCGGGCGGGTGGGGGCTCTTGATCGCCAGCTGGACCACCTTGTAGCCGCCAAGATCTGATTCGTTGGCGGACAGCATCTGAGTCTGCCAGCCCTTGTTCTCCGCGAATCGCTGGTACATGCGGAGCAGATCGCCCGCGAAGAGTGCGGACTCGTCACCGCCCTCCCCTGCCTTCACCTCGAGGATGACGTCGCGCGAGTCATCGGGGTCGCGCGGGATCAGCACATTCTTCAGCTCCTCGGAAAGCTCCGCGAAGCGCTTCTCGAGGCCGGGGAGCTCATCCGCGAACAGGGCCCCGTCTTCACCGCCGAGATCGACGATCTCTTTCGCCTCGGACAGATCGTCACGCGCCTCGACCCATGCGAGATAGACGCGGACGACGCGGCCGAGCTCGGAGTAGCGCCGCCCCAGAGCACGAAGCTTATCGGGGCTCGACAGCACCTCCGGGGTGCCCATCTGCTCTTCGATCTGGTGGAATTCGGCGAGCATCTGCTCGGGAACTGTCTGACTCATGTGGATCCTAACCTGGGCTTCTTCTCAAGAATACGGAAAGCGCCGGCGAGATACTCGCCGGCGCTTCATCGCAAAGCTACTTCCGCTTGCCGTAGCGTGCCTCGAAGCGTGCAACACGGCCACCGGTGTCCAGAATCTTCTGCTTGCCGGTGTAGAACGGGTGGCATGCCGAGCAGACGTCGGCACGAACTTCGCCGGACTTCACGGTCGAGCGGGTGGTGAACTTATTGCCACAGGTACAGGTGACCTCGGTGACAAAGTATTCAGGGTGAATTCCCTGCTTCATGAGTTTTCTCCTTGGATCGTTGCCGCCCCGGGTCCAGCCCGAACCAGCGGCGTAGGGCCGCTGATCGCGTGATAGGCCGGTGAACCGAAAGCCGTCAGGTAATTATCGGTGTGAGATGGCCCGCCCCGCAAGGGGCGGGCCTGTGAGACTACTCTCCGGCGTTCTGCATCGACTTGGCGATCGTCATGAGGAACTCCCCATTCGATTCGCTCTTGCGAAGCCTGCCGAGCATGAAGTCAGATGCTTCCCCGACCTCGAGGGTGCCCAGAGCGCGGCGCAGCTGCCACACGATCTTGAGCTCTTCGGGGCTGAAGAGGAGCTCTTCGCGGCGCGTTCCGGACGCGTTGATGTCGACCGCGGGGAAGATGCGGCGATCGGCGAGCTGGCGGGACAGACGCAGCTCCATGTTGCCGGTGCCCTTGAACTCTTCGAAGATCACCTCGTCCATCTTCGAACCCGTCTCGACGAGAGCAGACGCGAGGATCGTCAAGGATCCGCCGTTCTCGACATTGCGGGCGGCACCGAAGAAACGCTTGGGCGGGTAGAGCGCACCAGCATCGACACCGCCGGACAGGATACGTCCAGAGGCGGGAGCCGCGAGGTTGTAGGCGCGGCTGAGGCGCGTGATCGAATCGAGCAGCACGACAACGTCCTGGCCGAGCTCGACGAGGCGCTTCGCGCGCTCGATGGCGAGTTCCGCAACGACCGTGTGCTCGGAGGCGGGACGGTCGAAGGTGGAGGCGATGACCTCACCCTTGACCATGCGCTGCATGTCCGTCACTTCTTCCGGACGTTCATCGACCAGGACCACCATGAGGTGCACGTCGGGGTTGTTGACGGCGATCGCGTTGGCGATCTGCTGCATGATCATCGTCTTGCCCGCCTTGGGCGGGGACACGATGAGGCCGCGCTGGCCCTTGCCGATGGGGGCGACAAGGTCGATCACTCGGGGAGTGATGGCCTTCGGCGACGTCTCCATCCGAAGCATCTCGTTCGGGTAGAGCGGCGTCAGCTTGCCGAACTCGGGGCGCTGGGCCAGGTCTTCGAGCGACAGTCCGTTGACGGAATCGATCTGCACGAGCGGGTTGAACTTGTGGCGCTGACGCGAGTTGCCCCGGCCCTGCCCCTGGCCGGATGAGTCTCCGAGATCACGGACGGCTCCCACAATCGCATCGCCGCGGCGAAGCTTGTTGCGCTTGATCAATGCCTGCGACACGTAGGCGTCATTCGAGCCCGCGAGGTAACCCGCGGTGCGCAGGTAGGCATTGTTGCCGTCGATGTCGAGGATGCCGGCAACCTTGAGCAGGACATCGCCGTCGCGCACCTGGTCGCTGCCGTCCGAGTCCGAGTCGTTGTTGCGCTGCTGGTTGCGGCTGCCGCGATCGTTACGGTCGTTCCGGTCGTTGCGATCACTACGGTCGTTGCGACGGTTGGGGCGTTCGCGACGGCGATCGTTGCGCCTGCGGCGACCATCGCCCTCGTCCTCCCCGTCACGGTCGCTGTTCTCGGTGCGATCGTCCTGGTCGCTGCGGGCCTGACGGTCGTTGTCGCCGCGGCGGGGACGCTCACGGCGATGCGATTCCTCGGCCTTGCGGGAGGCGGCTTCACCGAGAGCTTCGAGTGCGGCCAGCTTCTCGTCGGGCAGCTCTTTCTCCTCGGCGGGCTCTTCAGCCTTCGCGGGGATCGGCAGATCGAGTGCGGGAAGCTTCGACTGGCGCGTCGTTTCGCGGCGCCGGCCCGATTGCTGCTGGGCGGGCGCGTCCTGCTTCGCGGGAGCAGCCTCCCGAGCCTCAGGCTCCTCGGCAGTGTCGCGAGACTCCGGCTTTTCGGTGTTGTCGCGAGCCGGGGCGTCCGACGACCGGGAGTTACGAATGGCTGAAATGTAGTCGTTACGACGGGCCTTGGCGTCGAGTGCGAGGCCCATGTCGGAAGCAAGCTCTTGAAGCTCGCTTAGTCGCATTGCAGAGAGTGCCTTGCGAGGAGCGGAGGAGTTTTCGCTCACTAGGTTCCTTCCTCAATTCCCGCAAAAGAAGCGGGCGGAATGTTTGGTTGACCAGCGCTGACAGGGAGAGAAAAAAGTGATCTGTTGCCCAAGCTGAAGCGCTTCGAGTTACACCGTGCAACGGCAAAGCCAAGGTGCACTTAAAACTGGTGATGCCGATAGCGTACCAGGTAAGCCGCCAATGTGGCATGTTCAGTCGATAATGTGGGCGCCGCGACCGATTCCGGGGGTTGTGACCGCGAAGCCGCGCGATTCGAGGATGCGACAGGTTTGGGGATCCAGCTCGTCCAAGACGAGGATCGCCGGGCCCGCCCCTGAGACGACCGCCGGCCATCCCGCCGATCGGAGGGCGTCCAAAACCTCCGCCGTTGCCGGCATCGCACTCGACCGGTATTCCTGGTGGAGGCGATCGCGTGTCGCCTCGTGCAACAGGTCGAGATCCTTGGCGAGGGCATGGACGAGCAGTGCCGTCCGTGCAGCGTTGAAGGCGGCATCGACGTGCGGAACGGATACCGGCAACGCGGCGCGCGCCGTCGACGTTGCCAGGATCTCGTGCGGCACGAGCAGTGTCGTCCGGAGATCCTTATGGAGGTCAAGACTGGCGGCATGTGCTTGACCGGACTCCGCCCAGGACACGACCGCTCCCCCGTATACTGCAGGGGCGGCGTTGTCTGGATGGCCCTCGAACTCGGTTGCCAGGGTCAGGACTTCTGCCTTGCCGAAGACATCGGGACGCCCGGCGAAGCCCGCGGCGAGAGTGAGGCCTGCGACGACGGCGGCGGCCGATGATCCCAGGCCGCGGGACTGCGAGATGCTGTTCCGGCACGTCATCTTGACGCCGGCCTGCGGCATGCCGACGAACTCGAAGCCGCGCTGCATGGCGCGCACGATGAGATGGGAATCGTCCGTCGGCAGCTCACCCTGACCTTCACCGAGAATCTCGACGGTGGACGGGCCCGCGATAAGAGTCGCCTCGACTTCGTCGTAGATGCCGTGGGCCAGGCCCAGGCTGTCGAAGCCTGGGCCGAGGTTGCCGGACGTTGCGGGTACGCGGACGCGAAGCGTTTCGACAACCTGGCGCATTACAGGCCCAACACTTTCACGGCAGCGTCCAGGGAAGGCTCGATCACGGCGGGATCGATGTCGCGTCCGGCAAGAGCGGTCGCGGTGTCCTTGAGTCCGTTGCCGGTCACCGTGCACACGATCGTCGCACCCTCCGGCACTCCCCCGGCGGCACCCGTCTTGATGAGACCTGCCACGGAGGCGGCGGAGGCGGGCTCGACGAAGACTCCCACCTCGGCGGCGAGAATAGCCTGCGCTTCGAGGATCTCCTCATCGGTGACGCGGTCGATCAGGCCGCCGGACGAGTCACGTGCCTCTTCCGCATACTTCCAGGAGGCAGGATTGCCGATCCGGATCGCGGTGGCGACGGTCTCAGGGTCCGGAACGGGGCGGCCGAGGACGAGGGGCGCTGCGCCCCATGCCTGGAATCCCCACATCTGCGGTACCCGGTCCGTCACGGCTGGCATATGCAAGGCCGCATCGTCGAACGACGCGAGTGTCGTACGGCCAGCATATTCGCTGTATCCCATCCAGTACGCCGTGATGTTGCCGGCATTGCCGACCGGCAGGACATGGATGTCTGGTGCTGTTCCGAGCGCGTCGACGATCTCGAACGCGGCCGTCTTCTGGCCCTGGAGACGGTAGGGGTTGACGGAGTTGACGAGCGCAACGGGGTACATGTCGGTCAGCTCGCGCGTCAGACGCAGGCAGTCGTCGAAGTTCCCGTCGACGGCGACGAGCTGGGCGCCGTGGACGATCGCTTGCGCTAGCTTGCCCGCGGCGATCTTCCCGGCAGGCAGGATCACAGCACATCCGAGCCCAGCCGCGACGGCATAGGCCGCGGCGGATGCGGAGGTGTTGCCGGTCGAGGCGCACGCAATGATCTCCATGCCTTCGCCCTTGACCTTCGATACCGCGGTTGTCATCCCGCGGTCCTTGAACGATCCTGTCGGGTTCATGCCCTCGACTTTGACGTGAACGTTCGCGCCGACCCTGTCGGATAGCTTCGGGGCGGCGACGAGGGGCGTCCCTCCCTCATAGAGCGTGACGACGGGATCGCTGTCGTCAAAGGGAAGCCTGTCGCGGTACTCCGCGATGAGTCCCTGCCACTGGTGTGCCATCAGTTACCCTCAACCCTCATGACGTGCAGAACGTCCACGACGTAATCTGCGGATGTGATGTCCTCGAGTGCCGCATTGACATCGGCGGTACGCGCCGCATGTGTCGTCACCGTCAAGCGGGCACTGTTGTTGTCTTCCCTGATCTGGCTCATGGCGGCGATCGAGACCCCGCGCTCCGCGAGCGCACCCGCGAGGCGCGTGAGCACACCCGTGCGGTCTTCGATGGAGAAGTCGATCCGGTAGGACGAGATTGATTCCTCGGGAGCGAGGATCGGCAGGTCCGCGTAGGTGAGCTCGCGCGGCGCACGGCCCCCGTACACGCGGTGGGACGCGCCTGCGACCACGTCGGAGAGGACGGCCGATGCTGTGGGGGCTCCGCCTGCGCCTCGACCGTAGAACATGAGACGCCCGGCTCCCGCCGCCTCGATGACGACCGAGTTGAAGGAGCCCCGTACGGAGGCGAGAGGGTGGTCGCGGGGAACCAGTGTCGGTTCGACAGAGAGCTCGATACCGGCCTCTTGGCGGCGCGCTATGGCGAGGAGCTTGATCGCGTACCCGTCCTTCGCTGCGGCCGCGATGTCGTCGGAGGTGATGGCGCGGATGCCGGTCATGGGGACATCGTCGATCGATACTCGGGTGTGGAATGCGAGAGACGCGAGGATGGCGATCTTCGCGGCGGCGTCGTGGCCGTCGACGTCGGCGGTCGGGTCTGCTTCGGCGAAGCCCAGCTCCTGAGCTTTCGCAAGCGCCTCATCGAATGACAGTCCTGCCGTTTCCATCTCGTCGAGGATGAAGTTCGTCGTGCCGTTGACGATGCCGAGGACGCTCTCGACCCTGTCGCCCGCCAGGGATTCGCGCAGGCCGTACACGACGGGTACGGCGCCCGCGACGGCCGCCTCATAGTAGACGTCGACGTTGGCCTGCGCCGCCGCCTCGTAGATCTCGGGGCCGTGTGCGGCAAGGAGAGCCTTGTTGCCGGTGACGACGGTCGACCCGCCGGCGATGGCATGGAGGACGTATGTGCGGGCTGGCTCGATCCCGCCGATCAGTTCGATCACGATGTCTGCACCGTTCATGAGCCCATCGATGTCGTCCGTCAGGAGCGCGCGATCGATTGCGGGGTCACGGGGTGCCGCGAGGTCGCGGACTCCGATGCCGATGAGTTCGAGCGTGTCACCGGCACGCTGGGCAAAGTCCTTGCCCTGCTCTTGAAGCATGGTCGCGACGGCGGTGCCGACTGTCCCACATCCGAGCAGGGCGATCTTGACTGACATAGTTCCTCCAGTAGTGGCGTGGTCGCCGGAGCTTACAGGTCCGGGAAGAGTCCGAGGACATCCTCCCAGGTTTCTGGTTTCACGAGCCAGGCTGTCCCCGTGTCGGACACGGCGAGTACGCCGGGCCTGCGAACCATGTTGTAGTTCGATGCCATCGACCGGCCGTAGGCGCCGGTTGCGGCGACCAGGATGAGGTCTCCCCGTGTGACGTCGGCTGGCAGCGCGACATCTTTGACGACGATGTCTCCGGACTCGCAGTGCATGCCGACCACGCGGGTCGGTACGAGCTCTGCCTCCGAGTCCCTCCCGAGGAGGGCCGTATAGTCTGCACCGTAGAGGGCGGGACGGACGTTGTCGCTCATTCCGCCGTCAACCGACACGTACCTGCGCACTCCATCGTCCGTCATGACGTCCTTCGTCGCGCCGACGCGGTAGAGCGTCATGCCCGCAGGTCCCGAAATAGACCTGCCGGGTTCGATCGACAGCCTGGGCGCCGGAATCCCCGCCTCCTGGCAGGAGGCTTCGATGGCGGAGCGGATGCCGGCGATCATGTCCTTCTCGCTGAGAGGCTTCGGATCGAGGCCCGTGTACTGGATGCCGTACCCGCCGCCGAGATCGACCTCGGGAACGGAGATGCCCCGGGACGATAGTTCCCCGGCGAACTCCATGACGGCGCGGGCGGCCGCGGCGAAGCCCTCCGCGTCGAGGATCTGGCTGCCGATGTGTGAGTGCAGGCCGAGAAACTCCAGGTGGGGGCTCGCGGTGATCGCCGCGACGACGTCCATGGCCGCTCCCGTTGCGAGAGACAGTCCGAACTTCTGGTCCTCGTGGGCGGTCGCGATGAACTCATGTCCTCCGGCATGGACGCCGGTTGTCACCCGCACGAAGCAGGGAGCGACAGTTCCGAGCTCGGCCGCGAGAGCCGCGATCTGGTCGACTTCACCGGGTGAGTCGACAACGATCCTGCCGATTCCGGCCTCGAGTGCGAGGCGCAGAGTCGCGTCAGACTTCGAGTTCCCGTGCAGGCCGATCCGGTTTCCCGGAACCCCTCCCGCCAGGGCGATGCGAAGCTCCCCCTCTGAGGCTGTATCGATGCAGAGACCAGCCTCGAGCATCCAGGACGCGACGGCGGGGGTGAGGAAAGACTTGCCTGCGTAGTAGACATCGCCGTCTCCCATCGCATCCACCCAGGCGCGCGCACGGGCCTTCATGTCCTCCTCGTCCACGAGATAGACGGGGGTGCCGGCGTCCGCGAGATCGCTCAGCGCGTGGCCTGCCAGAACAAGTTCGCCCTTGTCGCGGCGGAGGTTCGCCGACCATGGCCCGGATCCGGGTTCGGGAGCGGGAACGTGTGCGAGCTGTGCGAAAGCCATCTACATCTTCTCCGGGGCAGAGACGCCGAGCAGGTTCAGACCGTTGGCAAGGACCTGTGTCGTGGCATCGTTGAGCCAGAGGCGGGCCTGGTGGCCCTCGGTCACATCGTCGCCGATGCGGGGGGTGACACGCGTCTGGCCGTACCACGTGTGGTAGGCGGCCGCGAGCTCTTCGAGGTAGCGTGCGACGCGGTGCGGCTCCCTCAGCTCGGCGGCCTGGGCGACGACCTCGGGGAACTGGGCGAGAATGCCGAGCAGGGATGAGTCGGCGCGGTGATCGAGGGCTGCCGGGTTGAAACCATCCCGTGTCACGCCGTGCTCAGCGGCGTTGTTGGCCACCGAACGCGTACGAGCATGCGCATACTGCACGTAGTAGACCGGGTTCTCGTTCGTGTGCGACGCGAGAAGATCCAGGTCCAGTTCGAGAGTTGTATCGACGGAGGAGCGGACGAGCGAGTAGCGGGCAGCATCGACGCCGACAGCGTCGACGAGGTCTTCGAGAGTGATGATGTTGCCTGCCCTCTTCGACATCTTGACCGGCTCACCGTCACGCACGAGGTTGACCATCTGGCCGATGAGGATCTCCATGTTCTCGCGCTTGCCGGCCGTGTCGCCGAAGGCGCGTGCCATGGCATACATGCGGCCGATGTAGCCATGATGATCCGCTCCCAGCATGATGATGACGTGATCGGCTCCGCGCTCGCGCTTATTGAGGTAGTACGCGATGTCGCCCGCGAAGTAGGCGGCGTCCCCGTCGGACTTGAAGATCACCCTGTCCTTGTCGTCGCCGAAATCTGTCGTACGCAGCCAGGTCGCCCCGTCCTGCTCGAAGACGTGACCGCGTTCGCGCAAGATATCGACCGACCGCGTGACGGCACCGGAGCCGTGCAGCTCGTCTTCGTGGAAATAGACATCGAACTCGACACCGAAATCTGCCAGCGCCTGCTTGATCTCCCCGAACATGATCTCCACGCCGCGAGCGCGGAACACTTCCTGCGCTTCGCTATCGGGCAGGGACAGCGGATCCGGTTCTCCGGCCGCCTTGCAGTCCGCCATCACCTTTTCGGCGACGTCGGTGATGTAGGCGCCGCCGTAGCCGTTCTCGGGTGCGGGTTCGCCTTTCGCACGGGCGAGAAGCGATTCGGAGAATCGGTCGATCTGGGCACCAGCATCGTTGAAGTAGTACTCGCGGGTGACTGTCGATCCTGCGGCCTCGAGGAGACGCGCCAGGGAGTCTCCTACGGCGGCCCATCGGACGCCCCCGAGGTGAATCGGGCCCGTGGGGTTGGCGGACACGAACTCCAGGTTGACCGTTCCTGCTTCCGTCTTGCTGCGACCATAGGATGCTCCGGCGGCAAGGATGGTCCGTGCGAGTTCGCCGGCCGCACCTGCCGCCAGCTTGATGTTGACGAAGCCGGGGCCGGCAACAGTCGCGTTCTCGATGCCGTCTTTCTCAGCGAGCCGCTCCGCGAGGATTGCGCCGAGATCGCGGGGGTTGGCACCGGCCTTCTTCGCGAGCTGCATGGCAACGTTCGTCGCCCAATCGCCGTGGTCACGGTTTCGCGGCCGCTCCACTTTCACTGTCGGAAGGTCGTCGACGGACAGTGCAACAGCACCGTCGGACACTGCTTCTGCGAGGACGGAATCAATGAGCGCGCCAAGTTCTTCTGGAGTCATGACAGTAGTCTAGCGATCCGGCGGCGAAGCGTTCGCTTTCACCCTCACATTGTGGGACAGGACGCCCCGGTATCGGCGCTGTGCACCGTTGCGCCCCCTCGAAGATCGAGGATGCTTTGAGGCTCACAGCCCGCCGATTGTCTCGTTGCCGCCCAACCCTGCTAAAGTTACCTATTGCGCCCCGGTAGCTCAGGGGATAGAGCGTCTGCCTCCGGAGCAGAAGGTCGTAGGTTCGAATCCTATCCGGGGCACCAGCCCCATGTAGGCCCGACTCATGTCGGGCCTACAGCGCATTCTGATCAAGCTCGCGTTGCACCGATGACTTCACGCGCGAGGGTCGGCCTGTCCGTGACGAGCCCGTCGACTCCCATGCCGATCAGCCTCTCCATATCCATCGCCTCGTTGATCGTCCACACGTGGACGGCGATGCCGCGGCGGTGGAGCATGTCGATGAGTGTGTCGTCGAGGATGCGGCGGCCGCGGAACCTCTCCGGCATCTGCACGCAGACCGCACCGTCCTCCGGTCCGGGAAAGAAGTCGAGGAGACGGTCGCGGCAGGGCCCGGGTATCCGCGATGTGAGGACGTATTGGGCGATCGCGGATGTTCCCATGCTCGTGGCGACGCCGGGGACGGCGCGGCGGACACGGCGAAGCCGGGCCTCCGAGAAGGAGGCGAGGAGTATCCTGTCCCGATACTCCGAGGCCGTGAGGAGTTCGATCATCGGCTCGACCGTCGAATCGACCTTGAGGTCAACATTGAAGTCAACCGTCGGGAACATCTCAAGGGCCTCCGTGAGGAGCATGGGCCGCCTGCCGGAACCGTCCCTCAGCGTGGAGACATACTCCCATGTCGCATCGCTGATCGGGCCCGAACCCGTCGTCGTACGGTCCAGGTCCGGGTCGTGCATGAGCACGAGCCGTCCGTCCGCCGTGGCGTGCACGTCGGTCTCGATGTAGGTGAATCCACGATCGACCATCGCGCTGAAGGCCTCGACGGAGTTCTCCGGATATTCGTCGGCTCCGCCCCTGTGCGCGATGACAACAGGCGTCCCCGTTCGTTCCCATGACTTCATCGCACTATCGTCTCACCCGAAGCCGCGAAAACTGTCCGATTTCCCGAAAATGCGACGCTTGCGGGAACGCGGTCGGGGCGGCTGGGCGACGGGGGTCTTGGCCTTCCCTGTCGTGGGACGCGACGCCGGTGATCGGCGGACATGCCTACGAGCAGAGGGTGGATACGTCCTGTGCGCCGAGATCCGCGAGGAACGTCAGCGGGTTCACCGTCGTGCCGCTCTCGTCGGTATGGATCTCGAGGTGAAGGTGGGGGCCGGTCGAATTCCCGTTGTTGCCGATATCGGCGATGTGCTGCCCTGCGGCGACGACATCGCCTTCGCTCACGTGGATACCATCGTCGAACATGTGGACGTACCACGACCAGAAGACTGTGCCGTCGACCTCGTGCTTGATGATGACCAGGTTGTTCGATCGCCCGTCCTTGCCGGCCCCGACGTATTCGACCGTGCCGTCGGCCACGGCATAGATCGGTGTGCCGAGAGCACCCGCGAAGTCGCTGCCGAGGTGCGTGTGGTAGCCGCCGCTGATGGGATTCCACCGGACGCCATACCCGGATGACAGACGATACGTGCCTTCTTTGGCGGGCATGACCACGACATTGTCGGAGGTCTGCATGACAGCGGAGACGAGACCATTAGCCGGCTCTGTCGAGCACACTGCCGGCTCAGCTGCGGTCTCTGCGAGTTCTTGGGCGGTGCGAAGGAGTGCGATGTCGGCAGCTTCATCACTGCTCGCGAAAGAGTCCGGCACGGTTGCGCCGACGACCGGCAGATCGCCCAGCGACGTCGTGACGGGAACGCTCGGCGTCACCGCCGCCGCGGCCTGCCCCGTGCCCGAGATGACGCTGGCGGCCCCGAATCCTGCGACGAGGGAGGATGCGGCCACCATGGTGGCGCGGGCTCGCAGCCGCCTCGCGGAGGCTTTCGAGGACATTCGGCGGTCTCTCCGGGACGGTGCCGCGGGGATGGCGGCGAGGCGCTCGGTCGGCGCGTCGTCAGCGAGCACAGACGTGCTCACCGGCACCTTGACGGCGGAGTGTCTACCCACGGGACCACTTTCACATTGATAACGATGTGTAACAAAAAGATAACGTTACCGTTTGATGATAGCGATTTTCCCGCGGAAGCGCACCCCCGTTCTCGTTACCTAGGTTGCACTTCGCGTGTGTTACGCGTCACGCTGCATGGAGTCGCGGACTTCACCGACGAGCTCTTCGAGAATGTCCTCGAGGAAGAGGACGCCGACGGCGGCGCCCTCACCGTCGCTCACTTCGACGAGGTGGATCCCATCGCGCTTCATGACCGCGAGCGCCGACTCGACCTCATCGCCTCCCGGGACGGACGCCATGGCCCGGATCTTGAAGGCGGGGAGGGGACGGTCGCGGGCCTCTCCGACGGCCCCGATCACGTCCTTCAGGTGCAGGTATCCGACGAAGTCTCCGTGATCATCGGCGACGACGAAACGCGAGAAACCGGTCTTGGCGACGCGCTCCTCGAGCTCCGCAGGGGTGACGCCCAGGGGGACGGTTGCCACATCTTCCCGGGGCACCATGACTTCAGCGACAGTGAGGTCGGAGAACTCGAGGGCCCCGGCGAGGAGGCCGATCTCGTCATCGAGGACGCCGGCACGCTGAGACGTCTCGACGATCGAGGCGACCTCGTCCGCGGTGAAGGCAGACGCAACCTCATCCTTCGGCTCGAAGCCGCTGAGCCGCACAAACTGGTTGGCGATCTTGTTGAGCGTGACGACGATGGGCTTGAAGATCTTCGCGACGATGACGAGAGGCGGAGCAAGGATGAGCGCCGCCTGCTCCGGCACTGTCACCGCGAGATTCTTCGGCACCATCTCGCCGATCACCACGTGCAGGTAGACGACGACGAAGAGGGCGATCGCGAAGGCGACGGCATGGGCCGCGGCAGAGGGCAGGCCCAGCTGCGTGAAGGGACCTGTCAGCAGGTTGGCGATCGCGGGCTCTGCGACGGCACCGAGCGATGTCGAGCAGAGCGTGATGCCGAGCTGGCATGCCGCGAGCATGAGCGTCACGTTCTCGAGTGCCCACAGGACGGTCTTGGCCGACTTCGATCCACCATCAGCCAGTGGTTCGATCCGGGATCTCCGCGCGGACATGATGGCGAATTCGGCGCCGACGAAGAAGGCGTTGCAGGCGAGCAGGATGAGCCCGATGATCAGGGCGACAGAGGTGCTCATTCCGTGCCCTCCGGATCGATGGCACGCGCTCTGACAGAGACAACCCTGCGCCCGTCCAGCTTCTCGACCGTCAGGACCACGTCCTCTCCGACGACTTCGTCGCCCACGGCGGGCAGGCGGCCGAGCTCGGTCATGATGAAACCTGCAAGCGTCTCGAACGGCCCATCATCGGGGACCCGCAGACCAGCCTCCCTGGCAAGTTCGTCGGGGCGCATGTCCCCCGGGATCACCCAGCCGTCGGCCGAGAAGCGCGCCCGCAGGCGGCGCGGATCGTGTTCGTCAGCGACCTCTCCGACCACTTCTTCCACGCAGTCCTCGAGGGTGACGATGCCGGAGGTGCCGCCATACTCATCGAGGACGATGGCGATCTGCCCGCTATCGCGCAGCTGTACGAGCAGCGGTGCGAGGGCCACAGTCTCGGGAACCCTCTCGATGGGTTTCATGATGGAGGAGGAGGTGACCGGGACGTCCCCGCGCCTCTCGTACGGGACGTTGATGGCGCTCCGCAGATTGACGAAACCTCGAATGTCGTCAAGGTCGTCACCCACGACCGGGAAACGGGAGTGGCCGGTCGTGCGGGCGAGGGAGATGACATCGGCCGCGGTCGCAGTGTGGTCGATCCAGTTGACCCGGCCCCTGTCTGTCATGACATCGACGGCAGTGAGCCGGCCGATGCCGATGGAGCGGGTCAACAGGCGCGCTGTTGAGATATCGAGCGTGCCCAGGCTCGCGCTGCGGCGCACCAGGGCGACGAGCTCGGTGGCCGAGCGGGCTCCCGACAGCTCCTCGGCGGGCTCGATGCCGAACTTTCGAATGATCCAGTTGGCCGATGAGTTCAAGCCGACGATGACGGGCTTGAGGAGAGTGGTGAAGATGCCCTGGACGGGTGCGACCACACCGGCTGTCGCGAGCGGTTCTGCCAATGCGAAGTTCTTGGGAACAAGCTCCCCGAACAGCATCGAGAACAGGTTGATGAGGATAAGGGAGATGAGAACGGCCAGGCCGGTTGCCGCCGCCTGCGCCATGCCTGCCGATTGGAGCGGACCCTCCAGAATGTTCGCAAGCGCCTTCTGTGACGTGTAGCCGAGAAGGATCGTCGTCAGCGTGATGCCGACCTGGGCCGATGACAGCTCGAGGGAGAGCTTCTTCAGGCCTTTGAGCGCTGCGATGGCTCGCGTGTCGCCGTCTTGGGCCTTCCGTTCGATCGTGCCCGGGTCGAGGGCGACAAGGGAGAATTCAGCGGCCACGAATATAGCTGTGCCGACGGTGAGAACGACGCCGAACAGGATGAGGAGGATATCCATAGTGATTGCGATGCTACATCGAACGGCGCGAAACAGGGCAGAATGTGGCGGATGTGGGGATGTGGTGTGACGCAATCGTGACTGCTTCTTGACAGACGCCCCGAAACCGATTCCTCGGGGGCCCAGTTCGTGTCCAGTTTGACGAAATAGGAGGGTGTCTGTCGCCCGGGTCACCTAAACTGGACCTGTTCTTCAATTCACACACCCCGAAAGTAGGGCGACCGCAAGTGTCCGACACATCACAACGTTCCAGCGAGGATTTCGGTGCCAACCAGTGGTTCATCGACGAGCTATATGCGAAATACCTTGAGGATCGTGGAGCCGTCCAGCCGCAGTGGCGCGAGCTGTTCACACGATGGGAATCGGAGGGCCGCACGGCCAAGACCGACGTTCCACCACCCTCGGAGAACCAGAGTCCGTCCGCACGCCGTGCACAGCAGGAACCAGACAACAGGCAGTCCGCATCCGACCAGTCGCAAGTCCGCTCCGATCTGCCGCCTGCACCACCCGTCGTCGCAGTCCCTGCCAGCACGCCTTACGCCGAGAAGTACGATCTCGCGCCGTCGGACGATGCCGGATCAGCATCGACCACGAAGCTCCGCGGCGCTGCGGCACGCACCGTGACCAATATGGAGAGCTCGCTCGAGATCCCGGTCGCCACATCGGTTCGCGCCGTTCCCGCGAAGGTGCTCTTCGAGAACCGTGCGGTGATCAACAACCATCTCAAGCACACTCGCGGAGGGAAGGTGTCGTTCACCCACCTCATCGGCTACGCCATGGTGGAAGCTCTCGTCGCGGTTCCGGATATGAACAAGGCCTACGCGAAGACGGAAGACGGGAAGCCAGCCGTTTTCGAGCCAGCGCACGTGAACTTCGGGCTCGCCATCGACCTGCCCAAGCCGGACGGCTCGCGCAACCTCGTGGTCCCGTCCGTCAAGGCGGCGGACACGATGGACTTCGTCGAGTTCTGGGGCGCCTACGAGGAGCTTGTCTCGAAGGCCCGCGATAACAAGCTGAGCGTGGAGGACTTCCAGGGCACGACGGCAACGCTGACGAACCCCGGCGGCATCGGCACCGTCCACTCGATCCCCCGGCTCATGAACGGGCAGGGCACCATTGTCGGCGTCGGCGCCATGACGTACCCGGCCGAGTTCGCCGGCACGTCGGATAAGGCGCTCGCCCGCATCGGCGTCTCCCGCGTCGTCACGCTGACCTCGACCTACGATCACCGCATTATCCAGGGTGCCGCATCGGGCGAGTTCCTGCGTGCACTCGAGGAGAAGCTGACGGGCCGCGATGGCTTCTACGATCGCGTCTTCACGGCGCTCCACGTCCCGTACGAGCCGGTGCGCTGGCAGAAGGACATCGAGTACGACGTCGAGCGAGAGCTGGGCAAACCCGCTCGCATTGCTGAGCTGATCCACGCCTACCGGTCCCGCGGCCACCTGATCGCGGACACGGACCCCCTGGCATTCCGCAACCGTCGTCATCCCGACCTCGATATCACTCGGTACGGGCTCACCCTGTGGGATCTCGACCGGTCGTTCCCGACGGGCGGTTTCGCGGGAACATCCCACCTCCTGCTGCGCGAGATCATCGAGCAGCTGCGCGAATCGTACTGCCGCAACATCGGCCTCGAGTACATGCATATCCAGGATCCGGCTCAGCGCGAGTGGTTCCAGGCCAGGCTCGAACGCCCACACACGGAGCTGACGGCGGAGGACCGCCTGCAGATCCTCCGCAAGCTCAACGAGGCCGAGGCTTTCGAAACCTTCCTCCAGACGAAGTATGTGGGCCAGAAGCGGTTCTCCCTCGAGGGCGGAGAGTCGCTGATCCCGCTGCTCGATGCGATCCTCGACTCCGCGGCCGATAACGGCCTCGAAGAGGTCGCGATCGCCATGGCGCACCGCGGCCGCCTCAACGTTCTCACGAACATTGCCGGCAAGTCGTACAAGCAGGTGTTCACCGAGTTCGACGGCACGCAGGATCCGCGCTCCGTCCAGGGCACGGGAGATGTCAAATACCACCTGGGGACAGAGGGCACGTATGAGGCTCGATCCGGGTCGACGACGTCTGTCTACCTGGCCGCCAACCCCTCGCACCTCGAGGCTGCCGATGGCGTTCTCGAGGGCGTCGTGCGAGCCAAGCAGGACCGTATCGACCTGGGCGATGAAGGATACTCGGTCCTTCCCGTCCTCATCCACGGTGATGCGGCGTTCGCGGGTCAGGGTGTGGTGACCGAGACCCTCAACTATTCCCAGCTGCGCGGCTACCGCACGGGCGGCACAGTCCACATCATCGTCAACAACCAGATCGGATTCACGACCTCCCCGTCCTCCGCACGTTCGTCGTACTACCCGACTGACATCGCGAAGGGCCTGCAGCTTCCGATCTTCCACGTGAACGGGGACGATCCGGAGTCCGTCACCGAGGTGGCTCGTCTCGCGTTCGAGTACCGGGAGACGTTCCACAAGGATGTCATCATCGATATGGTGTGTTACCGCAAGCGCGGCCACAACGAGGGTGACGATCCGTCGATGACGCAGCCCGTCATGTACGGCCTTATCGAATCCAAGCGCACGCCGCGTCAGCTGTACACGGAGTCGTTGCTGGGCAGGGGCGCCCTGACCGACGCCCAGGTCGAGGAGCTGGAGACAGAATTCCACAACATCCTGTCGAACGCGTTCGATGAGGTGCGGGAGTCGGAGAAGGAGACCGGATACGGCTATCCCCACGTCGACACTGTCGCAGGCCTCGAACTGCCCCAGGCTCAGCAGGAAGATGCTGGCACGATCGTGGGATGGACGTCGGCGACGACGCCCGAAGTCATATCCCGCATCGGCGAAGCACACGTGCGCGCACCCGAAGGGTTCCATGTCCACACGAAGATCGGGCAGCTGTTCGAACGCCGCAACAAGATGGCACGAGAGGGCGGGATCGACTGGGGCTTCGCTGAGCTCATCGCCTTCGGTTCGCTCCTGATCGAACAGACCCCTGTCCGCATGTCGGGCCAGGACTCGCGGCGCGGCACGTTCGTCCAACGGCACGCAACCGCCCACGATGTGTCGACCGGAGCGGAGTGGACGCCCCTGCGCCACCTCACGGAGGACCAGGCGAAGCTGTGGATCTACGACTCGTCGCTGTCCGAGTATGCTGTTCTCGGCTTCGAATACGGCTACTCCGTCGAGCGTCCCGATGCTCTCGTCCTCTGGGAGGCCCAGTTCGGAGACTTCGCCAACGGAGCCCAGACAATCATCGATGAGTTCATCTCCTCAGCGGAGCAGAAGTGGAACCAGCGTTCCGCCCTCGTCATGCTCCTCCCCCACGGCTACGAAGGCCAGGGCCCGGATCACTCGTCTGCCCGGATCGAACGGTTCCTCCAGCTGTGCGCGGAAGACAACATGATCGTCATCCAGCCGTCCACTCCCGCGAACTACTTCCACGCCCTGCGCACCCAGGCGTACAGGCGGCCCCGCAAGCCCCTCATCGTCGCCACCCCCAAGCAGCTCCTGCGCCGCAGGGCGGCCCAGTCCCCGCTCGAGGACTTCACGGGAGGCACGTTCAAGGAAGTCATCGGGGAGGTCGAACAGAACCTCGACCCGGCGTCGATCACTCGCGTCATCATGTGTTCCGGCCGCGTCTACTATGACCTGGCCGAGGCGCGTGAGAAGCGCGGCGACACCACCACCGCGATCGTCCGCGTCGAACAGTTCTACCCGGCTCCCGTCGACCAGCTCAAGGAGGCCCTCGCCCCCTACAGCGGCGCCGAGCTGGTGTGGCTCCAGGACGAACCCGCCAACCAGGGAGGGTGGCCGTTCCTCGCGCTCAACGTGTTCCCCGAGATCGGACAGGTCAAGCTGATCTCCCGTCCGGCCGCGGCGTCTCCCGCCACCGGCCTGTCGACACGTCACGCGGCCGAGAACAAGGAACTCATGCAGAAGGCCTTCACCCGCTGAACCGTCAGTTGACACACCGCCGGCGACCCGTGGGTCGCCGGCGGTTCCTTATGAGAGACTACACAGGTGAGCACAGACGAATTTCGGATCATGGTGGTCGGCGACGAGCTCGTCGCCGGGCGCGGGGACGCGCGGGCGATGGGATGGACGGGGCGGGTTTTCGCGCGCACCGACTCACCGATCCCCCTCACCTCGATGGTCCTGCCCGTTCCTGGAGAGGATTCGGCGCGACTCGCCGACCGGTGGGAGGGTGAGGTGGTCCCCCGGATGGGGCACGATGCAGACAACCGTCTCGTCATCGGTCTCGGTTCTCACGACATCGACCATCAGGTCTCGCTCGTCCGTGCCCGCCTCAACCTGGCGAATATCCTCGACCAGGCGACCCGCAGCCACATGTTAACGTTCGTGGTCGGCCCTCCCCCGCGTAACGACGTCCCGGCCAATCAGCTGAGCGACCTGTCGAACGCCTACCAGGATGTCGCACAGCGACGAGGAGTGCCCTACGTCGACACCTACCATCCCCTGGCGCAGCATGACCAGTGGCAGACCGATATGTCAGACCCGGGAGCCTACACGCCGCAGCAGGCCGGCTACGGGCTTCTCGCGTGGCTCGTCCTCCACAACGGCTGGCATCACTGGTTGGGTCTCACGGCATAAGGATGTGGGGGACAGGCTTTAGCTCCTGTCCCCCACACCTATCGGACCGTTACCTCTGGTTGAGCGCCGACTGGTGACCGGTCTCGGTCGCGAGGAACACGAGGAAGATCCGCGATAGCGTCCGCCACACGTGGGACTTCGCCGTGTCGATATTCGCCGTCAGAAGCTCGACGAGGTTCTGTTCCAGTCCGCCGTCGAGGTGGAGGAACTCCTGCTTGCGAGCATCTCTCCCCGCGTTGAGATCACCGGCGGCCCAGGCCTGCGACTCAGCGCGGCAGAGGGTCATCATCGTCTCGATGTCTGATCGGTAGGGCTGGTCTCCGACGAGCAGGTCCCGGTCGGCAAGGAAGGCTTCCCGATCCGCTTCGAACGTGCGTCTGCGCGAGCCGCGGGAGTAGACATCGAGGCTCATGAGGGAGCCGTGCGCGAGAGATTCCTGGCCGATGTCCTGGAAGTGTTCCCGCATGGCCTCCCCGAAGTCGCCGTCGCGCACGGAGAGGATGAAGCTGTCTGTTCCCTCCCAGAGTTCCAACATCAAGCCCCACACCTTCGAGCGGCGTTGTGCCATGCGGGAAATGCGCGCCGCATATTCGGGAACAGCTGTTGACAAGTTGATCTCCTTGGCTGGCCGGGAGGCCTGAGGTTTGGTGGTACAAGCATGGCCGCACCCGGACGGGAGCGGCCATACCAGACGTCTACTGATTAGGCGTTGGGGCGCTTGCCATGGTTGGCAGCCTTCTTCTTGCGCGAGTTGCGCTTACGACCACGACGGGACATGGTACCTCCTCATTTCAACAACATCAGACATAGTAGCACGCCCGGGAGGGGTGCCAGCGCCGGAGCCGCGTCAGTGGCGAGTTAGATCCGTGACAACCTTCGCACGGAGGGAGTCCGGTGCGGGCTCTGAGCAGGATCGGCGGATGATCTCCCTCATGTGGGTCTCCGCCTCGGTCGCCTCCGTGCAGTCGGGGCACGTCTCCGCGTGGGCGCGCAGGCGGCCCATGTCCTCGTCCGCGAGCTCCCTGTCGAGGAGCTCGAAGAGATGGTCGCGCACTTCCGCACACGTACATTCGGGAATCTCGGCGCCCAACTCGCGGGCTACATCGTCAATGTTCGTCATACCTTCGCCTCCGTGGCATATCCTCGGTCCGCAGCATACTGGGCCAAGAGCTCGCGAAGCTGTGATCTCCCCCTGTGCAGGCGGGACATCACCGTGCCGAGCGGTATCTCGAGAATCGCGGCGATCTCCTTGTACGCGAAACCCTCGACGTCAGCCAGGTAGACCGCCATGCGCCGGTCTTCCGGCAGGGCCGCCATGGCTTCTCGGATTTCCTCGTCCGGGAGCGCACTCATCGCTTCCGCCTCGGCACTCCGCATCCCCTTCGAATCGTGGGTGGATGCGGCGTACTCCTGCCAGTCCTCGAGCTCACCAGCATCGTACTTCAGCGGCTCTCGCTGCTTCTTGCGGTAGGAGGAGATGAACGTGTTGTTGAGGATGCGATACATCCACGCTTTGAGGTTGGTGCCCACCTTGAACTGGTGGAACGATCCATACGCTTTCGCGTACGTCTCCTGGACGAGATCCTCAGCATCTGCCGGGTTCCTCGTCAGCCTCATCGCGGCCCCGTACAGCTGATCGAGGAACGGGAGAGCCTCCCGTTCGAAGCGCTCTCGGCGCTCCTCCTCGCTTTCACCTGCCGGTGCCCGGCTCAGATCCTCTGTCATTGTCCCTACACTACCGTTTAATGCTGTCAGCGGGGGAACGACGACGGACGGTCAAACATTCCCGACAGGGTTCCCATCACGCCATACGCGAAGCTGCTTGCCGTCAACGAGGACGGCGGTCAGCGGCTGTCCCACAGTCGGGGACGCCGGGGGGTCGATAGCGATCGCACGTGCGGGTGCGAGACAGGCGGCGCGAGCGACAACCGAGGGGTCGATGCCGCGGCTGAGGAGCAGCGCCACCTGCATGCCGATCGTCGACGTGCCACCGGCGATCGTGTCAGTGCCCGTGAGGTAGGCGGTGCCTCCGGTGATGGTGACGTCGAGACCGCCGAGGACGTACTCCCCGTCCGGCATGCCGGCACCGGCAATCGCGTCGGTCACGAGTGCTCCACCGGGCGCGACCTCGTCGTCCACGTACGTGAGAACGTCGATGACGAGGTCCGTGTCGACGTGGACGCCATCGCCGACGAGCTCGACGACTGCGTCGCCGCGCTTAGCTGCCGCGATGAGTTCCCGGACGGGGCCTGGGTAGCGGTGGTGCAGGGGCGGCATCGCGTTGAACAGATGCGTAGCTGTCTGTGCGGGATGCCGCCCCGCGGCCCTCTCGGAGGCCATGGCAAGAACGTTCTTCGTTTCCTCTCCCGAGGCGTTGGTGTGCCCCCAGGAGGGGACAGCACCGTAGTCGAGCAGCATCTCGGCCGCTTCGACGGAGTTGTCGCATTCAGGCGCGAGCGTCATCGTCTTGATCCAGCCCTGGCCCTCCTCGAGCCACGATCGCAGCTCGTCCAGATCGATGGGGCGGATCGCTGCGGGATCCTGGGCGCCGGCCTTGTGGGGGCTGATGAAGGGGCCCTCGAGGTGGATGCCGACGAGGGTGCCGCGTACGCAGGCCTCTCGCAGTGCCGTGATAGCGGGGAGCGGGTTGCCGGAGGAGACGAGCGATGCGACGAGATGCGTCGTACCGGCGTTGTGGTGGACGGCTGCCGCCTGGTCGATCAGGTCTTGATCCTGATCGTCGGGGAAGGAGGCTCCCCCGCCGCCGTGGCAGTGGATGTCGACGAAACCGGGAAACAGGAAGGGTGCACCGCTGTCCGCGTTGGGCGGCAGGATCTCGCTCACCGTGCCATGATCGAGAACGATCCCGGAACCGATGATGTTGCCCGCCGCGTCGAGGACGGTTGCGTCAATGTGCATTGCTCTTCCTGATTTCCCGGGGGCGGACATGCCGCCCGCCTTTTCTAGTTGAGTGTCTTGTAGTAGTCGGCGAGATCGAGGCGCGATGCTGCGGCCTCATCGATGTAGACGGTGACGTTCTCATGATGCTGGAGGATGGACCCGGGCCAGCGCTGTGCGACCCCGCCCTCGACGATCTGTGCGATCGCTTCGGCCTTGCCCTCGCCGAAGGCGAGCAGGACGATCTCTCGCGCGGACATGATCGTCGCGAGGCCCTGGGTGATGCAGAGGGAGGGCACTGCGTCGATGTCGTTCCCGAAGAAGCGAGCATTGTCGCTGCGCGTGGTCGGAGTCAGGTGCCCGACATGGGTGCGTGAGCTGAGCGAACCGGCGGGCTCGTTGAAGCCGATGTGTCCGTTGCTGCCCAGGCCGAGAATCTGTACGTCCACTCCTGGAGCGATCTGGCTCTCGTAGTCCCGTGCCGCCTGTTCCGGATCCTCTGCCGCACCATCGGGTGTGTGGAGGTCGTCCGCCGCGAGTCCGGTACCGCCGTTCTCGACGAGTTCGTTGAGGAGGACGTTGCGGTAGCGCTCGGGATGATCCTCGGGGATCTGGACGTATTCGTCGAGCGCCCACGCACTGCAGCCCTCGAGGGTGAACTCCCCGGCCGCGTGAGCTTCTCGCAGGAAGCCGTACAGTGCGAGAGGGGTGGAACCCGTGGCAACGCCGAGTCGACCGTTCGTGGGAAGACTGGTGATGATCTGGGAAGCTGCGAGGCGCGAGGCCTCCTGCGCGGTGTCGCGAATGATGATCCGCATCGTTATTCCTTGCCTTCGATCGCCCGGGTGAACCAGGACGTGATTGTCGTGGGGTGTGTGATGGCTGTGCCGACGACAACGGACCACGCTCCCGCATCGAGAGCGGCCCGAGCCTGCTCGGGGGTGTGGACGCGGCCTTCGCAGAGCACGGGTCTATCGAACTCGGCAACCATCTGTTCAAGCAACTCTAGATCAGGGCCGTCAGATTTCTCACGCTCTCCCGTATAGCCGGATAGCGTGGTGGAGAGAATATCGGATCCGGCTTCCGCCGCCATCCGAGCATCGCCGATGGAACCGCAGTCGGCCATGACGACGACGCCTTCGCTGTGCAGGGCTGCGACAGTCTCGGCATAGGTGAGGCCGTCTGGCCGGGGGCGACGAGTCGCATCCAGGGCGACGATATCGGCGCCCGCGAGCGAGCAGGCGCGCGCGTGGCGCAGGGTCGGGGTGATGTAGACGCCCTCGTGACCTTCCTTCCACAGGCCGATCACGGGAACATCGACCTTGCCCTTGATCGCGGAGATATCGGCGAGACCCTGGCAGCGGATCGCGGCCGCCCCGCCCTGCTCGGCGGCTGCGGCGATCAGCGCCATCGTGCGCGGGTCTCTCATCGGTTCCCCAGGGTAGGCCTGGACAGAGACGACGAGACGGCCTTTGAGTGAATCAAGCATGGAACACCTTTGCGTAGGAAGCGGCGCCGAGCAGCGGCGCATCATCACCCAGCTCGCCGCGGACGAGCGGGGTTGCCGAAACCGGATCCATCGCTGATGATCGATATCCGGCTATCAGGCTCGGCCACCAGAAGGCAGCCGATCTGCTGACAGACCCCGAGATGACGATAATCCCGGGATCGAGTGTGTTGGCGAGGGAACCGAGAACGTCACCGAGGGCGAAACCGCCGCCGCTGAGAACCGAGATCGCTGACTGGTCGCCGTTCTCGGCGCGCTGGTCGAGTTCCCGCCCGGAGACGAGTTCCCCCGTCAGCCGTTCATAGGCCTCGACCATCCCCGTCCCTGAGGACAGTGGTTCGATGTGGCCGGTCCGGCCGCACGAGCAGGTCAGATCCCGAGCATCTGCGTGGGACACGTGGCCGATATGGCCGGCAACCCCGTGCGCTCCGACCATGGGCCCGTCGTGGCTCACGTAGGCGCCGCCGATGCCGGTGCCGACGCCGACCGTGAGCGAAGAATGGTGGCCCCGGGCCGCACCGTAGACCGCTTCGCCCAGTCCGTGGGCATGAACATCCCCCAGGACTGAGACGGGAACTCCCGTGACGGCGAGCTCGCCTGCGATGTCGGTGCCAGCCCAGTGCGGGATCAGGTCCGTGGCCGACACGACTCGGCCCTCCGAGATGACTCCGGCGGATGCGACGGCGATCGATGAATATCCCGAGTATTCCCCGACGAGTCGGAGGATGCTCGGCATGATCGACGTCTCGCCCGGCCCGGGAGCGGTCGCGATCGTGCGCACCAGGCTCGTGGAATTCTCGTCCACGAGCCCGGCACGAACCTTCGTACCGCCGATATCGATCGCCAGGATGGTCATGCTACCGGCAGGCCGTTCCGTTCGAGGATGGCGGCGATCGTGTCGACCTCGGCACCAGCAAGGGCGCGCACGGGTGCCGGCATCTCGTTCGTCGCGATGACTCCGAGGAGCGCGAGGGCTGTCTTGAAGGCGCCCACGCCCGCACCGAACCCGGTGAGTCCCTGAGCGGCTGTCACGATCGTCATGAGGTCGGCGAGACGATCCTGCTCTGCACGGACTGTCTCCCAATCTCCCGCCCGGTAGGCGTTCCACTGGCGCACGTATGCGGCCGGATCGATGTTCCCAAGCCCGGGGACTGCGCCATCGGCACCGGACATGTAGGCGCCGTCGACGACGACCTCGTGGCCGGTCAGCAGGGCGAGCTTCTTCTCTGCCGTGCGGTTGGCGAGCGTGAGGAAACGGAACGACACGTCGTCACCGGAGGAGTCCTTGACCCCTTGGATGACGCCGTCTGCTGCGAGACGGAGGAGCATGGCGGGCTGGAGCTTGACACCGTTCACGCAGACCGGGATGTCGTAGGCGTAGATCGGCAGATCGGTGGCGCGGCGGATCGCACGGAAGTGCTCCTCGACCTGATCGACGCCGCCGAGGGCATAGAACGGGGCGGTGGCGACGATGCCGTCGGCGCCGAGGCGCTCGGCGGCGGCAACATGCTCGAGGACGCGCGGCGTCTGCGTGTCGATGACGCCCGCGAGGACGGGGAGGCGCCCTGCCGCGATGCTGACGGCCGAGGCGAGGATCCGTTCGCGGTCCGCGTCCGTCGTGAAGGCCACTTCGCCGGATGATCCGAGGACGAACAGGCCGTGCACGCCGGCGTCGATCATCCTCGTGATGTTGCGTTCATTCGATTCTTCGTCGAAGCGGCGCTCCGAGGTGAGCGGGGTGATGACGGGAGGGACGACTCCGTAAATGGGGGACGACATTGATCTTTCCTTAGAAGGTCGGATGCAACAGGGAAGGTGCTGCGCCGAGGAGTGTTTTGGTGTAGGGATCTTGGGGATTTTCGAGGATCTGGCTGGCAGGGCCCTCTTCGACGACCTTGCCCGCGTTCATGACCGCGATCCGGTCAGACACATAGCGGACCGTCTGGATGTCGTGAGAGATGAAGACCATGCCGAGGCCGAGTTCCGACTTGAGGTCGGCGAGCAGGTTGAGGATCTGTGCGCGGACGGACACGTCGAGGGCTGACGTCGGCTCGTCGGCGATGATCGCATCGGGCTTGATCGCGAGAGCGCGAGCGATGGCGACGCGCTGGCGCTGTCCGCCCGAGAGCTGGCCTGGCAGCGCCTCCATCACCGAGTCGGGCAGGCCCACCATGGAGATGAGGTCGCGGACACGATCTTCGCGCGAGTCCTTGTTCCCCACCTTGTGCACCCGGAGCGGGTCGATGAGCTGTTCCTTGACCGGCATGCGGGCGTTGAGGGCCGTGGCCGGGTCCTGGAAGACGACGGAGACGACGCGTCCGATCAGTCGGCGCTGCGCAGCGGATCTCTTCGTGACCTCTTGGCCCTTGAAGAAGACCTTGCCGTCTGTCGGCAGCTGGAGGCCGCACATGACGTTCGCGGTTGTCGACTTCCCGCATCCGGATTCCCCGACGATCCCGAGGGTTTGGCCCGCGAGCACTGGGAGGGACACGCCTGCGACGGCATGGACCTTGTTCGGGTTGAACAGGGACCCGGTGCGTGTCTTGAACGTGACATGCACGTCCTGCAGGTCGATGATGGGAGTGGTCATTTCTCCTCCTCCTTGCCGAGCTCGGAGCGAAGCTCATCGTCAGTTCCAAGGGCGGCTGGGCGCATGGCCTGCTCCGCCAACATTGACTCATCCACGGGTTCGTGGACGTCGTCCCGGTCGAGGACCGCGACAAACGCCGATTCTGGCAGCGCCGCGTAATAGTGGTCCGTTCCCGGGACCTGCCTGCGCTCCGGTTTCGTCGTCAGACCGATCGTGGGATGGGAGGACCTGGGCGCGAACCTGTCGCCGGACGGGAAGTCCTTCGGTGAGGGAACCGTGCCGGGCACCTGGTGGAGGCGTCCCTTGCCTGCCTCGATCGAGAGCACCGAGCCGAGGAGGCCGCGAGTGTACTCGTGGATCGGGTTGGTGAGGAGCTCACGAGTGGAGGCCTGTTCGACGACCTGTCCGGCGTACATGACGGTGATCGAGTGGGCGACCTCGGCGACCAGCGCAAGGTCGTGGGAGACGAACACCATCGCGAAGCCCAGCTTCTCGCGCAGCTCGTTGAGCAGCTCGATGACCTGCTTCTGGACGGTGACATCCAGTGCCGTTGTCGGTTCGTCGGCGATGATGAGCTTGGGATCCCTGGTGAGTGCCATGGCGATGAGGACGCGCTGGCGCTGACCTCCGGACAGCTCGTGCGGGTAGGACTCGAGGGTCCTCTTCGGGTCGAGGCCCACGAGGGTCAGGAGATCCTCAGCCGTACGAGTGCCGCCGCGCTTGGTCATCTGCTTCATCTGGGAGGAGATGAGCATGGCGGGGTTGAGGGACGAGAGCGCATCCTGGTAGATCATGGCCAGTTCGTGGCCGAGCAGGCTCTGTCGCTCCCGCGCCGGCATCGTCAACAGGTCTTGGCCTTCGTAGAGGACCTCCCCCGACAGTTCGGCACGCGGGTCGAGAAGACCCATGATCGCGAGCGCGGTGATCGACTTGCCGCAGCCAGATTCGCCCACGAGACCCATGGTCTCGCCGGGGAAGACTGTGAAGCTGACGTTGTCGACGACGTTGACATCGCCGTGTCGCGGGAACTTGATCGAGAGATTGCGAACCTCGAGGAGCGGAGTCCCGGTTCCCTGCTTGATGAACCTGTCGGTCCGGGCGAGTTCGATCTCCCGCAGGGCGTCCAGGCGGGCCTGGAGGGATTCGCGCTGTGCCTCGTAGGCGACGACCGGGTCGATGAGGAGGCGGTCTGCTTCGCGCTCGACGTCGTCGCGCGGCTTGTCCGCGACTGTGCTCTTCGGGGCTGCGACCATGGCGTCGGTGATTCCCTCGGAGAGGATGTTGAGGCAGAGGACGGTCAGCATGATGGCGATGCCGGGGAAGAGCGCCTGCCACCATTCTCCGCGGAGAACACCGGGCTGGGCGGCCGAGAGGACGTTGCCCCACGTGGGCACCATCGTCTCCTGCAGGCCGGCGCCGATGAAGGTGAGGGATGCTTCGAGGATGATCGCGTCTGCGACGAGGACGGTCGCGAACACGAGGACCGGGGCAGCGGTGTTGCGGAGCACGTGCCGGATAAGGATCCAGGGGGCGCGAGCGCCGGACACGACGACCGCGTTGACGTAGTCCTCACCGTAGGCGCTCATGACATTGGCGCGCACGATACGGGTGAGCTGGGGCGTGTAGACGAATGCGATCGCCAGGATGATGACGGTGATGAGGCGTTCGGGGCGCGACGGATCCTGGAAGACGACGACCGTCGTGGCAACGAGGGCGATGCCGGGGATCGACATGATGACGTCCATGACACGCATGATCACTTCGGAGAGCGAACGGCGGACCACGGCGGCGATGGAGCCGATGATGGCGCCGGCGACGAGTGCGATCAGCGTCGAGATGAGGCCGACCATGAGAGAGGCGCGTCCACCGTAGAGAATGCGGGACAGGACGTCTCGTCCGACGTGGTCGGTGCCGAAGAGGTGCTCGGAGTTCGGCGGTGTGCCGCGCAGGAACACTTCCTCGGGCGGGTATGGGGCGAGGAACGGTGCGAGCAGGGCGCTGAGGCCCACGAGGATGAGGACGATGACGGCGATCCGCGATCCCCATCCCATCCGGCTGAATCCCTTGAGTCGGATTCCCGGTTGAGAAAGCTTGGTCGTGAGTTTGTTACGCATCTTTACACCGCCCTGATCCGGGGATTGATGAGGACATAGAGGAGGTCAACGACGATGTTGACGATGATGAAGGCAACGGCGACGACGAGTGTCGCACCCTGGACGACCGTCACCCAGTTGTTGGTGATCCCGTCGACGAGGACGCGGCCCATGCCGTGGATGCCGAAGATGATCTCGATGACGACAGCGCCGCCCATGAGGTAGCCGACGCGCAGGCCCAGCACCGTGACGGGTGTGATGAGGGCGTTGCGGAGCACGTTGCGGCCGACGACGACGGGCTTGGGGATGCCGGCGCCGAGAGCGGTGCGAACGTAGTCGCGGTCGAGTTCTTCCACCATCGAGGTGCGCACGACGCGTGTCATCTGGCCGATCACGGGCACGGCGAGTGCGAGGGCCGGTAGGAGCATGCGCATGAACCAGCCGCTGGGATCCTCCGTGAAGGCAGGCAGCGGGCCGGAGACCGGCAGGGTGCCGAGGAAGATGAGGACGAGCATGATGGCGAGCCAGAAGGAGGGCGTCGCGAGGCAGGCAACGGAGATGACGCGGATGACCTGGTCGGGCCAGCGGTCACGGTAGAGAGCGGCGAGGACGCCGAGCGGGAAGGCGACGACGACGGCGAGGATCAGGCCGAAGAATGTCAGGCCGAGGGTGATGGGGAGTGCTGTAAAGACCTTGTCAGAGACCGTGTTAGCACCGCCGACGCCGTAGGTCCCCAGGTCGCCCTGGAGCATGTTCCAAATGTAGTTTCCGTACTGGACGATCAGCGGGTCGTAGAGACCATTCTGCTGACGGAAGTTCTCGAGCTGCTCCGGGGTCGCGTTCTCACCCATGGCCACGTAGGCGGGGTCGATCGGGGAGAGCGACATGATGAGGAAGACGAGGAGGGTAACGCCCAGAACCATGAGGGGAAGGGCAACGAGCCTTCGACCTATTAGCCTTAGTAAGTTGTTCACGACATTGTGCCTTTACAGTCTGGATGCACGAGAAAGGAGGGGTGATCAGCGGGGGCTGACTCACCCCTCCTTCTCATTAGGGAAGCTGGTCGCTTCGGTTACTTGGTGGTGACGCCGATGAGGGACAGACCGGTGGTCGCGATCGGGGTCACGTTGGCCAGCTCATCGCCGTTGTAGGCGGTGATCATGGTGCGGTGGAACAGCGGGTAGATCGGAACCTCGCGGGACAGGAGGTCCTGAGCTTCGTTCCACTTTTCCTGCTGCTCGTCGCCATCGAGAGTGACGGCTTCCGAGATGATGGCCTGCAGCTCGCCGAATGCCTCGGGGTCAGACTCCTGCCAGAAGGAACGCTTCTGGGTCCAGATGTTGTCGCCGTACCACCAGTTCATGAGGAGGGCCGGGTCCTGTCCGAAGACCGAGGGGTCGCCGGGAGCAAGGGCAACATCGAAGGTCGGGTCATCGACGTCGAGGTTGTTCGAGTAGAGGGATGCGGATGCTTCGGCCTGGACGCTGACGGTGATGCCGACAGCTTCGAGGTCGGTGCGGATCTGGGGCGAGAGGCCCTCGATCCAGGGGTGGTCGGTGGTGAGAAGTGTGATGGAGAGGTTCTCAGCACCGGCTTCGGCGAGGAGTTCCTTCGCCTTCTCCGGGTCGTAGTCGAACTGAACTTCAGCTTCGTTGTAGTTCGGGTGCGTCTCGGGGAGGAATGCCGAGGATGCAACGGCCTCGCCGGACATGGCGTTGGCGACAAGCTTCTCGGTGTCGATGGCGTAGTGGAATGCCTGGCGGACGAGCGGGTTGTCGAACGGAGCCTTGGCGGTGTTGAAGAGGAGGAACGGAAGGCTGAAGCCCTGCTTGGACTCGACCGTGAGGCCTGCACCCTCGAGGAGCGAGACGTTCTCGGCGGGGACGTTCTCCATGACCTGGATGGTGCCGTCCTGCGCAGCGGTCGTACGAGCGGTGTCATCCTTGATGATCGACCAGCGGAGCGTCTCGGCGCCTGCCGGGTAGTCACCGTTGTAGTACTCGTTCGGAACTGCCGTGATCTCGGTGTCCGAGATGCTCTCGTAAGCCCAGGGGCCGGAGCCGATCGGCTTCGCGGTCAGCTCGTCGTCCGTGGCCGAGGCGGGGACGATCTTCACGACTGCGAGGCGCTCCTTGAGGAGCGAGAAGGGCTGCGTGAGGTTGATGGTGACGGTCGTGTCATCCTTTGCCTCGACGCTGTCGATGAAGTCGAGCATCGACACGTAGATGTTGCCCTCTGCCATGGCGCGGTCGAAGGAGGTCACGACGTCTTCGGAGGTGATCTCGGTGCCATCGGAGAACTTGGCGTCCTCGCGGAGGGAAACCTCGTAGACGGTGTCAGAAATCTGAACCGGCTCATCCTCTGCCGCGAGTGCGGAGTAGACGGTGTAGTCCTCCATGTGGAACTCGTAGAGTCCCTCGACGACATGCCAGTTCGTACCCATCGCCAGAGCCGATGTGGTGTTAGACGGGTGGTAGTTGGTGGTTTCGTAGGCTACGCCGACGGTAATTTCTCCCGTGCCGGCAGTAGATTCTGCACCTGTGGTCGCGTCGTCCGTAGGATCGTCGCTCCCTCCGCCTCCACAGGCGGTAAGACCAAGAGCCAAGGCTGCGGTCAGGGCAACGAGGCGCTTGCCGCGTGTGCGTTTCATAGCTAATTCCTCTCCGTTGAGAATTCGTCAGATGTCTGTTCAGCTATCTGATGTTGCTAACGTACGTCCTACGCAGGAATATTTCAAGCCGTTTCGCCAATCTCGCCGGACATAAACCCCGATTCGGACGGTCCCGGCATGCATTTCAACCCCTCGGCACGAGCAATATTCGGCGACTTTCCGCCAACTACTGCCAAGTCGCGAGAAATAGCCTACGATAACATCAGTTGTCTTATGAATTACCGAAGGGGGTGACGCAGGATGAGCATTGAAGCCGCGCTGGCGACACTAAGTGGAAGCTCTGTTGTTGAGTATGTCACCGATGGTGGGGCCTTGCTCGACGAACGGACGGCTCCCACCTCCGCTGCGGCCCTTTTGCGGGGAAGAGCTGAGGCGACCAGGGCCGTCGACAACGACTCTGTCCCCTCCTCGCGCCACAGGTCGCGGCTCATGCGCAGGCCTGTCGTCTGTGGAGTAAACCGCGCACCGCTCTCCCCCTCCGAACTCCCTGTCGAACGGACAGCGAGACGCTCCGTCCAGTCACCGGCGCAAGGCGTTGCCATGCACGGCGCTGGGCCACCAGGACTTGCCGCTATTCACCAACCCGTCAGCATAGGCGCTGACATTGAGGCGGGAGCCTCCTCCCGCACCGGTCACTAACCAAGGTCACAACATGGTCACTCACATTTCTCCCTCCGACCGCTACGAGCGAGCATCGAAGCTTGCCCGCTTCACGACGGAACCGCGACGCGAAGGCCTCATCAACGTCTCCAGCCGCGCGGAAGAGACGATGGACATCATCGAGCAGTACATCATCCAGCGGGAGCTGAAGCCCGGCGACGCTCTGCCGACAGAGGCGCAGCTGTGCACGGATCTCGGCGTATCGCGCTCCTCGGTGCGCGAAGCCATCCGACAGCTGCAGGCTCTCGACATCGTCGCAGTCCACCAGGGCAGAGGCACGTTCGTGTCCAACATGTCGCTGCGTCCGCTCGTCAAGTCCATGGTGATGAGGGCGTCCCTCGGCACCGACAGTTTCACGTCTCTGCGGGAGGTCGTCGCGATCCGACAGGTGCTCGATCTCGGCCTTGCCCGGATGATCGTGTCAGCCATGGCCGGGACGCACCACGACGAGCTCCACGAACTGACGGGTGCCATGGTCGAGAAGGCCGTCAAGCAGGAGGACTTCGCCGATGAGGACATCGCGTTCCACCGGGGGCTTCTCACGTCGGTCGGCAACCAGCTCGTCGAGCAGCTCACGAGCGCCATGTGGATCATCCATATGGCAGTCATCCCCGACCTGCCGGCCGGAGATCGGGATTCGATGGTCGAGACCGCCCAAGCGCACAAGGCGATGCTCGATGCCGCCGAGGCGGGCGACGTCGAAGGGTACGAGCAGGCTGTCGATGCTCACTATGCTCCCCTTCTGCGGACGCTTGCCGATCTGCCGACAGATGAAGAATCGGGTTCTCAGGTTTAAATTCGGGCCGGTCTGCTATTGAATGGATACATGAGTATCATCACAGGCCTTGCCCGCCCTCTCCTGGCAATACCGTTCATTACCTCCGGTGTCGACGCAGCCCGCCACCCTCAGGACCATGTCGAGGTGGTCGAAAGAGTCAACCCGACTCTGCAGAACCTCGGTGTCGGCCCCCTCTCCCCCGGCACGATCGTGATGGCGACCCGCGCGGTCGGAGGCGTCCGCATCGTCGCCGGTCTCTGCATGGCGCTCGGCAAGAAGCCCCGCGTCGCCGCATTGGCACTGACGTCGACCGAGATCGCTCTCGCCGCCGTCAAGAACCCCGTGTGGCTGAGCACCGGTGCTGAGCGCAAACAGCACGTAGCCGGTCTCGTCTCGTCCGCTGGGCTGATCGGCGGAGCCCTCATGACCGTTGGGGATCGTCGCGGCAAGCCATCGCTCGGATGGCGGCTCGAGAACCATCGCGCCCACAAGGAGGACATGAGCATCCTCGCGGACCGCTATGAGGCGGAGCTGGAGGAGCAGAAGGCTAAACTGATGGAGAAGATCGCCAAGGCCAAGGAGAAGGCAAAGTCCTGACGTCACAGTTTCACCCCAGCAATGGTGACCCCTGGCCGGCCCCGCATCACAGCGAGCCGGTCAGCGGTTTTGTCACGGTACCCGGCTCGAAGTCTCTGACTGCGCGCCACCTCGTGATCGCCGCACTGTCGAGTTCGCCGTCGCGGCTCTCCGGCGCCCTGAGGTCTCGCGATACAGACCTCATGATCGAGGCTCTGCGAGCGATGGGCACGACTATCGAGGGAGATGGAGACGATCTGACGATCATTCCCGCCCCCCTGCACGGCGCCCACATCGACGTCGGGCTGGCCGGCACCGTCTTCCGATTCCTGGCGGCAGTCGCGGCCCTGGCCGATGGTCCAGTCAGCTTCGACGGCGACGCGGCGATGTATGCACGGCCGATCGGTCCCCTCCTGGACGGCCTCGAACAGCTCGGTGTGAAGATCACCGCCGGTGAGGGGCCGCGGGGGCGGACACTCCCCCTCACGGTTGAAGGCCCGGCATCGGGATCTGCCGTCACCGTCGTCGCGTCGGGCTCGTCCCAGTTCGTGTCGGCGCTGCTGCTCCTCGCCCCCCACCTCCCTCACGGTCTGACGATCACCCACGAGGGAGAGAGTGTCCCGTCCCTTCCCCACGTGGCGATGACAGTCGAGGCGCTCCGCCGCGCCGGCGCCTCCATCGAGGAGAGCACCGATGGGCCGGTCTCGTGGACGGTGGCCCCAGGCCCCCTTCATCCTGGCCACATCACAGTCGAACCGGACTTGTCGAATGCGAGCCCGTTCCTCGCCGCAGCGGTCGCTACCGGCGGGACGGTCACCATCCCCCACTGGCCGGCACAGACAACGCAGGCCGGCGCGCACATCGTTCCCATCCTCGAGCGCATGGGTGCGACGGCGACTCTCTCGGACGGCAATCTCACCGTGACCGGCCCTGGCTCGATCTCCGGCATCGACATCGATCTGCGGGATGCTGGGGAGCTGACACCGACGGTCGCGGCATTGGCCGCCCTCGCAGACTCCCCCTCGCGCCTCTCCGGCATCGCCCACCTGCGCGGTCATGAAACCGATCGTCTTGCCGCTATCGCCTCCGAGGTGACGAAGCTCGGCGGACGCTGCGTCGAGACTCGCGATGGTCTCTTCATCGAGCCTGCTCCGCTCCATGGCGGCGTTGTCGACTCCTACGAAGATCACCGGATGGCAACCTTTGGGGCAATTCTCGGTCTCGTCGTGCCGGGGATATCCGTTATCGACATTGCCTGCACGTCGAAGACTCTTCCGGACTTCCCCACGATGTGGGAGGCCATCACAACATGAGAGATACCGGCACCGATGATCCCCGGGTACGGGTCCGTCCTGGTAGGCGGGGGTCTCGCCCGCGTACGAAGATCCGGCCGGACTTCGAGGACGCTCTCACCGGGCGCGTCTTCCGTGTCGATCGCGGCCGTTACCACGTGACTCTTGTCGAGGGCACACCGATCGTTGCCGTCAAGGCGCGCGAACTCGGTCGCGGCTCGATCGCGGTCGGTGATCTCGTCAAGGTCGTCGGCGACACGTCGGGGCGCCGCGACACTCTCGCCCGGATTGTCACCGTCCTGCCGCGCACGTCAACGCTTCGCCGCACCGCTGAGGAGGGGGAGGCCGCCGGCACCGAGCGGGTCATCGTTGCGAATGCCGAGAAGCTCCTCATCATCACGGCGCTTGCCCAGCCCGAGCCGCGCACCGGCATGATCGATCGCTGTCTCGTCGCAGCGTACGACGCGGGCATGGAACCCCTCCTTGTCCTGACGAAAGCCGATCTTGCCGATCCGGCGCCTCTCCTCGACCACTACTCGAACCTCAATCTCACGGTTCTCTCCACGTCGATCGATGAGACGACCGGCCAGACCCATGGCGTGGATGCGGTTGCGGATGCTGTATCGGGAACGATATCCGTTCTCGTCGGACATTCCGGCGTCGGCAAGTCCACCCTGATCAATGCGCTCGTCCCGGAGGCCGGTCGCGCCACCGGCGTCGTCAATGCCGTGACCGGCAGGGGACGCCATACATCCTCCTCCGCCATCGGCTTCACGATGTCGGGCGGCGGGATCATCATCGATACTCCCGGTGTGCGCTCCTTCGGCCTCGCCCATGTCGCGCCGGACATGCTTCTCGAGGCCTTCCCCGACCTGCTCGAGCTCGCGGCAGACTGCCCGAGGGGATGCAGCCACGCCGCGACTGAACCCGAGTGCGGTTTGGACGGGGCAACGGACCAGACGGCGGAACGCGTCGAGTCCTATCGTCGCCTCCTCGAGGCCAGGCACAGCGCGGAGCAGTTCTAGACCTTCTGCGGACTGCCGATCCCCACTCCCCCACAGTGGCGTAATGTTGAGCCATGCAGTCTCTTACCCGCCTCGGCGATGATCTGAACTTCGCCTCCTCCATCATCGACCAGGTCGATGCGCTGACGCTCCCACGCTTCCAGGCCCAGGATCTGACCATCCGCACGAAGCCCGACAATACGGAAGTGACCGATGTGGACGTGGCGGCTGAGCAGAAGATCCGGTCCATGCTCGGCCGGTCTCGTTCACGCGACGCGATTCTCGGCGAAGAGGAGGGCGAATCTGGTTCGGCGAATCGGCGGTGGATCATCGATCCGATCGATGGCACGAGGAACTTCATGCGGGGCGTGCCCGTGTGGGCGACCCTCATCGCGCTCGAAGAGGACGGCGAGATCGTCATGGGGATCGTGTCCGCTCCCGCGCTGCACAGGCGCTGGTGGGCGGGGAAGGGGCTCGGTGCTTTCACCGGGCGCAGCTGGGCCAACGCTAAGCAGATACGAGTATCCGAGGTTGAGAACGTCTCGGATGCGTCGCTGTCCTACTCGTCGTTCGACGGGTGGGCCAAGCGCGGACAGCTGCGCGGATTCCTCCGCCTCGCTCAAGAATCATGGCGCACCCGAGCATACGGCGACTTCTGGTCCTACATGCTCCTCGCGGAGGGGGCTGTCGACATCGCGTGCGAACCGGATCTCGAACTGTATGATATGGCAGCCCTTGTGCCCATTGTCACAGAGGCGGGCGGTGTCTTCACGTCGCTCGATGGCTCCCCCGGCCCGTGGGGCGGAAACGCCTTCGCCGCGAACAGCAGGATCCACGCTGAGGCTTTGGACCTCATCAACTCGATCAGCGACGGCGAAGGAACGGCCCGCGCCTAGAGCGACCGAGCGTCGAGTTCGCGTGCGAGCTTGAGGCGCTCAGTCGGGTCGTACCACAGCAGATCCCAGTCGGCGCAGCGGTCGAATGCATCGGCATCGCTGCCGCGTGCGGCAAGGACATCCGGTGCCGCGTCTGGTTCATCGGCGAAGATCGCTGCGACATCTCTCCAGGCCACCGGCTTGTTCGGTACGACGAGAGAGGGATACTCCTCCGTACCCGCATACTGCACCTCGGCGTCTGCCGCGACAACAAGACGATAGGGCTCTGCTGCGACGGTGGCAATGTTGTCGTCTGCGGCGCCGAGAAGCGCGATCATGTCCAGCTCCTCGTCGTCGTCATCGGGGAACGCACGGCGAAGTTCGTCTGTCACAGCGTGCGCCCGCGCAACCTCGAGAGTGTATTCCTCCAGGTCCTTGCGAGAAATGGTAAAGAATATCCGCATGGTTCGCTCCATAGCTTTGCTCGTTCCCTGCCCGCCGTGGATAGTCCGCCCCACGCAGGGAAACCTTAACCATACCTGTTAGCAGAATGGCATATAATTTACACTGATAGTAACAAGATGTACTGTTGAGTATCCGATTGTGTCCTGGTAAAACCTCGGTTTCGCCGGGATCACAAGACCAAAAACACTTTCCGTGCCAGTGTCGCGGGAAGAGTCACGAAGCGGAGATCGCATATTATGGCCACAAAATTTATGACGATTGCCGATGTCGCTGAAACCCTCAATGTTTCGACGGCACAGGTCCGATCACTTATCCATTCAGGAACGCTCCCGGCGATCCAGGTGGGCGGTCGAGGACAATGGCGAATCGAACAGACCGTTCTCGAGAAGTACATCGAGGATGGCTACGAAGCAACTCGCAAACGAGTCCAAGGTCAAGAATAAATCTTGATGAAGAGTGGGGTCACCATCGGTGGCCCCATCTTTTTATCCACTATACCGGTTCTATCCCGTTGAGCGTCAACAAAACGCTGATAAGAATGACTCTAATCGCACGAAACATCATCTTTCTGCACGCAAAGAGCGAAAAGACATTGGAGTCCCCGCTATGAGTGAAACAGTAACGAAACAGCACCCTCGAATCGCTGTCGTGGACCCGCCCGAGCCCCGTGTCAGAGAGGACCCGGCCGAGCCGCCCGTTGATCCCACACCGATCATCGAGAGGCTCGCGGTCGCCGCGGTCGAAGTGCTCAACGGACATCGGTCCATCCGTCAGCTGCAGAAATGGCTCGCACCCCACACATATATTGCGCTCGCTCAACGCGCCGGCCTTGCCTCTCGCTGCGGGAAACGGACGAGCCTTCCCGCTCGCGTCATCTCATCACGAACCTGCTTCCCGCGGCCGGCCGTATGCGAGGCGGCCATCGTCGTCTGGGATGTCAATCGACCCCGGGCATGCACCATACGGATGGAGATGCACCGGGGTCGATGGCGGGCCAACGCCCTTGACGTGATCTAGCGGTTGCGCTTCTTCGCGGCACGACGCTGGGCGCGGTTCTGGCCCGAGTCCAGCGCGGACGCGGTCGGCTGACCGTCAGACTCCTTGTTCGTCTTCATGCGCGAGGGAGGACGCTGGATGGAGAGCACCTTGTCGGTGGCCTCCTGCCGCCTCGCCATCGCCACAGTGTCGTCAGCGTCAGCCTCGACAGCGGCAATCTCCTCCTGCGCTTCCTTCGCCTCCTCGGATGGCATCTTGATGCCGAAGAGATAGCGGATCGTCTCTTCCTTGATGGCGACTGACATGGCCTGGAACATGTCGTAGCCTTCGCGCTTGTATTCGACGAGCGGGTTGCGCTGCGCCATGGCGCGCAGGCCGATGCCCTCCTTGAGGTAGTCCATCTCATACAGGTGTTCGCGCCACTTGCGGTCGAGGACGGTGAGGAGGACACGGCGTTCGATCTCCCTCATCTGCTCCTCTCCCATCTCCGCCTCGCGCTCCTCGTACTGGGCGTGGATGTCGTCGTCGAACTCTTGACGCAGACGCTCCACCGTCAACCGGTTCTGGGCGCCCACGTCTTCCAGCAGCTCTTCGGGGGTGAAGGAGGGCCGGTACACGGACTTCATATCCGTCCACAGCTCGCCCAGGTTCCAGTCCGTCGGATCGCCCAACGTGTGTCCTGCGACGACGTCCGCAACGACCTGGCTCATGTAGGACTGGATCGAGTCGGCGAGATCTTCGCCCTCGAGGATCTCACGGCGCTCCTTGTACACGGCCGACCGCTGATCGGACATGACATCGTCGTACTTGAGGACGTTCTTCCGGATATCGGCGTTGCGGGCCTCGATCGCGGTCTGAGCGGACTCGATCGACTTCGCAAGAATCTTGAACTCGAGCGGCTCATCCGCCGGATATGACTCGGGGTTGAGCATGCGGGACGCCATGCCGGTCGAGAAGAGCCTCATGAGATCGTCTTCGAGCGACAGGTAGAAGCGAGACTCGCCGGGGTCACCCTGGCGGCCCGAACGGCCGCGCAGCTGGTTGTCGATGCGGCGAGACTCGTGGCGTTCGGATCCGAGGACGTACAGGCCGCCCAGCTCCTTCACCTCGTCGTGCTCGCGCGCGACAGCCTCCTTGGCCGCCTCGAGGACGCCCGGCCATGCCTCTTCGTAGCCCTCGGGATCCTCCGACGGGTCGAGGCCCCACGCCTGCATCTGCTCAACGGCGAGGAACTCTGCGTTGCCGCCGAGCATGATGTCCGTACCGCGGCCCGCCATGTTCGTCGCGACCGTCACGGCGCCCTTGCGGCCTGCCATCGCCACGACGGAGGCTTCGCGCTTATGGTGCTTGGCGTTGAGGACCTCATGCTTGATCTTGCGCTTCGTCAGCATCTTCGACAGCAGCTCGGACTTCTCGACCGAGGTGGTGCCCACGAGGACGGGCTGGCCGGTCTTGTGCCGTTCCGCGATGTCGTTGACGATCGCTTCGAACTTGGCCTTCTCCGTCGGGTACACGAGGTCGGTCTGGTCGATGCGGATCATCGGCTTGTTCGTCGGGATCGGAACGACACCGATGCTGTACGTCGACGCGAACTCCTCGGCCTCGGTCTCCGCCGTGCCTGTCATGCCCGAGATCTTGTCGTAGAGGCGGAAATAGTTCTGCAGGGTGATCGTGGCAAGAGTCTGATTCTCTGCCTTGATCTTCACCCCTTCCTTCGCCTCGATGGCCTGATGCATGCCCTCGTTGTAGCGGCGGCCGGGCAGCACTCGTCCCGTGTGCTCGTCGACGATGAGGACCTCGCCGTCAAGGACGATATAGTCCTTATCCTTCTTGAACAGCTCCTTCGCCTTGATCGCGTTGTTGATGTAGCCGATCAGAGGAGTGTTCGCGGACTCGTACAGGTTGTCGATGCCGAGCTGGTCCTCGATCTTGTCGATCCCGGGCTCGAGAATGCCGACGTTGCGCTTCTTCTCGTCGACTTCGTAATCGGTGTCCTTGCGGAGCGCGGAGACGATGCGGGCGAACTCCTGATACCACTTGTTCGCATCTCCCTCGGCGGGGCCGGAGATGATGAGAGGCGTCCTTGCCTCGTCGATGAGAATCGAGTCGACCTCATCGATGATCGTGAAGTAGTGCTCGCGCTGCACGAGCTCATCAACCTTCCACGCCATGTTGTCGCGCAGATAGTCGAAGCCGAACTCGTTGTTCGTGCCGTACGTGACGTCGGCGGCGTACTGCTCGCGGCGCTGGGCGGGTGTCATCCCGGACGTGATACATCCCGTTGACATGCCGAGGAAGCGGAACACTCGGCCCATGAGATCGGACTGGTAGGTCGCGAGATAGTCGTTGACGGTGATGACGTGGACGCCCTTGCCCGTCAAAGCATTGAGGTAGGCGGGGAGCGTCGCGACCAGTGTCTTGCCTTCACCCGTCTTCATCTCGGCAATGTTGCCCAGGTGCAGGGCCGCACCGCCCATGATCTGCACGGTGTAGTGGCGTTGGCCGAGCGTGCGGCTCGCAGCTTCCCGCACGACAGCGAAGGCTTCTGGAAGGATCTGGTCGAGCGTCTCGCCGTCCTCGAGCCGTTCCTTGAACTCGTCTGTCATCCCCCGCAGCTCATCATCCGAGAGGTCGAGGAACGACTCCTCGAGTGCGTCGACCTGCTTGGCGATGTTCTGCAGCTTCTTCACGATGCGGCCTTCGCCGGCACGAAGAATCTTGTTAAGAATCTTTGACACGAATCTACTCTCCTGGGAGTGGGACAACTGCGTTCTATTGTACGGCCTAAAAAGATATCCGCCCGAGCTCGGGAAGAACTCGGGCGGATATTCGCCGTTCAGCTGATGCGATCGACCATGAGTCGAGCAAAAGCGATCAGACCATTCTTGACTTCCCCATCCGGCAGCGGCTCGAGCGCGCCGATCGCGGAGTCGGACCATTCCTGGGCCAGTGCCCGCACGTCCTCCATGACACTGTGCCGACGCAGCAGGGCGACAGACTCCTTGACGGTGTCGTCACCGATCTCGCCCGCGAGCAGGTCGAGGATCTTCTGCCCATCCGCGTCGATCGTCCCCGCTTCCGCCCTCTCCTTGAGGAGCAGGATCGGCATCGTCTCGACTCCTTCGCGAAGGTCCGTGCCGGGAGTCTTGCCGGTCACATCACCATCGGACATGATGTCGATGACGTCGTCGGCGAGCTGGAAGGCGACGCCCACCTTCTCACCGAACTCGGCCACAGCATCAGCATGCTCGGGACGACCGTTCGAGGCCAGCACGCCGTAGCGTGCCGATGCCGCGATCAGCGACCCCGTCTTCTCTGCTAGGACATGGATGTAGTTGTCGCGAGCACTGACATTGTCCGGTGCGCCGAGAGTCTCGCGCAGCTGGCCGAAGCACAGACGCTCGAACGTGACCGCGTGGAGGCGGACAGCCTCCGGGCCGAGTTCGGCAATAAGGGTCGATGCTTTCGCGAACAGCACGTCCCCCGCGAGAATCGCAGCCGAGTTCCCGGCGAGCTGCTGGGCAGAGACAACACCGCGCCTCATGGGCGCCTCGTCCATGACATCGTCGTGGTAGAGGGTGGCCAGGTGCGTCAGCTCGACCACCGTTGCGGAGATCTCCGTCGCCTCATTGCCAGCATCCGGCCCGAGGAACGACGTGAGATTGCAGAGCGCGGGACGCAGCCGCTTGCCGCCCGCCGCCGCGAGGTGCTTCGTCAGAGCGTCAACATCGGGCTCGGGTGAGCGCACGGCCGCCTGGAGACGTGTTTCCACGTTCTCCATCAGTTCGGTCAGACGGTCGTTGAGTCCGCCCGTTGCGCTGACGAGTTCTTCGATCACGGGAGAAGCACCGCCGCCTCGGAGAGGAACTGGAGGACCGGGCCGGGCACGACGCCCAGCGCGATCGTTGCCACAGCGCAGAGGACGATCGCGACGAGGGACATGCCCTCGGACGCCACAACGGTCGTCCCCTCATCCGGCTCCGTGAAGAACATGAGGAGGATGAGGCGGAAGTAGAAGAACGCTGTCGCTGCCGATGCGATGACGGCGATGAGGACGAGAGGCCACGCACCACCGGCAATACCTGCGGCGAATGCCGTGAACTTTCCTTCGAAGCCGCCCGTCAGGGGGATACCTGCGAAGGACAGGAGGAAGATCAGCATGGCGACAGCGAGTATGGGCTTGCGCTTGGCGAGACCCGCCCACGAGCTCAATGACGTCGCCTCACCCGTGATGTTCCCGGCCGAGTCCTTCTCCCGGACGAGAGTGACGACGCCGAAGGCACCGACCGTCGCGACGGAGTAGGCGAGGAGGTAGAACAGGGTGGAGCTGATGCCGGTGGAGCCGTATGACGTGACGGCGATGAGGACGAAGCCCGCGTGTGCGACCGAGGAGTAGGCCAGCATGCGCTTGATATCGGTCTGGACGAGGCCGAGAACCGTACCGAGCAGCATGGTTGCGATGATGATGGCCCACAGCATGATCTGCAGGTCAGCCTTCATGCCGCCGCCGATGATGTACAGGAACCTGATCATCGCGGCGAAAGCCGCGACCTTCGTACCCGCAGCCATGAAACCGGTGATCGGCGTCGGAGCGCCCTGGTAGACGTCAGGAGTCCACGAGTGGAACGGGACCGCACCAACCTTGAAGAGCAGGCCGATGAGGACGAGGACGATGCCGACGATCAGCATCCAATCCATGCCCACTGTCACCGATGTTGCGGAGGCCACCTCGGAGTAGCGGATAGAACCGGAGAAGCCGTACAGGAGTGCGATGCCCATGAGGAAGAACGCCGACGAGAACGCACCCAGAAGGAAGTACTTGAGAGCTGCTTCCTGGGAGATCAGACGACGGCGGCGGGACAGTCCCGACAGCACGTAGAGCGGCAGGGAGAGGACCTCGAGGGCGATGAAGAGCGTCAGCAGGTCGCCCGCTGCCGGGAACACCATCATGCCGGTCACTGCGAACAGGACCAGCGGGTAGACCTCGGTCTGCTCCACACCGGCTCGAGTCAGCTCGCGCTCTTCCGGGGAACCGGGACGCGCGGCTGCGGATGCTGCGAAGGCACCCTCTCGTGTCTGGGTACGGTCCGCGATGACGAACGCGGCAAGGATTGCGCTGATGAGGACGATGCCCTGCGCTGCGATCGTGAACGGATCCTCGATGAGCTGTCCGCCGACGATCGTCTGCGCACCGTTTGCTTCGACCTCAGTCCACCGCCACACGACGGCGACCAGAGCACCCGCCAGCGCGAGGAGAGTCAACGTCACCTGGATGCCGCGGCGGGCGGTGCGAGGCGCGAACGCCTCGATGAGGACGCCGAGGACCGCTGCGCCCATGACGATAAGGGTCGGGGCGAGCGCGGCCCAATCGACCACGGGGGTCACAAAGTTAGTCACTTGAGGTTCCCTTCAGTGAGCGCGGATGTGGTCGACGAGTCGAGGAAGACGACTGCCTGCTCGGCTACCGGCTGGACGAGGTCGATGACAGGCCCCGGCAGGAAGCCCAGGGCTAGCATGGCGGCCGTAAGAACGCCGACGACTGTCTTCTCCGCGCCGCTCAGATCCGGAACGGTGATATCCGGGCGCGGGCCAGTGAAGACACGCTGGTAGGGCAGGAGAATGTAGAGCGCCGCGAGGATGACGCCGATGACGGCGATGCCGCCGATGACCTTCGAGACGCTGAACGTTCCGACGAGGACCATGAACTCCGGGACGAAGCCCGACAGTCCCGGCAGGGACAGTGTCGCGAGGCCTGCGATGAGGAAGGCACCCGCGAGGACGGGCGTCACCCGCTGCCAGCCGCCGTAGTCGGTCACGTTCTGGGAGCCGCCCCGCTTCGCCATGTACCCGACGATGAGGAAGAGCGCCGCGGTGCCGACACCGTGCGCCACCATGTAGAGGATGGCGCCCGTCATGGCGACCTCGGAGCCGGAGAAGATGCCCATGACCATGAAGCCGAAGTGCGACACGGAGGTGAACGCGATCAGGCGCATGAGATCGCGGGAGTAGATGGCGACGAAACCGCCCCAGAGGATGGAGATGACAGCAAAGATCATGATGATCAGCGCAGCATCCGATGCTGCTCCGGGGAAGAGCGGCAGGCAGATCGCGATCATGCCATAGGTGCCGACCTTGTCGAGTACGCCGACAAGGAGAGCGGATGTGCCGGATGGTGCCTGCTCTGTCGCGTCCGCCAGCCACGTGTGCACGGGGAACATCGGTGCCTTCACCGCGAACGCGATGAAGAACGACAGGAACATGAGCATCTGTGCCGTCTGCGATCCAGACACCGAATCTGTCAGGTTGGCGATGAGGAAGCCCTGGGGGCCGCCGGGGCCGAAGACGAAGACTGCGACGATGCCGACGAGCATGATGAGCCCGCCCGCGAGGGAGTACAGGAGGAACTTGATCGCTGCCGCGCTGCTCTTCGGTCCACCATACGAGCCGATGAGGAAGTAGACGGGGATCAGCATCGCCTCGAAGACCACGTAGAACAGGAACACGTCCTGGGCCGCGAAGATCGCGATCATGACGGATTCGAGGACGAGGACCCAGCCGATGTAGCCGGCCTTGCGGCTACCCGCGGCCTCTTCCTCTGCTGAGAGGAAGCGATCGGAGTCCGCCGTGAGGATGACGAGGGGGACGAGCAGGACAGCGAGGCCGATCATGACCGCGCTCATCCCGTTGACGCCCCACGCGATCGACACACCGAGTGTCGGCATCCACGAATACGTCTCTGCCAGTTGGACGGTGCCGGCCTGGCCAGCATCGAACCCGGCAAGGAACGCAACGATGGCGCCGATGAGGACGAGGACTGACACCGCAAGGCCATAGGCCTTCGCGTGCCGATGGAGCGACTTGGCGAACGCCAGCACGATGGCTGCGACCAAGGGCACCAGGATTAGGACAGTCAGCCACGGGAAGGCTGCCGCTTGTGAGGTATTCATTTACTCTCTATTCCTCCAGTCCCGGTCAGATCCGCGCCAGGAGCGCTAGGGCGATGACGACGACCACACCGAGGGACATGAGTCCCGCGTACGATCGCGCATAACCGTTCTGAATCTTTCCGACGCCGCGGCCCACGGTGCTGAAGCTCCGTGCTACCGCCATGACCAGGCCGTCGATGACAGACTGATCGCTGATACCGACTCCGCGCGTCAGCCACTGGCCGGGACGCATGAAGAGGCTCTCGTTGATGGTGTCCTGGTGCAGGTCGTTGCGAGCTGCAGTGACCAGGGAGTTCGCTGCGGGTGCCGTGACCGGCACCTCGCTGCGGACGTACATGACATAGGCGAGCGCGACGCCGACGGCGACGAGACCCAGTGTCAGCGCAATGATGACCGGGATCGGGATCACCGGATCGTGATGCTCGATCGCACCGGTGACGGGCTCGAGGAACCTCACGAAACGGTCGCCCGAGTCGAGGACGAATCCGAGTCCGACCGAGCCGATCGCGAGGACGATCATCGGGATGGTCATGAGGAGCGGGGACTCGTGCGGATGCTTCGCATTCGGACCAGACTGCTCCCAGCGGGGCGTGCCGTGGAAGATCATGAAGAACATGCGCGACATGTAGAACGCGGTCAGACCCGCGACGAGGAGTGTCGCAGTTCCGAACACCCACGGCTGCCAGCCCTCTCCCACGAAGGCCGCCTCGATGATGTAATCCTTCGAGAAGAACCCGGACAGGAAGGGGAAACCGATGATGGCGAGGTAGCCGAGACCGAACGTCGCCCACGTAATCCGCATGTGCTTCCACAGTCCGCCGAACTTGCGCATGTCGACCTCGTCGTCCATGGCGTGCATGACGGAGCCGGCACCGAGGAACATGCCGGCCTTGAAGAAGCCGTGCGTGACCAGGTGGAAGATGGCGAACGCTGCACCGATGGGGCCGAGGCCCGCGGCGAGCATCATGTAACCGATCTGGGACATGGTGGAGGCCGCGAGGACCTTCTTCATGTCGTCCTTCGCGGCACCGACGATCGCACCGAAGATCAGGGTGATGGTACCGATGATCGCGACGAGCAGCTGAGCGGTTTCTGCACCTGCATAGATGAAGCCGGAGCGGACCATGAGGTAGACGCCGGCGGTCACCATTGTTGCGGCATGGATGAGTGCGGAGACCGGGGTCGGCCCCGCCATCGCGTCACCCAGCCACGCCTGGAGCGGGAACTGGGCAGACTTGCCGCAGGCCGCGACGAGGAGGAAGATGCCGATGGCGAGGAGGGTGCCCTCCCCTGCCGCGGACGCCTCGGCCGAAACACCGTCGAACGTGACAGTGCCGAACGCGGCGAACATCGTCATCATCGCGAGGAGCATGCCGAGGTCGCCCACGCGGTTCATGACGAAGGCCTTCTTGCCTGCCGTCGCGTACTCGGGAACCTGGTTCCAGAATCCGATGAGCAGGTAGGAGGCGAGACCCACGCCTTCCCATCCCACGAAGAGGACCAGGTAGGAGTTGCCGAGCACGAGCAGGAGCATGGCGGCGACGAACAGGTTGAGGTACGCGAAGAATCTCGTCCGATCCTTGTCGTGCGACATGTAGGCCACCGAGTAGAGGTGGATGAGGGTGCCGACGAATGTGACGAGCAGGACGAAGGTGATCGACAGCGGGTCGACCCTCATGCCCAACTCGACATTCAGCTCCCCGCCGGGGATCCAGTCGTAGAGCGTGACGTTCTGGATACGATCCGCGGCGTCCTTGCTCAGGAGATCAAGGGCGACGGTGAGGCCCACGAGGAGTGCGCCCGCGGAGGCCGCGACGCCGAGCCAGTGGCCCCACGCCTTGGCGGTCTTGCCGAGCACGAGCAGGAGCCCTGCTGACAGGAGCGGGATCGCAACCGCGAGCCAGATCAGCGACACGTTGCCGGTCGCTTCGATAGCGGTGATATTCACTGCCTACCCCCGTCAGTTCTTCAGCAGGTTCGGCGCGTCAACAGACGCCGACCTGCGGGTTCGGAAAATGGACACGATGATTGCCAGGCCGATGACGACCTCGGCCGCTGCCACGACCATGACAAAGAACGCGACCGTCTGGCCCGTGATGTTCCCGTGCATGCGGGCAAAGGTCACGAGCGCGAGGTTGCACGAGTTGAGCATGAGCTCGACACCCATGAGGGCGATGATCGAGTTGCGCCGAGTGAGGACGGCGGCCGCGCCAATGGCAAACAGGATGAATGCCAAGATGACGTAGTTCATGAGGCTCACTTGTTGTCCTCCTCTTTAGCGGAATCCGGCTTGATCTCTTCGGCTTCCTGATGTTCCCGGGCCGTCGGCACGTCGTCCGACTGCGCCTCGTCCTGGAATGCGGATTCTCCGACGGCGGCAACATCCGTGCTCTGTGTCGGAGCGGCGGGACGCGCCTCGCCCGGCATGCCGGGCAGGCCGACCTGGCCGATAGCACCGAACGTTGTGGGGCCGTCGATGGAGGGGCGCGTGTCCGATGCTCGAGCGATGCGCTCCACCGTTGCGGGCGAGATCTCGCCGACGGTGCGGGCCTGTCCGCGGATGCGGAGGATGCGGGAGACGGACTCTTCGACGGGCTTGCCGCCCACCGTGAGCGCAGGGTTCGTCGCCGAGTTCGATTCGGCGAAGACACCCGAGTTGGGCGACTGACCGGGGTGCACGCCATGCTCGGCGTACGCCATCATCTTCTCTTCCGCCACATCGAGCTGCGTCTTGCGCGGGGTGAGCCGCTCGCGATGCGTGAGAGTCATCGCACCGAGCGCTGCGGTGATGAGGAGCGCACCCGTCAGCTCCATCGTCAGAACGTGATTTCCGAAGATATCGGTTGCGACAGCAACGGGGTTGGATTCGGCGTTGACTTCGGCCAGGCCGACTGCGATGGGCTGTCCTGTCGCAGTGAGAACCGAACCGGACAGGACGAGGATGAGACCGATCGCGGCAAGACCGGCGATCCAGCGCTGCCCCTTGATCGACTCGACGATCGAGTCGGAGGAGTCGACGCCGATCAGCATGAGCACGAACAGGAAGAGCATCATGATCGCGCCCGTGTACACGATGACCTGGACGACGCCCAGGAAGGGCGCCTCGAGTGCGGTGTAGAGGAAGGCGAGGAAGACCATGACGGCGATGACCGACACGGTCGCATACACAGCCTTCTTCGCGAACAGCAGGCCCAGGGCGAGGGCGACCATGATCGGGGCGAGAACCCAGAACAGGATCGTTTCACCGGTCGTCACGGTCCCGGTGGCCGGGTCGATCGCGGTGGCGAGGTACGGATTCACTTCGCTGCCTCCTTGACGGGACGCGCAGCCTCGAGGGTGGGATCGTTGGGGCGGCGTTCTGCCACCCAATCGATCTGGTCCTGGGTCGGGCCCGTCACTTCATTGCGGTAGTAGTCATCGTCGTCGGTGCCCTCCACCATCGGGTGGGGCGCCGCGAGCATGCCGTCAAGCATGGGTGCGAGCAGGTCCTGCTTCTCGAAGATGAGCGATTCACGAGTGGGACCGACAAGGTCGTCGAAGTCGTTCGTCATGGTCAGTGCCCTCGTCGGGCAGGCCTGGATGCAGAGCCCGCAGAGGATACAGCGCAGGTAGTTGATCTGGTAGACCTTGCCGTAGCGTTCGCCGGGCGAGTACTGCTCATCGGGAGTGTTGTTGCCGGCCTCGACATAGATCGCGTCAGCCGGGCACGCCCATGCACACATTTCGCAGCCGATGCAGCGCTCCAAGCCGTCCGCGTACCGGTTCAGCTGGTGGCGGCCGTGGAAACGAGGCTGGGTCGGTGTCCTCTTGAACGGGTACTCTTCCGTGACGACTGGGCGGAACATCGATGAGATGGTCACGCCGAAGCCGGCGACAGGCGCGAAGAACTTCCCGATCGGGCCCTTCTTCGACGGGCTGTACAGGGCCGGGTCGATCGGGCGGCGTTCCGGTGTCTGGTTGTCACTCATCGGAACCTGCCTCCTTTGCGGTAGATGAATAGGCGGGTGCGCGCTTGGCTCGGGGGGATGGCGGGAGCGCCTGGCCCGGCAGCGGCGGTACCGGGAATCCTCCGGCGAAGGCATCGAAGTCGTCCTTCTCGACGACGCCGTCTGCGGGGCTCTCCGTGTCAGCCTTCTTGTCGTCCACGAACCAGAGGACGGCGAAGATCACGAAGAACACGGCCGCGAGGACGAACAGGATCGTCTGCGTATCGATGTCGGTGAAGGAGCCGAGCCCCTGGATAACGGCGACGGAGACGAGCCAGCCCAGGGCGACCGGGATGAGAACCTTCCATCCGAGCTTCATGAAGTGGTCGTAGCGCATGCGCAGGAGGGTTCCGCGGATCCAGATCATGGCGAACATGAACATCCAGGTCTTGAGGAAGAACCAGAGCATGGGCCACCAGCCCTCGTTGAACATGCCCCCGCCGATTGTCGAGATCGGGAACGGTGCACGCCAGCCGCCGAAGAAGACGACAACGGCGACGGCCGACACGTTGAGCATGTTGATGTATTCGGAAAGGTAGAACCAGCCGAACTTCATCGCCGAGTATTCGGTCGTGTGCCCGGCCACGAGCTCGCCCTCGGCCTCGGGGAGGTCGAAGGGGAGACGGTTGACTTCGCCGACCATGCAGATGAAGTAGGTGACGAAGGCGGGCAGGCAGATGAAGACGTGCCACAGGCTCGTCTGGTTCTCGACGAGCGAGGACGTCGACATCGTTCCCGCAACGAGGAAGACGGAGGCGAGGGACAGTCCCATGCCGAGCTCGTAGCTGATGACCTGGGCTGCGCTTCGAACAGCTCCGAGGAGCGGGTAGGTCGAGTTTGCCGACCAGCCGCCGAGAACGAGACCGTACACGCCGAGAGCCGCGACAGCGAGGATGTAGAGCATCGCCACGGACGAGTCCGCGAGCTGGAGCGGCGTCTCGATCCCGAAGAGGGAGACCTGCGGGCCGAAGGGCATGACGGCGAAGATGGAGAATGCGCACAGGGCGGAGATCGCCGGTGCGAGGAAGTAGAGGACCTTGTCTGCTCCCTTGAGCCAGAAATCCTCTTTGGCCATGAGCTTGATGGCGTCAGCGAACGCCTGGCCCAAGCCCATGAAGCCGGTGACGTTCGGGCCCAGACGGGTCTGCATACGGCCCAGGCCGCGGCGTTCCACCCACAGGGCGAGAATGACGGACAGGATCAGGTACAGCACGATGAAGACGGCTTTGATCAGCCAGATCCACCACGTGTCCTGGGAGAAGTCCGCGACCGGCTGAGCCAAGTCAGTAGGAAGCTGGAACATTATTTGACCTCCGCAGCGAGAGACACGATGCTGCCCGGCTGAACGCCCAGGTCTGCCACATGGCAGGCCGGGGATTTCTTCGGGAGCCATACAACCCTGTCGGGCATGTGGGACAGGACGACGGGAACCGTGATGGAGCCTGTCGGACCTGTGACGGTGATCGTCGAATCCCCCGTCACGCCGAGAGACTCGGCCGTCGCGGGTGAGAGACGAGCAATCGATCGGTGCGCAGTTCCGGCCAGGTGCGGCTCGAAGTCCTGCAGACGACCATCATCGATCATGAGATGCCAGGTGGAGAGGACAGCCTCGCGTTCGCCCGGTGCGGGCACCGGGTTGCCGAGCACGATCGGGCGGGGAAGGCGTGCACCATCCCAGCCTGCGAACTCACGGTATTCGGCGTGGACGTCGGCGAGCGTGTGGAGACCCAGATCGTGCCCGAGTTCCTCGGCCAGCTCGGCAAGGACCTGACGGTCCGTCAGAGCGGTCGAGGTCAGCACCTGTCCGAAGGGACGTTCGCGTCCCTCCCAGTTGATGAAGGTTCCGCCCTTCTCGACGGGGGGCGCGACCGGGAAGACAACGTCTGCGGCGGCGGTGATCCGGGAGCGGCGCACCTCGAACGAGATGACGAAGGGTGATGCCTGGAGAGCCTCATCGGCTCCGGCCGGAAGATCGGCAAGCTCAACGCCTGCGGCGATGAGAGCGAGTCGTCCCGCGCGGGCCGCCTCGAGCATCGCATCCGTTCCGAAGCCGCGCTGGCTCGGCATCGATGCTTCCCACGTGACGCCAGCATCGACACGGGCCTGGCTGTCTGCCACGGGACGTCCTCCGGGGAGGAGGAAGGGAACAGCACCGGCTTCGAGAGCGGCGCGGTCACCCGCACGGCGGGGCACCCACTGAACCCGGGCGCCGGTACGCTCTGCGAGATTGAGAACCTCCGACAGAGTGCCGGGAGTTTCTGCGGCGCGTTCGCCGACAAGGATGACACCATCCGTCAGGCGGCTGTAGAGAGCGGCAAGATGCTCCTGCTCTGAACCTGCGACAACGGCCGCGAGGACGGAGGGTTCCGTGCCGGGTGCTGCCGTGACGAGAGTTCCCGACATCTTGAGCGTTCCTCGTGTCGCGAACGGAGCGAGCACGGACACCGATGTCGAGCCTGCGAGGACACCCTTGCGGAGTCGGAGGAAGATCGATCCGCATTCCTCTTCCGGCTCGAGGCCGACAAGGAAGACGTGCTTCGCGGATTCGATCTCGCGGTAGGTCACGCCGAGGCCTGTGTTGACCACGGTGGATGCGAGGAAGGCGTCCTCCTCCTCCGAGGAGGGCCTCGTGCGGAAATCGATGTTGTTGTGGCCGAGAACGGTCCGAGCGAACTTCGCGTACGCGAAGGAATCCTCGAGAGGCAGGCGGCCACCGGTGAGAATGCCGGACTGCTCGGCCTGCTGCAGGCCGCGAGCCGCAACATCCATCGCATCCGCCCACGACGTGGGAACGAGATTGCCGTCCTCGTCGCGGACGAGAGGAACCGTGAGGCGGTCCTCTCCCTGCTGCCAGCGGAACGCGAAGCGATCCTTGTCCGTGATCCACTCTTCGTTGACCTCGGCATCGTTACCGGCGAGACGGCGCACGACGGTGCCCCGGCGGAAATCGACACGGATGTCGGAACCGGACGCGTCGTGCTCTGTCACCGACGGAACGGAGACGAGATCGAAGGGGCGGGCACGGAACCGGTAGGCGGCAGAGGTCAGCGCCCCGACGGGGCAGATCTGGATCGTGTTGCCGGAGAAGTACGACGAGAAGGGACGACCCGACTCGTCGAGCTCGGACTCGCCCACGGGGCCCGGCTTCATGCCGACGACGAGAGCAGCCTCACCCATGGGGCCGACCGTCTCGAATGTCTCGACAGGTTCCTGAACGTGGTCGCCGTCGGCGAAGCCGAGGATACCCGCATCGAAGTTGCCGATCTGGGAACCGTGCAGGCCATGCACCTCGTAGGAGGGGCTGCCGCCTGAACGGCCCTGGAGCTGAATGAACGGATCGCCCGCGATCTCCGACTGGAAACGGGTGCAGCGCTGGCAGAGGATGCAGCGGTCACGGTCAAGGAGGATCTGCGACGACACCTTGATCGGCTTCGGGAAGGTGCGCTTGATGTCGGTGAAGCGGGACTTTCCGCGACCATCGGACATCGCCTGGTTCTGCAGCGGACATTCGCCAGCCTTGTCGCAGACGGGGCAGTCGAGCGGATGGTTGATGAGGAGGAACTCCATGATCCCCGACTGAGCCTTGTCGGCGACATCCGAAGCGTTCTGGGTGTAGACCTCCATGCCCGGGCTGACTGCCTCAGCGCACGATGCGACGGGCTTGGGGCCCTTCGCAAGGTTGCCGTCGCGGCCCGGACGAGCAACCTCGACGAGGCACTGTCGGCAGGCACCGGCAGGCTTGAGCAGCGGATGATCGCAGAACCGCGGGATACGGATCCCGACCTGCTCGGCGGCGCGGATGATAAGAGTTCCCTGGGGAACGGCAACGTCCTGACCGTCAACCTTGAGTGTGACGAGATCTGTTTCAGTCGTCGCTGTCATGAGACACCTACTTCGGAGAAGAGTGCGGACTTTTCATAGGGGAAGAGTTCCCAAGCGGGCGTGTGGAGGCCCTGCTCGAACTCCTCGCGGAACATGGTGATCCCGGATTGGACCGGCACCGCGGAGGCATCGCCGAGCGCGCAGAAGGAGCGGCCTGCGATGTTTCCTGCGATCTCGTACAGCATGTCGATATCGGTGGGAAGGCCCTTGCCAGCCTCGAGACGATGCATGACTTGCCTCATCCAGAAGGTGCCCTCACGGCACGGCGTGCACTTGCCGCATGACTCGTGCTGATAGAAGTCAGTCCAGGCGCGGACGACGCGCACAACCGAGGTGGTCTCGTCGAACACCTGCAGCGCACGGGTCGCCAGCATCGAACCGACGCCCATCACCTCTTCGTAGCCGAGCGGAACGTCAAGAGCATCCGGCCCGAGGATCGCGGTCGACGAGCCGCCCGGGGTCCAGAACTTCAGTTCGTGGCCGTCGCGGATACCGCCCGCCATCTCAAGCAGTTCCCTCATCGTGATGCCGAAGGGTGCTTCGTACTGGCCCGGGTTCTTGACGTGGCCGGACAGGGAGAAGAAGCCGTGGCCCTTCGAGCGCTCGGTGCCCATGGACGCGAACCAGTCGGAACCGTTCTTGATGATCCCGGGAACCGACGCGATCGTCTCGACATTGTTGACGACCGTGGGACGAGCCAGATAGCCCTTGACTGCCGGGAACGGGGGCTTGAGGCGCGGCTGGCCGCGACGACCCTCGAGTGAGTCGAGCAGAGCCGTCTCTTCACCGCAGATGTAGGCACCGGCACCGGCATGGACCGTGATGTCCAGGTCGTAGTCACCGTTCGGGCCGCGGCCCTTGCCGAGAATCCCAGCCTCGTAGGCTTCGCGCACGGCCGCCATGAGGCGCCGATAGACGTGGACGACCTCGCCGCGGAGGTAGATGAAGCCGTGATGACCGCCGATGGCCTTCAAGCAGATCGCCATGCCTTCGATAAGCGCATGGGGGTTGGCCATGAGGACAGGGATGTCTTTACAGGTTCCCGGCTCCGACTCGTCGGCGTTGACGACGAGGTAACGGGGTCCACCATCCGGGGCCGGAAGGAACGACCACTTGAGGCCCGTCGGGAAGCCTGCACCGCCGCGTCCGCGGAGGCCCGATTCCTTGACGATGTTCGTGAGCTCGCCATCGGCGAAGCTCCACGCCTTCTCAAGTGCCTCGTAGCCGCCCTGCTGACGGTAGGTATCGAGCTTCCACGGCTGCGGTGCATCCCACGTATTGGAGATCACCGGAGTCAGTTTCGACGTTGTCACTTCTGTTCCTCCCCTACTGCCTGGGGCGCAGACCAGCCGCGCTCGCGAGCATAACGCAGGCCAACGAGGGACTCGGGGCCAGCGGCCGGCCCCTCATCGACGTGACCGTCTTCGAATCCCGCGAGAACGTGCGAGATCTCCTTGAACGTGTGAACCTTGTCGGCGCCACGGGTGGGAGCGATGTCCTCGCCTGCGGTGATCTTGTCGACGAGTTCGAGAGCCGATGCTGGGGTCTGGTTGTCGAAGAACTCCCAGTTCACCATGATGACAGGGGCGTAGTCGCACGCGGCGTTGCATTCGAGCTGTTCGAGCGTGATCTTGCCATCCGCCGTGGTCTGATCGTGGCCGATGCCGAGGTGCTCGGAGAGCTTCTCCCAGATGATGTCGCCGCCCATGACCGCGCAGAGCGCGTTCGTGCACACACCGACGTTGTATTCGCCGTTGGGGCGCCTGCGGTACTGGGAGTAGAAGGTCGCAACCGCCGATACTTCTGCGCGCGTCAGGGACAGCACGTCCGAGCAGAGTGCGATGCCGCGCGGGGAGACGTAGCCGTCTTCTGACTGGATGAGGTGCAGCATCGGCAGGAGCGCCGACCTGTCGTCGGGATACTTGGCAATGATCTGTGCCATCTCATGACGGAGTCGAGCTTCGACATCCGCGGTAAAGCGTTCGGACATTAGCGATCAACGCCTCCCATCACTGGGTCGATTGATGCCAGTGCGATGATGACGTCCGAGAGCATGCCGCCCTCGCTCATCATGCCTAGCGTTTGCAGGTTGGAGAAGCCGGGATCACGGAAGTGAGCGCGGTAGGGGCGGGTGCCGCCGGCTGAGACGAGGTGGACGCCGAGGGTGCCCTTGGCGTGCTCGACCAGCTGATAGACCTGGCCCGCCGGAACAGCGAAGCCCTCGGTCACGAGCTTGAAGTGGTGGATCAGCGACTCCATCGAGTCGTTCATGATCTCCTTGATGTGCTCGAAGGACTGGCCCTGGCCGTCGCTGCCGATCGTCATTTTCGAGGGCCACGCGATCTTCGGATCCTCGATCATGACCGGCTCACCCTCGGACTCTTCGAGGGCGTCGAGGACCTGGTAGACGATGTGAATCGACTCGTAGGCTTCCTGGAAGCGCAGGCCCGCACGGTTGTACGCATCGGACTTGTCGGCGACCGGGACCTCGAACTCGTAGTTCTCGTACCCGCAGTAGGGTTGAGTCTTGCGCAGGTCGAAGGGCAGGCCTGCGGCGCGCAGGTTCGGGCCCGTCATGCCGAGGGCCAACATGCCGGCGAGCGGCAGTGTGGAGATGTCGACGTGACGTGCCTTGAAGATCGGGTTCTGCATGACCAGGTCCTGCATCTCCGACATCGTCGCGCGCACGTTGGGGAGGAGTTCGCGGATGTAGTCGATCGTGCCCTCGGGCAGATCGTCGGGGAGGCCGCCGGGACGAACATATGAGTGGTTCATGCGCAGGCCGGTGATGCGCTCGAAGATCCGGAGGATGTCCTCACGGGCGCGGAAAGCCAGCGTCATCATGGTCGTTGCGCCGAGCTCGTTGTTGGACGAGCCGATCGCGACGAGATGGGAGGCGACGCGGTTGAGCTCCATGAGGAGAACGCGGATCTGGCTGGCGCGGCGCGGGATCTGGTCGGTGATGCCGAGCAGCTTCTCGACCGCGAGAGCGTAGCCGACCTCCTGGAAGAACGGTGCGACATAGTCCATGCGCGTGCAGAACGCGACGCCCTGGACCCAGTTGCGGTATTCCATGTTCTTCTCGATGCCGGTGTGGAGGAAGCCCGTGGAGGAGCGGAGCTCGCGCACGTACTCGCCGTCCAGCTCGAGCAGCAGGCGGTAGACGCCGTGCGTGGAGGGATGGACGGGGCCCATGTTGACGACGATGCGCTCTTCGCCCAGCCGCTCAGCCTCAGCACTCAGGTCTGACCAGTCCCCGCCCATCGCGTGATGCTGCGGGGCGGAGTTCATCTCTTCTTCGGTTGCGCCAGCAGTGGCGTAGAACCGGGAATCTGTCGATGACATCAGTTGTAGCTCCTCCGAGTGTCCGGCGGCGGGACGACCGCGCCCTTGTATTCGACGGGGATACCACCGAGCGGGTAATCCTTGCGTTGCGGGTGCCCCACCCAGTCGTCGGGCATGGCGGTGCGGGTGAGTCCCGGGTGACCGTCGAAGACGATCCCCATGAGGTCCCATGCTTCGCGTTCGTGCCAGTCGTTGCCCGGGTAGACGCCGACGAGAGTCGGCATGTGCGGGTCCGCGTCCGGTGCCACGACCTCCATGGCGATCTTGCGATTGTGCGTGATGGAGAAGAGTGCCGTGAAGGCGTGCAGCTCGCGGCCCTTGTCCTCCGGGTAGTGCACCGCGGAGCTTCCCAGGCACAGCTCGAAGCGCAGATCCTGATCGTCACGGAGCATCTTGGCGACCATGGGCGAATGCTCGCGCACGACGAAGATGATGAGATCGCCGCGGTCGATGACAACCTTCTCGATGACGTCATCAGGGTTGTGCCCGGCGGCGGTGATCAGCTCGATGAGGATATCCACTGCCTCGTCGAACCAGGAGCCGTAGGGGCGCGTCGCGGCGGGAGCCATCGTGACCGTGCGCTTGAGCGTGTCGAAGCCGGACGTGTCGCCGGTTCCATCGACGCCCCACATGGCGTGGCCGGTGCGGATGATCTCGAGGTTCGTGCGTCCGCCGCGGGCGAGTTCGTTGTCTGTCACGCGAGCAGTCCCTTCATCTCATGCGTCGGGGTTGCGGCGAGAGCGGCCTGCTCCGCCTTGCGGGCAACGGCCTTGCGATGGCCGAAGAACTTCTCCTGCGACGTGAGCTTGCGCAGCTCGAGTACCGAGTTGATGAGCATCTCGGGGCGCGGAGGACATCCCGGCAGGTAGATGTCGACCGGGACGATGTGGTCCACGCCCTGGACGATCGCATAGTTGTTGAACATGCCGCCGGAGGAGGCGCACACACCCATGGAGATCACCCATTTAGGGTCGGCCATCTGGTCGTAGATGTTGCGGACGACCGGCGCCATACGGTGGCTGACTCGCCCGGAGACGATCATGAGGTCGGCGTGACGGGGGGAGGCTCGGAAGACCTCGAGCCCGAAGCGTGCCATGTCGAAGCGGGGCGTACCCGCCGCCATCATCTCGATAGCGCAGCACGCAAGGCCCATGGTGACGGGCCATTGGGACCGTGACCGGCCCCAGCCTGTCACGGCCTCGAGAGTGGTGAGCATGATGCCCGGTGATGCATCGTTGTCATGTTCCATGATTTATCTCCTCAGTCCCATTCCAGGCCGCCGCGTCGCCATTCGTAGACGAAGGGGACGGTGATCAGGAAAATGAATGTGAGCACTGCGATCAGCCCGAAAGCGCCGAGTCTCTCGAATGACACTGCCCACGGGTACAAGAACACCACCTCGATGTCGAAGATGATGAATGTCATGGCGGTCAAGTAGTACTTGATGGGGAAACGACCGGCGGTTCCCGCATTCGGCGTCGCTTCGATCCCGCATTCGTAGTTCGCGAGTTTGACGCGGTTGTACCTCTTCGGTCCGAGCACGCCGGTGCCGACAAGGCCGCCTAGTGCAACGACAGCCGCAACCACAATCATGAGAAGCAGCGGGGTATAGGGGTTCATTTCGCCTCCATCGAGCAAACAACCCGCAGGCACACGGCGCCTGCTAGATTCACAGTTCTAGGGTAGTCCTTAAAGTCCGCGCTCGTGGCGCGCCAAGGAAATAGCGCGTTCACGCTGACGGCACCGCCTTCGTGAGTGCGGTGATGAGCTTGTCCATCCAGTCCCCGTCCCGACGGTCGTAGCCGTCGGAGAGAAGCTTCATGACGAGCCTCATGAGCGTGGGCCTGGGCAGTCCGTAGTGCACGCACAGATGCATGATTTCCGGCCGTTCGATGAGAGAGGCGAAGACGCGTCCCAGCGTGTAGTACCCGCCGAGCTCTTCGCGCAGCTCGGCCGAATACTGGTGCAGGACACGGTCCTGCTGGCCAAGGGTGCGGCGTGCGAGAGCCTGGGCGATGAAATCCGCCGCCATGCGGCCCGACTGCATCGCGTACGCAATACCTTCCCCGTTGAAGGGGGAGACCATTCCGCCAGCATCGCCGACGAGCATGAGGCCGTTGTCGTAGTGGGGCTTGCGGTTGAATGCCATCGGAAGAGCGGCTCCGCGCACTTGGCCGACCTGGTTCTCGGGTGTGAAACCCCACTCCTCGGGGACGTGCTGCATCCACGTGTCGAAGAGCTTGCGGTAATCGATCCCGGTGGGTTTCGCGGTCGAGGAGAGCGAGCCGAGCCCGACATTGACGAGCCCGTCCCCCAGGGGGAACACCCAGCCATAGCCGGGCATGAGGTTCGACGACCCGGGTTCGCCGTCCCACAGCTCGAGGTGGGATTCCATGATCGGTTCATCAGCCCGGGGCGATCGGAAGTACGTGCGGGTGGCAACGCCCATGGGACGATCGAACGTCTTCTCGCGACCCACAGCTGTGGCGAGACGTGCCGAGACTCCGCCTGCGTCCACGACGACGGGTGCCCGGAAGCGCAGGGGCGGGGCGGTGCGATCGGCGCCTTTCGGGCGTGCCTCGACGCCGATGACGCGGCCGGAGCGCTCGTGGATGATGGGGCCGGTCACGGTCATTCCCTCGCGCAGGTCCGCACCGGATTCGACGGCTCGCCGTGCCAGCACGTGGTCGAGATCGCCCCGAGCTCGAGCCATGCCGTAGGACGGCATCGAGTTCAGTTCGGGCCATGGGACTTCGATCCTGCGCCCGCCGCCATAGGCGACGAGAGAATAGTTCCGGATCCACCCATCGGTGTCGATCCCCATGCGGATGATCTCGGCAACCGCTCGGGGCGTCAATCCGTCCCCGCATATTTTGTCCCGCGGGAACGTTGCCTTCTCGAGAATAATGACCGACAGTCCGGTCTGGGCAAGATAGTGAGCGGTAGCTGACCCGCCTGGGCCAGCGCCTACGACGATGACGTCCGCATCACCGCCGTGCATGTTCGAAACCACGCCTGTCCTTTCGCTATCCGCGTCATCCTATCAGCGGATTTATCCCTTTTGCGCACTGAAGAATGTGGTCATTTACAGAAGCCCAGCGTTGCCTAATTCATGGAGTGATCCGCCCCACGGGGCTTGGTTGCCCTGTGAAGGGCGACAATCCCTCCGCTGAGGTTCCGATAGTTCACGCCCCGCCAGCCAGCCTCCTGGATCCGGGCCGCGAAGTCCACCTGGTTCGGCCAGGCAAGGATCGACTCCATGAGGTAATCGTAGGCTTCCGTGTCCGAGGAGACGACGGAGGAGATCGTGGGCATGACGGTGCCGAGATAGAAGTTGTAGAGATCCCGGAACGGCTTCCATGTGGGAGTGGAGAACTCGCAGACGACGAGAGTCCCTCCGGGGCGCACGACGCGGAGCATCTCCCGAAGCGCCAGGTCAGGATCGTGAACATTGCGCAGGCCGTAGGAGATCGTCACAGCGTCGAAGGTGTTGTCCGCGAACGGGAGTGCCGTCGCATCCCCCGCGATGAACTCCATCTGCGGCTGGCGCTCCTTGCCGACGGTGACCATGCCGATCGAGAAATCGAGGGCGACGACATCGGCACCGGCCTTCGCGTAGGAGACGGAGGATGTTCCCGTGCCCGCTGCGATATCGAGGACTTTCATGCCGGGCGTGATTCCAAGTGCTTCGCGGACGGCCGCCCGCCACACATACACCTGTCCCAGGCTGAGGACGGTGTTCGTCACGTCATAGCGCTTGGCGACATCGTCAAACATGCCCGCAACATCGCGCGGGTCTTTCTTCAGGGTGGCTCGACTCATAACTCCATTATGGACCCTGACCAAGTAAGCTTCTTACTCGTGTCCGACATAACTTCCCTCTCTGCTGTGACGAGGCCCGCCGACGCTCGACCGAGTCCCGGGGATATTCCTCGTTCACGCGGGAATGCGATGTGGGTGACCGACCGTTCGGGAATGGTCGGATGGGGCCGAGCCGCCTCCCGCACATTCTCCGGCCCCGATCGTTTCACGCAGGCCCAGCGATGGTTCGACGCCGTCGTAGCCTCCGCGACGATCGAGGATGAGGTCGCCCGGCCAGGCACGGGCCTGACAGCCTTCGGCACATTCTCCTTCGCAGACGAGTCCGCCGATTCCTCCACTCTCACCATTCCCGCAACGATCCTGGGATGGGACGAGCAGGGCGCGTGGACGACGACAGTTCGCTCGGACGCCGCCAGTGACGACGAGACCATCGCGCCGATCGGCCACCTCGGCAAGGTCCAGTGGGGCCCCGGGGACCTCGACGAGGATCGCTTCACCGATGCCGTCTCCGAAACAGTCGCGATCTTGGCTGAAGGGGATATCAAGAAGGTTGTTCTGGCCCGCGACATGCGGATCGTGTCCGAGGAGCCGATGGATGAGCGTCTGCTCGTCGCCAAGCTGGCACGGGCCTTCCCCTCCTGCTGGACATTCTGCGTCGAGGGCATGATCGGCGCTACGCCGGAGATGATGGCGTCCGTCCGCGCCGGACATCTCACGACCCGCGTGCTGGCCGGATCCTGGCCGACGACGGGCGGGCACGATGCGGCAGAGTATGCGCTGCGGTCGTCCGCGAAAGACATCGCTGAACACCGCTACGCCTCCGATTCCGTGCTGCATGCGATCGATCTGCAGGCATCCGGCCCCGTCCGCGCCAACGGCCCCACGATCCTGCGCCTGCCGAATGTCGTCCACCTGGCCACGGACTTCGAGGCCGATCTCGCTCCCGGTTGGACGGGCCTGACAGCGGCCGGTGCCATGCATCCGACCGCGGCCGTGGGCGGCACCCCCACCGATAAGGCCCTCGAGGTTATCCGCCGTATCGAGGGACTCGACCGGGGCCGCTATGCGGCGCCGGTGGGATGGATGGACTCCCAGGGCAATGCCGATTGGGCGCTGGCTCTGCGCTGCGCTCAGCTTGAGGCCGACCCCCGCCGCGCTCGAGCATTCGCAGGCGGAGGCGTCATGGACCGCTCCATCCCCCAGCAGGAGCTTGCGGAAACCGAAGCGAAGTTCTCCGCGATACTGCGCGCCTTCGCCTGAGCTTGCCTGGCGCAGCGTCGAGCAGGCAACGGCCGTCGAGTCGAGCACATGCTGAGCCAAAGAGATGCCTCCCGCCCAGAGGGCGGGAGGCATCATCGATCTGGTGACCGGCGGCGGTGAGGTGACGGCACCTCCGCCGGCCACCAAGCCTTATTCGCGCTGACCGAGAACGAGCTCGATCTCGGTGACGCTGCCGTCGCGCGCGACCTCGAGGACGACCGTCTCGCCAGGAGCATACTGGCGGACGTATCCGGTCAGTGCCGTATTGGAGGCCAGCGGATGTCCGTTGATGGACAGGATGGCGTCGCCGCTCTGCAGGCCGTACTGCTCTGCGGGGGAACCGGCAGAAACTTCGACGACCCTGGCCGCAACCTGGTTGGTGCCATCGAGGGTGACGACCTCTGAGGTTGTCGTCACGCCGATGAACGCGTGGTCGACCGTGCCATCGTCGAGAAGATCATCGACGACCCGATTGACGAGGTCGATGGGGATGGCGAAGCCGAGGCCGATAGAGCCCGAGGTGCCTCCGTCGGTCGAGGAGAGGGAAGCAATCGACGAGTTGATGCCGATGACTTCACCGTCGGCGTTGAAGAGCGGCCCGCCGGAGTTGCCGGGGTTGATTGCGGCATCGATCTGGATCGCGTTCGTCACGACCGCGTCTGACGCCGAGTCTTCTCGTGTCACCACGGGTCGATCGAGGGCGGAGATGATGCCGGTGGTCACTGTCGAGGACAGGCCGAGCGGATTGCCGATGGCGACGACGGGCTCACCCACGACGAGGTTGTCCGAGCTTCCGAGGGTTGCTGGTGTGAGCCCGGCAGGCACTTCGTCGAGGAGCAGCACGGCAACGTCTGTCGACGCGTCTGATCCGACGACCTGGGCGGACAGGATGGTGCCGTCCGAGAGGGTGACCTGGATCTGGCGGGAACCGGCAATGACGTGGTGGTTGGTCACGATGTGGCCCTCGGCGTCGATGATGACACCCGAGCCTGTTGATGCCGATGACTCCGAGGACGATTCGATCGCGACGACGGAGGGCTGGACCTGTTCTGAGATCGCGGCCCAGTTCACCCCGTTATCGGACGAGACCGTCCGCACCTCTGTGGACTGCTGGGTCGCAGTCTCGTTCGAGGTCGGTTCGATGAGCCCGTACATGATTCCTGCGCCTCCCGCGCCTCCGAGGAGTGCGGCAACGAGGGCGACTGCGGCCGTGGCCGACAGGGAGGACTTGCGCCTCGCGGGCGGCTGACCGGGCCAGTAGGGAGCGGCAGGGCCGCCCTGGGCGCCGGGACGCGGCTGGAACGGTGCAGTGCCGTCGAAGCGCGGTCCGCTTGCCGTCCCGGGCGCTGACTGCCCCGCTATCGGGGGCCCTGACGGCGGGATGTGGCCCGAGGGGGCGCTTGGGGCCGGATGTTGAGCGTGGGCTCCCGTGTACGGTGCGGGCGCTTGCTGACCGGATGCCGGGGGCGGTGCGTAGCGGTTGAAGGAATGGTAGGCGGCAGTATCGTGTCGCGGCAGAGCACCTGTCTCACCCTGTCCTGCCGAGGTCGAACCGGAGTCTCCGAGCCGTGGCGCCCGATGCTCGGGGACCGCCGGAGGTGTCGTCTGCTCGGAGGCGCCCTCGGCGTTCACTCCGTCGCCGATGCTCTTCCCATCGTTCCCAGCCCGACCAGTATCGGGTTGCTTTCCATCCCGTCCATAGGGCCATTCGCCGAAATCGTTGTTCGACATGAGACGTCCTTTCGTCGTTCGCTATGGACAGTTAACTCCCCGCCACTGCGGAATTACTACATGTTTCCTGATGACTTGCTGACACTCGCGGCCGCAGCATCGAGCATTGCCGACGCGAGCTGGTCTCGCCTGGCCCGCACGTGCTCGACCGGGCGTTCGCAGGCGACACGGATGACTCTGCCCGCAGGCGGCTCGCGGAGGACACTCTCGAGGTCGTCCAACGAACCGACGGTCATCCCCTCCCATCCGAACGCTTTCGCGGCGGCGACGATATCGATGTCTTTCGCGGTGCGGAACACCCGATCGAACGTGGATTCGTAGCGTTTCGCCCCGTGCTCGAGAGTGGCGAAGATCCCGCCCCCACCATCATCGAGGACGACGACATCGATGGGCGGTTCGTCTTGGCCGCGAGTCCTCACCAGGCTTCCGAGATCGTGGACGAAAGTCAGATCGCCGAGAGCCGCCTTCATCCCGTTCAGGACGCCTGCCATGCCGCGTGCCGTGGCGATCGTGCCGTCGATACCGGCAAGGCCCCTGCTGGCATGAAATCGGGCTTGCGGGTAGCCGGCCAGGAGATCGACATCGCGAACAATGTTCGAAGCCCCGAGGAACCAGTCCCCCTCGGCGTCCGCGATCACGGCGCTGGCCGTCAGCGCATCCAAGTCATCGCCGAGCGCGTCGCGCCCTGCGACGTAGGCAGCATCACCGGCACGCTGCCAGGCCGCCAGCCAATCGCCCTGGGGCTCCAGGGACGGCATCATGTCCAGCACTCTGGCAACCCTGCCCGGATCGGTCGGTACCGGCTCGGTCCGGACCGAGATGACCTCGATGTCGGATCGTGACATGAGGGCGGTGATCGGACGCGACAGGGTCGGATGACCGACGATGATGACTCGCTCGATCTCGTCGGCGAACAGTCCCGCGACGAGGCGTGCGGCGGGGATCGCTCCCGGCAGGCTCCTCTCCCCGGCTGCCGGTTCGGCAAGGATGGGCACGCTTCCGCGGCCGGTGCGATGCAGGAGCTCTGCGTGGGGTGTCCCGGGGCCTGCGACGATCACCGTGGGGCGACTATCGAGATGTTCGGGTTCCCATTCGTGTGACGGCACAGTGAACTGTCCGATCGGCGGGCGGTCGGGGAACGATGGCGTGTCGGGGGTGAGAGGCACATCGAATGAGACGTTGATGTGGACGGGACCGCGCCACACGACATCGAGGAGTCCTGCCAGGTGTTGGGGCTGTCCGGCGATGTCGTCTGCCGATACGTCGATCTCGCCGACGAGACCAGGCCCCAGGAGGCCCACCTGATCGGTTGTCTGGTTGGCCCCGCTCCCCCTCATCCACGCCGGACGATCCGCCGTCAGGGCGATGAGAGGCACGCCCGAATGGTAGGCCTCGATGACGGCCGGGTGCAGGTTGGCGACCGCCGAGCCCGACGTCGTCACGACGACGGCGGGAACCCCGGAGGCCTTGCCGAGTCCGAGCGCAAGGAAACCTGCGGCCCTCTCATCGGTCTCCACATGGAGGGCGATCGAGCCCTGGACCTCGAGTTCTCGCAGCGCGTAGGCGAGTGGGGCGGAACGCGAACCGGGGCAGAGGACGGCGTGTCGGACTCCGATGGAGAGGAGGCTCGTGAGGAGGGCTGTCGCGCCCGCCTGGGCGCTCACAGCGCGCCGCCCGTGATGTCGGAGACGTTCCGTGTCGCGGCCAGGTGATCCCACATGTCGCGCAGGCGTGTCGCCCAGCGGGCTTCAAGCTCTTCGTCGACAGGCTCGATGGTGTCGGGATCGATGTCTCGCACGGGCAGCTCCCCCGCGGTCGGCACGAGACGATCCGATGTCACGTCATGTTCGAACAGCTGCACGGTCGCAAGCCCGCATGCATAATTCAGCTCGGGGAGGCTGGCCGCGAGCGCCACTCCCGCCCGGATCCCGACGGATGATTCGAGGGCGGAGGAGACCACGACCGGAAGCCCGATGTCTTGTGCGAGTCTGAGACAGGCGCGCACCCCGCCCAGCGGTTGGACCTTGCAGACGATGAGGTCAGCGGCGTCGTGTTTCGCGACCCGGTAGGGGTCTTCGGCGCGTCTGATGGATTCATCGGCGGCGATGGGAACGGCGACTGCCTTGCGCACGGCGGCGAGATCCTCGACTATCGATACGGGCTGTTCCACGTACTCGAGTCCTCCGGCTGCCCTGTCGAGGAGCGGGATGGAGTGGATGGCGGCGTTCCTGTCCCATCCGGCGTTGGCATCTATTCGTATCTTTCCGTCGAAGACGTCTCGAACGGCCGCGATCCTGTCGAGGTCGTCGTCGAGGCTCTGCCCCTTCTCTGCGACTTTGATCTTTGCCGTCCCACAGCCGCCGCGGCGGGCGATGATCGCTTGGGCCTTCTCCGGGGTGGTGGCGGGCACGGTCACGTTGACGGGGATGCTGGCACGCACCGGTTCGGGATATCCGACATAGGCGGATTCGAGGCCTGCCGCGAGCCACGCCGATGATTCTGGAATGTCGTAATCCCAGAAGGGGGAGACCTCGGACCATCCGGCGGGGCCCTCGATGAGGACGCCGTCGCGGTAGTCGAGACCCCGGAAACGGGTCGTCATCCGGGTCCGGTACACGCGGTGGGCAAACGGGAGGCTGGTAGCACGCATGATGTAAGCCTAGCGAAGTGGCACAATAGCGCCATGACGCTTTCTCTTCCCGTGTCCGTGTCCGAGACGTTCGATCCGAGTCGATGGCGGGAGGTTGACGGTTTCCCACTGTCTGACATCACCTACCATCGCGGGGTTGAGCGCAGCTTCGAGGGTGGCGCGATCGTGTCCGAGCGGGACCTCCCGATCGTCCGCATCGCGTTCAACCGTCCCGAGGTTCGTAACGCTTTCCGCCCAGAGACAGTGGACGAGCTCTACCGTGCGCTCGATCATGCCAGGCTCACTCCCGATGTCGGTGCCGTTATTCTGACAGGCAATGGACCATCCGCGAAGGACGGCGGGTGGGCGTTCTGCTCCGGCGGCGATCAGCGCATCCGAGGCAACGACGGGTATCGGTATGACGGCGGTGAGACGTCCGCGGAGCATGCGAAGACGCGGGACACGATCAACCCGCAGAAGGCTGGCAGGCTCCACATTCTCGAAGTCCAGCGTCTCATTCGGACAATGCCGAAGGTCGTCATTGCTGCCGTGTCGGGATGGGCGGCGGGTGGCGGCCATTCCCTCAATGTCGTGTGCGATCTCTCGATCGCCTCGATCGAGCATGGCCGGTTCAAGCAGACAGATGCTGACGTGGGCTCTTTCGATGGCGGATACGGTTCCGCGCTTCTCGCCCGCCAGGTCGGGGACAAGCGGGCACGGGAGATCTTCTTCCTCGCCCGCGAGTATTCTGCTGGGGATGCGGCATCGTGGGGCGTGGTCAATGAGGCCGTCCCGCACGCTGAACTGGAGGCGAAGGCGTGGGAGTACGCCGAGACTGTGATCGGGAAGTCTCCCCAGGCTATTCGCATGCTCAAGTTCGCGTTCAATCTGGCCGATGATGGTATCGCCGGTCAGCAGGTGTTCGCCGGTGAGGCGACCAGGCTCGCGTACATGACCGCCGAGGCCGCGGAGGGTCGAGATTCCTTCCTCGAGAAGCGCGCTCCCGACTGGTCGCCCTTCCCCTATTACGCATGATTCTCGAAGGCGGTACCGACCCGCAGAATGTCCTTGCCCTGGCGGACGCCGCCGCGCGCTCGCTCTCCGATCACCGCCGCGGGCTTCTCCCCGAACCCATCATGCTGGTCGAGCCGGGCGTGTCCGTGCCGGAGGTCGAGTCCCGGCCTGGCACGGCATTCCTCGTCCGCACATCGGGTTCCAGCTCGGGGACCGGCAAGCTTGTCGAGCTGCCCTGGGATTCGATCATCGCCTCCGCCTCCGCCACGACGGAGGCCCTGGGAGGACCTGGACGGTGGCTGGCCACGCTGCCTGTCCACCACGTTGCCGGCCTCCAGACGGTCCTCCGTTCGATCATCGCAGGTGTCGCCCCGCTCCCCTACCGCCTTGGAGATGACATCCCGGACGGCCGAACCTACCTGTCCCTCGTGCCCACCCAGCTTCGCCGGGTTCTCGGCAATCCTGACTGGCTCGAGCGCGCCGCGGCCGTGGATGCGATCCTCGTCGGCGGCCAGTCCACTCCCCCGATCCTCCTCGAGCAGGGACGCGCCGCAGGCCTCACGCTGGTCACCACATACGGGATGACCGAGACGTGCGGCGGCTGCGTGTATGACGGCACTCCCATCGGATCCACGGCAATTGCCCTTGAGGACGGCCGGATCATCATCGAGGGCCCCGTCGTCGCCCTGGGGTATGCGGGAGGGGAAGCCTTCGGCGGTCGATTCGTCACGAACGATGCTGGGCGGATCACGGATCGTCTGACCGTGCTCGGCAGGGTCGATGACGCGATCACCACCGGCGGCTTGACGATCATGCCGGTGCTCCTCGAAGACCTTGTCGCGGATCTCTTCTCTCTCGCCTCTGTCGGGCTCGGCGTCCGCGATGATGAATGGGGTGAACGTCTCGTCCTCGTCACCGACGGGAAGGCTGACGCGCGAAAGATCCGCCGTCACGCCAAGACTCACCTGGGTGCGGAGTATGCCCCGAAAGAGGTGATATCGGTTGCTGATCTGGGCCTCGACCATCTCCCGCTCACCGACTCCGGTAAAGTGGATCGCCGTGCACTTGCACAGATTCTTGAGGAGAGACCGTAGTGGCATCGTTTGGTGACTGGATCGAGGGCGCGCGCCTGCGCACCCTGCCCGCAGCTGTCGCACCCGTCCTCATCGGCACGGGTGCCGCATATCAGGTGGGTTCGGGATCTCTGGCGCGGGCGATGCTCGCGGCGGGAGTCGCTCTCTCCTTCCAGATCGGGGTGAACTTCGCCAACGACTACTCGGATGGGATTCGCGGCACGGACGACGTTCGCACCGGCCCTCCGCGCCTCACGGGCGGCGGTCTCGTCAAACCATCGACAGTCAAGGCGGCGGCGATTACGGCACTCGGGGTCGGTTGCCTTCTCGGTCTTCTCCTTATCGCACTGTCTGGCGCCTGGATCCTGCTCGCGGCGGGAGCCATCGCCGTCATCGCCGCCTGGTTCTATACGGGAGGCAGCCGCCCTTACGGGTATATGGGATTGGGTGAAGTCTTCGTCTTCGTCTTCTTCGGCCTCATGGCGACGCTGGGAACGACATGGACCCAGGCGGGGCAGCTGCCCGCCTCGTCCTGGCTCGGCGCTGTCGGGGTGGGCCTGATCGCCTGCGCCCTTCTCATGATCAACAACATTCGGGATATTCCGACCGATTCGCTCGTCGGCAAGAACACGCTCGCGGTCCGTATGGGGGAACGCAACGCCCGACTGACGTTCGTCGCGATGCTGGTCGTCCCGCTTCTCCTCGCGCTGATCATCGCGCTGACGGCGCCGTGGGCGCTCCTCGTCTTCCTGCTCGTGCCCGCTGTCGCAGCGCAATCGCGTCGGGTTCTCTCGGGTGCCAGCGGACGCGATCTTATCGCGGTTCTTCGCGGCACCGGCCTGATCGAACTGGGCTACGGCATCCTGCTTCTGATCGGCCTCACCCTCGCCTAGGACTGAGCGGAACCGTCCTCGACGGCCTCATCCGACTCGGTGTCAGGTGTGCGGGAGGGCTTGCGGCGTGTGAGCGCCTCGAGGCTCCCAGCCGCCGCCTGGCTCTGCGCGGGGAAGAAGATGAAGCCGACCATGGCGCCGCACAGAATCGCCGCGAAGGCGAGAAGATACGATCGCATGCCGAGCAGGTAGAAGGCGCCCGCGAAGGCTGCGATGAGTGCGATCCGGAGGGCCGTGTATTTGAGGATGGTCACCCGTCAAGCGTACCGTGACCGTGACCAGGTGAATCGCCTATGCTAGAAGTGTGCCTAGACTGATCGCCGTGATAGTTCTCGTCGCCATAGTGGTGTACGCCTTTATTGTTGCGCTTCGGATGAACCCGAAGCGCACACCCGCTGGTATCAACAAGTGGGTGTGGGTGATCTTCACGATTCTTCCCCCGATCGTCGGTTCGATCATCTTCCTCGTCGCGAACTACATGATGAATGCGAAGCAGCGCCCTGCAGGCGGGAGGCAGCCTCGAGGGCCCCGGCCCCGGGATCGCGGCCCCATCGCACCGGATGACGATCCCGAGTTCCTCAAGGGCCTCGAAGAAGAGCTCCGCCGTGCACAGTACGACAAGAAGCTGCGAGAACACGAGGATGACACCGACTCCTGAGCTCGATGCGAAGGTGATGATCGGCGCCCCGATCGCAGCCTTCACAGCCGTTGTCCTGGCGGGCCTGGCCTGCTGCGCCATGTCCGGGACCATTCCGGCAGTCAGCGCGGTGACCGGTGAGCCGATACCGTTCCTTCTCGGGGCCCTCCTCGTCACGCTCGGGGCGTTCGGAGGCTTCGTCTCTGTCGATCTCGGCTCCGCATCACCCGCTGTCGATCTCACGTTCCTCACCATTCCCTTCATCTTCACCGCGGTAGCGGTGATGATTCTCTTCCGCCTGCACCGAACATCGGAGATCAGGCAGCCACTGGATCTCCCTGATCGGCTCGCGGTCTGCGCCTGCTCGGGGATGGTGCTCCTCATCTGTTCGGTGGCGGCCTGGTTCCTCGCAACAGCGCTTGATCCCGCGAGCGAAAGAGCATCCTTCTCCTCGAACGTCTTCCTCCTCGCGACGGGCTCTCTCGCGATCGCCAGCCTGGCTGCCTTGGCTGGACGCAGCAGCGCATATCGAAGCTATCCCGCGTGGTCTTTCACCTCCGCCTACTGTCTCGCAGCGGGTCTCCCCCTCGCCATCATCGTCTGCGTGCTTCTCACGGTCTCGTACGAGTGGGGCGCGTCTTCGTGGCTCCTTCTCGGAAACATTGCCGTCCTCGCCTGGATTGCGATCCTTGGCGGCGTCGCGAACTGGGATCTGTCGCTGGCCCCTCTCGGAGGCCCGCAGTCATCGGGGTTCAACCTCATCATCGCCGCGCACGAGGGCATCTGGACGATCATCGGCCTGCCCCTCGGTGCACTGTCGATCATGTTTGCCACCATCGCGTGGCGCCGGTCGTGCATGACAGTGAAGCGATCCGCGCTTCCTCTCGCCTTCGGGGCTGTCGCAGCTGGCTCTCTCGTGGCCGGTACGTGGGCGACTGGGTATGCAGGGGGCGAAGCTGTGACTGCGATCGCCCTCTCGTCGCCGTTCAATGTGGCGATCATGATGGGAATCGGGTGGCTGATCGATACTCTTGCCCGGCTCGGCTACAGCTCTGAGCTGGCCACCCACGCGCAGCGATAGTCAGTCCACCGCGTCACATCCCCGCCGTCGAGGAGGAAGACCATCCGCTCATACTCGCCATAGATCTCGGGATTAGCCGTTCTATCGGGGAGTGGGAAGAGCGCGAACTCGTCATAGCCGGCTATCTCGCTCAGGCCGGGGAAGGCGTTGACCGCATCGAGCTTGACGGGGCGCTGTGTGAGAGCGGCGTCTATTTCCTCGATACTGGTTGCGCAGTGCGATGCGCCGCCGTGCTCATCGATCCGCACCGGCACCCCCTCGGGCATGCCGACCTCGATGGTGTCGGAGAGACCATCGGACGTCGTCGTCATCGAGAAGCCGCCCTCGATAGCCGAGACGTGCTCGAGCGGCCCCGTCGGCACGTAGAACGACTGCCCGATATTCTCCTCTGAGTAGGTGAGGAACATGACCGCGGTGGAGGACTCGTCTGATGTGGTGGGGGTCGTGTCAGCGCCGGTGACGTGCTGGTCGAGGACGATCATCGCGTCCTGGAAGCCATCACCGTTCGCATCCGAGAAATATCGGTCCTCGATCTCGACCGTGATGGGGACCGTGCCGGACCCGGTCACGAACTCGAGCTCAGCCTTCCCCTCGCGGAAGGTGAGAGCCTGGTCGAATCCTTCCGTCACGTCCTCGACGGGGGCCTCGAGAACGGTGACGTCCAGGCTCATATTGTCGATGTCGAGCCCCGTGATCTCAGCGGTTCCCGGGCCGACCGTGGTCACCTCCTGCGGCGGGTCCGGCAGGACGAGCCACCGCGCCTTGAGGTCCTCGCCCGCCCCGCATGCGGAGAGTGCGAGGACACCGGCAGCGATCAGGAGCCTAGACCCCCGCATAGGAGTGCATGGAATCGGCAAAGAAGTTGACGACGACGTAGTTGATGAAGAGCGCGATGATGCCGATGACGTTGAGCCAGGCCGCCCTCTTCCCTTCCCACCCGCGTGTTGCTCGAGCATGGAGGTAGGCACCATAGAAGCCCCAGACGACGAGCGACATCGTCTCTTTCGGGTCCCAGTTCCACGGCCGGCCCCACGCGTGCTCCGCCCAAATCGCGCCCGCGATGAGAGTGAAGGTCCACAGCAGGAAGCCGATCACGGTGATCCGGAACGCTCCCTGTTCGAGCTCGTCAGCGCCCGGCAGGGAACGCCACCGGCTCTTGCTCTCCTCGACAACGGCCGTACCGCCCGCTCCGACAGCAGCGGTCTCTCGTGCCTCGGAACGCAGCTGGACGAGCTGGAGGACTGACATGAGGGCAGCGAAGGCGAACAATCCCATCGCCAATGTTGCTGTCGAGACGTGGATGACAAGCCAGTAGTTGTCGAGAATGGGTGGCGTGCCCTGGACGCGGACGTAGAGGACCGCGACGGCGACACCCAGGGAGAGCAAGGCCAGCCCGCTCACGAAGGTTCCCAGAACTCGGAGGTCACGGTCTCGCGCCAGGACGAGGTAGGCCGCTACCGCCACACACGTGAAGGTCAGCGTGAACTCGTACATGTTCGCCCACGGCACGCGACTGGCGGCGACACCTCGGGTGATCGTGCCGAGAAGGTGCAGGGCGAAGGCGAGAGTCGTGACCGACATGCCGATGTTGGCAGCCTTGCGCGTGCCCGCCTTGTCGGCGGATGAGAAGTCGATGGCGAATGCGACCATGGCGATCGTATATGCCGCCATCGCACCGTAGACCAGGATGAGGCTGGCGCTTTCAAGATTCATGAGTCCTCCTTGAGGGCTAGCGTAGCGGACACGAGCGACTCGAGACCGGAATCGCCCTTCCGTCCGATGGCGGCGGCGTGGACGGTGCCGTTGTCGTAGCGCACCCAGACGCGCCGACTCGGGACGAGAAGCGATGTGGCAAGCCCTCCCAGGCCGAGAACGGCAAAGATCAGCATCCATCCCAGCGTGGGGTCGTAGCGCATGTCGAGCGCCGCGAAACGAGCAAGCTCGACGAACTCGATCGTTCCGTTGCCGCCCGGAATCTCCGCGGACTCACCGAGTGGAAGCGTTGTCAGCACACCCACCTCGGTCTGGCCCACGGGCTCGGTCACGAGCTCCATGTTCTCCGTATCGAGGAAATAGACGTTCTGCGGGACACCGTCATCCAAACCCAGATCGCCCACCCATGTCGTGGTGACCAGCACCGGGTTGAGAGCATCCGGGTTGATGGAGACGAGGACACCGTCCTGTGTCTGGGCGGTGGGGAAGAGCGTCGCCTGGAACCCGAGCTGATCGCCCTCCGTCACATCCGGGACCTTGATGACACCGGTCGAGATATACGTCTGGGTGATATCCGGCAGGACGACATACTCGTCGAAGACAACGCTGCCCGCGGAATCGGTGACGCGGATGCGGGGGGCGTAGCCGTTGCCCGAGAGGTACACGTTCGTGCCATCGATATCGAGGGGCTCGTTCGGGCGGATCGTCGCCGCCTCCTCCGAATCGTTCATGAGGATCGTGACGTCTGCGGCGAATGCTGACGGGGAGCCGTCCTCATAGAACTCCGGAGTCATCGAGTTCAAGGTGATCCGGTAGGGCGGGAGGGACTCCTCGTCGACGAGGATCCCGCGTTCGAACGTGTCGTACGTGAGGACGGAGTTCGTGAAGGTCTCTCCCTCGACGATGATGGCCTGCCCGCGGAAGGAGAGTGCCTGCGACAGCCCGAAGACGATGAGGAGACCGAGGAGTGACATGTGGAACACGAGGTTGCCGGCCTCCCGGAGGTAACCGTTCTGGGCTGAGATCCCGCCGTCCCTGCGCACCGTGCGGAACCCTCGCAGGTTCTTCTCGACCCTGTCATAGGCCTCGGATTCGGACAGCGACGTCTCCCGTGACGCATACGATTCGTAGCGGGACAGTCGTGCGGGAACACGGCCCGGCCCCGCCTTGATGTCTCGGGCAAGCGTGAACGATCTCGGCACGATGCATCCGACAAGAGACACGAAGAGAAGAATGTAGATCGCGGCGAACCATGGCGCCGTCAGAATGTTGAAGAACCCGAGAGCATCGAGAATGTTTCCCCACAGTCCGTTCGACTCGATCCATTCCCGCGCGAGGACGGGATCCTGGCGCTTCTGCGGCAGGATCGAGGCGGGAATGAGTGCGATCACGAGGAGGAGCAGCATGATGATGGCGTTCCTCATCGACGTGAGCTGACGCCACCCCCACCGGAGCCAGCCTGTGACGCCGATGCCGACGGGACCCGTCGGCGCGTCCCGTTCCGTGCGGACCGTTTCCATCACACCACCAATTCTGTTTGACCTGACAGGTTAGCAACCCAGTTAATAATGTCGGTCCACCATCCCGTCACCATCATGGCACCGACAGCGATGAGGGCAACACCCCCCACGATTTGGATGGTCCGGCTGTTCCTCCGCACCCAGGAGAGGATCCGGGGTGAGCGATCTACTGTCAGAGCGGCGAGGATGAAGGGCAGGCCCAAGCCCAGACAGTAGAACAGCGTGAGGATCGTGCCGCGTTGGACACTGCCAGACGAGAAGGACATGGAGAGGACTGCGGCGAGGGTGGGGCCGATGCAGGGGGTCCACCCCAAGCCGAAGACGGCGCCGAGGAGGACGGCGCCGAGGGGACCGCCCCGCTTCTGCACGGTCAGGCGCGTCGTCTTCTGCAGGAACGGCATCCCACCCAGGAACGCGACCCCCATAAGAATGATGATGACGCCGGCGACCACCATGACCGTGTCCTGGTATTGGGCGAAGCGGGCGCCCGCCGCCGCGAAGACAACTCCGAGCAGCACGAACACGGCAGAGAACCCGGCGACGAAGAGCGTGACAGAGCCCGCCAGGCGCCAGCTCCGCTTCCCGTCGGCCGCGGCAGGTGCGAGAGACGAGAAGTACCCGAGATAGCCGGGCAGGAGCGGCAGGACGCACGGTGAGGCGAAGGAGACGAGGCCCGCCACGAGCGCCGCACCGATGGCAACCAGCATGGGGCCTGTGGTGACGGCTCCCACGAACGAATCGGCGATCGCCAGCGGCGTCATAGCGTGTCGTCGATCATGCCTCGCACGATCTGCGGATCGATCTGGCCGATGAAGCGCGCAGCGGGCCTGCCCTCAGCATCGAGGATCAGGGTGGTCGGGACGGCCTGCAGCGGAACAGCCCCTTCGAGGCCGGCGATGAAGGAGCCGTTCTTCCCCTCGATCGACTGGTAGGGAGTGTCGAATGAGCGCTCGAATGCCTCTGCCGTTGCCCGATTGTCGCGCGTATTCACACCGATGACGACGATGTCGCCCTCATAGTCCTCGGCGATGGCATTGAGATCCGCCGCCTCCGCGCGGCACGGCGGACATGCCGCGTACCACGTGTTGATAAGGACCACCTGTCCGCGCAGTTCCGCCAGATCGATTTCTTCCCCGCTGAAGGTTGTGCCGACAGCATCGACCGGTGCGGATCTGTCCGCCTCGTCCCACAGCACGTAGTTGGCGTCCCCGCCCTCGTATTGGGTGCCTTCGATGGCGGAGTTGCAGGCCGCGAGGGCTGGAAGGAGGAGCAGGAGAGCGAAGCGTCGACGCACTACTCCCCCTTCGCCTCGGCGGCTGCTGAGGTGCCCGGCACCATGTCTGCGGCGGCGCCGAGAAGAGCGGCTGCCGGCTCCCAGTAGTCGAGTGCGAGGAGCTGAGTATCGGCGAAGGTGAGAGACGTGACGGACGCGAGGGAGCACTGCCTACGACGTGGGTCGTGCGCGAGAGACTTCCGTTCCACGAACCGTCTCATCGTCCATATCGGCAGCTGGTGGCTGAAAAGCACTGCCTCTCCACCGCGGGCCTCGTTCAGCGCGTGGGCGACAGCCCCGCTCATACGGCGCACGATCTCCGTGTAGGGCTCCCCCCATGACGGCCGGAATGGGTTCGCGTACCAGGCATAGAATTTGGGATGTGCGAGGATGGCACGGTTCTTGTTGACGGCAATGCCCTCGAACTTGTTGTCGGCCTCGATGAGGCGCTCGTCGACAGCGATCGGCAGTCCCGTCGCATCCGCCGTCGGCTGCGCTGTCTCCTGCGCACGCTGCAGCGGAGACGCTGCCACGTAGCGAACATCATGCCCTGACGAGAAGGCCTTTCCGACTTCCTCTCCCATGGCTCGACCGAGCTCGGTGAGGCGGAATCCCGGCCTGCGACCGTAGAGAATTCCTGTCGGATTGTCCACTTCGCCGTGGCGCACAAGGTGAATGGTCGTCAATTCCATAGGTCAACAGTGCCACACGTCCCTGGGAAAACAGAACGTCACGGGGCCGTCGTGGGTTCGTCCAGAAGCTTGGCCATGATGCGGCCGAGCGTCACCATGTCGTCGTGGCCGATCTTGTCGAGCAGGTGCGTGCGCACGGATCCCACATGATCGGGGGCGAGCTCCTGGAGGAGCGCAAAGCCAGAGTCCGTCATGCGGCAGTTGCGGCCCCTGCCATCGCCGCTGCATGCCTCGCGGACAACGTAGCCCTCCTCTTCGAGAGAGGCCACGGTCCGTGTGAGACGGCTGCGGGAATGAACGAGGTCGTCGGCAAGATCCGACATCCTCATCGTCCACCCATCGGTTTCCGACAGCCGCACGAGCACCTCGTACTTGTTGAGAGTCAACTGGTGCTGTTCGAAGAGGTCGTTCCCGATCTGTGCGCTGAGGCGCGCCGAACCGCGCAGATAATTGCGCCATGCGACCTGTTCATCAGCCGCGAGCCACTCCACATCGCTGCGTGCCATCGTGCATCACTCCTTTGGAAGCAATACTACCAAAATTAGTTGATATGTAAACTATTTCGCAGGCGGTGCCAGAGCGGCGGTTTCAGCGCTCGAGCGAGAGCGGACTTCGATGAGGTCAGTCTCGCAATGGGCCGACCTTCCCGCAACAGGACGGGAAGGTCGTCGGAATACGTCGAATAGCGAGGGTCGCTGTCGATGTCCTGCGAACACCAGACGATACCGAGCTCCGCTTCGAGCTCGGTCATGGACTGCTCTGCCTGTTCACAGAGATGGCAGCCCGGCCTCACGACAAGTGTGTACATACCAGCTGTGGGCCCGGAGAAACCGGACCCACATTCACAATGCTTACTTCTTGTTGCGACGCTGATGACGAGTCTTGCGAAGCAGCTTGCGGTGCTTCTTCTTGGACATACGCTTGCGGCGCTTCTTGATTACGGAACCCACGGGTTACCTCCAGTGTTGGGGCGGCGAACACTCCTTCGCCAATGGTCACCCGGAGATTCTACCGCGTCTTCGTCTTACGCGTGACGCTCGTCTGCGTCGTAGGCGGTTTTTGAGAGCAATTCATCAACTGCATCGGTGGGAACCCGATACGAGTTGCCCACCCGAACGGCAGGCAGATCACCGGAATGCACCATGCGGTAGACCGTCATCCGCGATACGCGTGCGAGTTCCGCAACTTCAGCCACCGTCATGAACTGCGGGGCAGACGAAGGTACCTGCGACATACATTTCCGTTCTCGTACGTGTCCCTTGCCGAGTGGCAGGGCTAACTGCGAGTTATGCTCTCGCTCATCATAGGGTACGACTTGGGAGATTGCCGACTGATTTCGCCGATCGCGCCGAATTGAGTCTCCACAGCCTCGCGAAGAGGGGTATGTTCGGATCGTTCCCACAGCGAGGAGGTGCAGTGTCTACGAAGCGTGACAAATCCCACGGAGCGGGCTTCCGCAACTATATCGACACGATGGCTCACGATAGGCCCGCCCGTCTCGTCCTTCTCGTGTTCGCCACGATCGTCGCAACGGCCACTCTTCTGCTGTGGCTGCCCTTCTCCTCGTCAGGGCCCGGTGGCGCGACTTTCATCGATGCTCTCTTCACCGCCACGTCCGCCGTCTGCGTCACGGGCCTGACCGTGGTCGACACGGCCCTTGCATGGACGACCTTCGGCCATCTCATCATCATGATCTCCATGATGATCGGCGGTCTCGGCGTCATGACACTGGCGTCGATTCTCGGCAGGGCTGTCTCCCACCGAATCGGCCTGACGCAGCGCATGCTGGCCGCCAACGAGACGAGCTCCCGCCTCGGCGAGGTCGGTTCCCTCATCACCGCGGTCCTTGTGGCATCACTGTCCGTCGAAGCAATCCTCACCATCGTCCTCCTGCCCTCTTTCATCTCGATGGGAGAGCCCCTCCTCGAAGCGATCTGGCATTCGATGTTCATGGCCGTATCGATCTTCAACAACGGCGGCTTCGTCATCCTCGAGGATGGTCTCGCCCCGATGGTGGGCGACTGGCTCTTCTGCATTCCCATCATCTTCGGCACCATCGTCGGCGCGATCGGCTTCCCCGTGATCCGCGACGTCTACCAGAACTGGCGCAAGCCCCGCTTCCTCTCCCTCCATTCGAAGCTGACCCTGACGACATACATGCTCCTGTGGGTGGGCGGGATCCTTGCCTTCTTCCTCTTCGAATGGGGCAACCCGAACAGTCTCGGCGGCCTCGAGGGCGACGACAAGATTCTTGCCGGGATCCTCCACGGCACGACAACCCGCTCGTCGGGCCTGTCCACTCTCGACATGGCCGACTTGAGCAGTTCCACCCTCTTCATCTTCGACGCCCTCATGTTTATCGGAGGCGGCTCCGCGTCGACCGCAGGCGGCATCAAAGTCGCAACCTTCGCCGTCCTCGCTCTCGCCATCATCTCCGAGGCACGCGGCGACAAGGATACCGTCGCCTTCGGCAGGCGGATCCCGAACTCTTCCCTCCGGCTCGCCGTCTCGGCAGCCTTCCTCGGTGCCACTCTTGTCGGGATAGGAACCCTCGCCCTCGTCTACATCACCAACCTGCCCCTCGAGGCGGTCCTCTTCGAGGTCATCTCCGCGTTCGCTACCTGTGGGCTGTCGATCGGGATCACGCCGGGACTGCCCACAGCCGGCAAGCTCGTCCTCATCCTTCTCATGTTCACTGGCCGCCTCGGCACGATGACTCTTGCCGCGGCCCTCGCGATCAGGGAGACGCAGCGCCAGATCCGATTCCCCGAGGAACGCCCCATCATCGGCTAGCGCCCTATGATGGTCACCATGTCACGTAAATCGCAGGACAGGCTTGGCGCCGTCCTCGTCATCGGCCTCGGCCGCTTCGGCTCCGCGGTAGCCCTCACACTCGCGGAACAGGGCAGAGAGGTGCTCGCCGTCGAGAAGGATCCCCATCTGGCCGCCCAATGGTCGCACCGCTTCACCGTCATCGAGGCGGACTCCACGTCGAAGGAAGCTCTCGAGCAGCTGGGTGCGAAAGACTTCAATGTTGCCGTTGTCGGCATCGGCTCAAGCCTCGAAGCATCCGTCCTCACGACTGCCAACCTGGTGGAGATGGGGGTCGGCGAGATCTGGGCGAAGGCCACGTCCCGCGACCATGGCCGCATCCTCGAGAAGATCGGCGCGCACAGGCGCGTGTTCCCCGAATACGATGCTGGTCGCCGCGTCGCCCACATGGTCGCCGGACGCATGATCGACTACATCGAAATGGAAGACAATTTCACGATCGTCAAGATGAGGCCCCCGCACGACCTGCGCGGCTTCACCATCGGCGAGTCGAAGGTGCGCGAGCGCTACGGGGTCAACATTCTCGGGGTCAAGTCACCCCATGAACCCTTCGAGTACGCGACCGCTGAGACGCGGATCGGCGAAGACGACCTCATCATCGTGTCGGGGAACGTCGAGCTCCTCGACCAATTCGCGTCGCGCAGGTAGCGGCCAGATTGTGCACCCCCGTTCTGTAGCCTCGTACCATGGCTAAGAATCGCTCCACCTTCGTCTGCTCCGAATGCGGATGGGACACATCGAAATGGGTTGGCCGCTGCGGTCAATGCGAGGCGTGGGGCACGATGGTCGAGAACCGACCGGTGCCCACCGCGTCGGCCCGTGCCCTCGCACCGACCTCTCCAGCCACTCCCATCACCAAGGTGCAGACAACCGCCACCGAACGGTCGACAACGGGGGTGGGCGAGCTCGATCGCGTCCTCGGCGGAGGCCTCGTACCCGGCGCCGTCATCCTCCTCGCGGGCGAACCGGGAGTCGGCAAGTCCACGCTTCTGCTCGATGTGGCGGCAGAGGTCTCTCGTCTCAACAGCCAGCCTGTTCTCTACATCTCCGGCGAGGAATCAGCATCTCAGGTGCGTCTTCGCGCGGAGCGCATCGGAGCCATGTCCGACAATCTTCATCTGGCCGCGGAGGCAGATCTCGCGACGATTATCGGACATGTCGACGCCAGCCCGCCCTCGATGCTTGTCATCGACTCCGTCCAGACGATCATGGACACGTCGGTTGATGGTGCGGCAGGTGGAGTCTCCCAGGTTCGCGCCGTCACGGCAGGCCTCGTTCATCTCGCCAAGACGAGGAATCTTCCCGTCCTGCTCGTCGGACATGTCACGAAGGATGGCTCGATCGCCGGCCCCCGCGTCCTCGAGCATCTCGTCGACGTCGTCTGCCAGTTCGACGGGGATCGCCATTCCCGTCTCAGGCTCGTGCGCGCCGTCAAGAACCGCTACGGCCCCACGGACGAAGTGGGGTGTTTCGAGCTTGTGGACGACGGCATCAACGAGCTTCCCGACCCGTCGGGCCTGTTCCTGTCGGACCGGGCGCGTACCGTACCCGGCACGTGCGTCACGATCACTCTCGAAGGCAGGCGACCGATGCCCGTCGAGATCCAGTCGCTTGCGGTGACACCCGCCGGCCCTCCGAGGCGCACAACCTCTGGCGTCGACTCGTCGCGGATCGCGATGACGGTGGCAGTTCTCCAGTCGAGACTCGGTGTCGACCTCGACCGTAAGGATATTTTCGTCTCGACTATCGGGGGCGCTCGAGCGTCCGAACCCTCGACGGATCTCGCGGCCGCTCTCTCCCTCGCCTCCGCAGTGGCTGATCTCCCGCTCGCGCCCGGGGTTGTTGCTCTTGGCGAAGTCGCCCTCACGGGCGAAGTGCGCCCCATTGTCGGCCTCGAGCAGCGCCTCGGAGAGGCTGTCCGCCTCGGATTCACGAAGGCTCTCATTCCCGCCGGAGCATCCGTCAAGATTCCGGCTGGGATGACGGTCTCGCAGGTTGCCGACGTGGCGGCGGCCGTCCGCGAGGTCCTTCCCTCCTGACGCGGCTACTCGGTTTCTCCGCCGCCTGCGGCTGGAGCACGTCCGGCTGGGTCTGTCAGCACGAACGTCTCCCTCATGGCGGGGAACGCCACGCCGTCGATGCTTCCCTCGACAACGTACGTGCCCGGGAGGGGATTGGGCAGCCCGCCTGAACATTCGGCATTCGACCTGGCGCCAGACCATTCAACAGCGATATCGGAAGAGACGCCGGGTCCGAAGACGTAGAGCATCGACTCCTGCCCGGCCGGACAGTGGGCAGATGACCAGATCTGGTCTGTTCCCGATGTCACTGTCAGCACAAGATGGTCTGATCCAGCATCGAGGGAACAGGAAGTCTCGGACGTATTCGTCACTGTCATCCCGAACGTCACGGGATAGCCCGCGAGCGCTCCTGTCCTGTTCGATTCGATCGTCACCATGCTCGGCTCGCACGGCACGACTTCGAACTTTGCTGTGTCAGCCTGCGCGACGAGGGCCTCTTCGCGCTTGTTCAGCTGGCTCTGGAAGAACAGCGCAAGCCCGACAAAGATGAGGATGAGGGTGACCGCGCCCGTGATGTAGATGGCGAGACGCTTCCGGTACGCTCTGCGGGCCGCCTCGCGCTGCGCCCGGGCAGCCTGCTCCGGGGTGGGCTTCCGGCGCGGCGGTGGCTGCCGCTTCGCGGTGCCGGCGCCCCGTGCGGGACGCTGGGCCGAGGCGGGTGGGTGCCGCTGGGTGCGCTTCGTCTGGGAGCCGGTTCGTTCGGTGGGGCGCGGTTCGGTGATCGGCTTCCCGTCGGCGCCCAGAGTGCCGGGGATCATGGTGGGGCGAGCCGGTGACGCACCGGGTGAGGACGTGCGGGAGCGACGGTCAGCACCGTTTCGCGTTCCCCCGGCCCGGGAGCTGCTCGTCCCTTTCGGGTCCTCGAAATCCTTCACCCCACTAACCTAAACGCTTCTGCCGAGAACTGCCCGATCGGCACGCCTCTGTGGCACACTGAGCACGATGTTTAGCGAGTTGACGACCTGGTTCGATGAGAACGGACGGGATCTGCCGTGGCGGCGGCCCGGCACCCCACCCTGGCATATCCTCCTGTGCGAGGTCATGAGCCAGCAGACGCCCGTCGCCAGGGTCGTCCCGGCATGGCTCGAATGGACGGAGCGGTGGCCCGCCCCGCGGGACCTTGCCGAGGCGGGGCCCGACGACGTGCTGCGGGCATGGAAGTCCCTTGGCTACCCGCGCAGGGCGCTGCGCTTGCGGGAGTGCGCGATCGCGATCGTCGAGAACCATGACGGTGCCGTGCCCTCGTCGGAGGCTGAGCTCCTCGCGCTTCCCGGTATCGGTTCATATACGGCGGCAGCGGTCGTTTCTTTCGGTTTCGGTGGCCGTGCTCTCGTCCTGGATACCAACATTCGTCGCGTGATCGGACGTCTCCATGGTCAGGCGCTGCCGCCTCCCAGCCTGACCGCTCCAGAGAGGGCACGGGCGGCCTCCCTGCTTCCAGAAGACGCTCTGGAGAGCGTGGCATGGAACGCGGCGACGATGGAGCTGGGGGCCCTCGTGTGCACGGCGCGGTCGCCCCGGTGCGATGCGTGCCCGATCGCGGAGTGGTGTGAGTGGCGGGCCGCCGATTATCCTCCGGATCGTTTCGCCCACCGCCGACGGACCCAGGCGTGGGAGGGGACGATCCGTCAGGCTCGCGGCGCGATCATGGCGGCTCTGCGAGCATCCCACGCCCCTGTTCCCGTAGCCGTTCTCCGCAGGGCAGACCCTTCCCGGATTGACGATGCTCTGGCAGGCCTCCTCGCAGACGGCCTCGTTGTCCGCGTCGATGATGAGGTGGCGCTTCCCGGTAGCCTTGGTTCATGACCCCGAACCATCGCATCATCCTCTGGTCGACTGGACTCGTCGTCCTCGGCCTGTTCCTGTCCGTCATCGGACTCATCCTCTACGAGTTCACGCCTGCGATCGACCGGACGTGGGCACCGGCGATCACCTCGATTGCGACGTTCGGGTTGACGTCTGGCGGGGTCCTCGTGATCACCCGCGCGAAGGACAGCGACTTGGCGAGTTTTGCTCGCACGATGTGGCGGTCAGTCGCCTACATCACGGCTGGCGCAGTCATCCTTGCCGCGATCGTCGCCGCTCTCATGCTGGATCCGGTGACGTCCCTCGTCGTCGCCCTCGTCGCGCTGCAGGGCCCTGTCGGCGCCTGGTTCGTGTCTCAGCAGATGGGGACTACAGCTCGCTGATGGGGGAATCGAGTTCCTTGAGCATGCGGCTGTTGCCGAGCGTGTTCGGTTTGACTCGAGCGAGTTCCAGGAACTCGGCCATGCCGTCGTCATGGGAGCGCAGCATTTCGGCAAACACGTTCTCCCCCACGGGGGTGCCCTCGATCTCCCGGTAGCCGAGACGAGAGAAGAACGGGGTTTCGAACGTCAGGCAGAAGAGCCTCTTGAGTTCCAGATCGTAGGCGCGCGCTTCGAGCGCCCGATAGAGGTCGCCGCCGAGACCGCGCCCCTGGTACTGGGGATCGACCGCCAGAGTCCTCACCTCGGCGATATCGTCCCACAGGACATGGAGGGCCCCGCAACCGATGACACGGTCTCCGTCGAGCGCGACGACGAACTCCTGGATATCTTCGAAATAGTCGATGAGGTCCTTGGAGATGAGGACGCGGTTCTCCGCGAACGGTTCGACAAGGGCAGCGATCCCGCGAGCATGCGCAGGCAGGGCGGGCCTGATAGTGATCATGGCACCAGCCTAGTGGCCGTTGCGCTGGTATCGATCCGCGCGCTTGCGCTGACCGTTCGTCAGATCGAGAAGCTTCCAGGCCGCCGCCTCATCGATGATGAGATCGGTGACTGCGCCTGACATGAGGGCGCCGTGGAGGGGAAGCACTTTGGAGGAGCCCGCAACGACGCAGATCCTGCGCGGGATCTTCTTCAGTTCGTCCGGCGTGGGGCCGGTGGCGCGCCTGTTGATCTCAATATCCTCATACGAGCCGTCGGGACGCAGCAGGACGGTGCAGATATCGCCCACCACGCCCTCGGCCCTCAGGACAGCGATGTCGTCCGGGGAGAGATAGCCGCCGACGTACACGTGGGAGGCGAGAGGCGAGTTGAACGATCCGACTCCGAAGACGGCGATGTCCGTGGTCTGCTGGAGCTCCCGGACGGCCGCCAGGGAGCGTTCGCGCCACATGGCTTCACGGGTCTCAGCGAAATCGAAGAAGGCTGGCACGGGGAAGTGGCGGACAGTCGCACCGAAGGCCTTGCCGAACGAATCGATGATCTGGCCGGCGTAGGGGATGCCTGTGGTCGTCGAGTTCGCGGCTCCGTTGAGCTGGACGACGATGGAGCCGGGAGCTGGCCGCGGGGACAGGTGGTCGGTGACGGCGGAGATCGTCGTACCCCACGCGACGCCGATCGTGTGCCCGGGCTCGACCAGGTCGGAGATGATAGCTCCCGCGACGGTCGCCACAGCATCGAGGCGCCGCACGTCGGTGGATGTCGGAGAGACTGGCACGACATGGGCGGCGATCCCGAAAACTTCGGACAGGCGTGCCGAGAGCGAGTCAGAGTTCTCTGTTGGGGGGTGGAGGCTGATGCGGACGAGGCCCTCGTCCCGGGCGAGAGAAATCAGCCTCGACACGGTAGAGCGCGAGACGCCCAGCCGACGGGCTACCGTTTCCATGGTTTCACCCTGCACGTAGTGCAGTACGGCCGCCTCGTAGGCAACTCTCCGACGATCCTCGGACAACCTGTCTCTCCTTGCAGCTCGGTAGGGCTGTGATCTCGTGACGCCCGTTCTAGCATAACGGTCCCGGCGGGTTCCCGCGTCGGACGGTCGCACTGCTGCACGGCCGCTCCACACGCCGCCTTCACGTCGTTGCGGGCGAACCCAAGGGCCGTGCACGTACGTTCATATGATATGCGATCGATTGCATGACTGCGACTATTCATCGCGTATGATGTGATCACACCCACCCCGGGTGCGGGCCGCAACGAAGCACCCAGCTCGACTGGCGCACGCGATCAACCCTAGAAAACATTGTCAACGCGCCGATGTGCCTGCATCGGCGACTGGCTGGCCTTGCGCCACGCCAGACACCACGAAAGGAACTCGTCAACGATGACCGAGAAGAAATACGTACTAGCAATTGACCAGGGAACCACCTCCTCCCGCGCTATCGTCTTCAACCACGCGGGTGAGATCGTTTCCATCGGTCAGCTCGAGCATGAGCAGATCTTCCCGAGGCCGGGCTGGGTTGAGCACGACCCGATCGAGATCCGCGACAACATCCGCGAGGTGATCGGCCAGGCCCTCGGCAAGGCTGACATCAACCGTCACGAGATCGCCTCCGTCGGCATCACCAACCAGCGCGAGACCGCTGTCGTGTGGGACAAGAACACGGGCCTTCCCGTCTACAACGCGATTGTCTGGCAGGACACCCGTACCGACAAGATCGTTCGTGAGCTCGGCGGCGACGAAGGTGCGGACCGCTACAAGGAAATCTGTGGCCTCCCCCTCGCCACGTACTTCTCGGGCCCCAAGGTCAAGTGGATCCTCGACAACGTCGAGGGCGCACGCGAGAAGGCAGAGGCCGGCGATCTGCTGTTCGGCAACACCGACTCGTGGGTTCTGTGGAACCTGACCGGCGGCGTCGAGGGCGGCGTGCACGTCACTGACGTCACCAACGCATCCCGCACGATGCTCATGGATGTTCGCGAGCTCAAGTGGCACGAGGGCATCTGTGAGGACATGGGCGTACCGATGTCGATGCTTCCCGAGATCAAGTCGTCCTCGGAGGTCTACGGCTACGGCGCGAAGAACACCCTGATCATCGACACCCCGATCTCCGGCATTCTCGGCGACCAGCAGGCGGCAACCTTCGGCCAGGCCTGCTTCGAGAAGGGCATGGCGAAGAACACCTACGGCACCGGCTGCTTCATGCTCATCAACACGGGCGAAGAGGCTGTCACCTCGAAGAACGGCCTCCTCACGACGGTCTGCTACAAGATCGGCGATGCTCCCGCCGTCTACGCCCTCGAGGGTTCGATCGCTGTGACGGGCTCCCTCGTCCAGTGGCTGCGCGACAACCTCAACATGATCTCGTCCGCTCCCGAGATCGAGACGCTGGCTGAGACCGTTGAAGACAATGGCGGCGTCTACGTCGTCCCCGCATTCTCCGGACTCTTCGCCCCGTACTGGAAGGACGATGCTCGCGGCGCGATCGTCGGCCTGACACGCTTCAACAACAAGGGCCACATCGCTCGCGCAGTCCTCGAGGCAACCGCCTTCCAGACCGCCGAGGTCCTCGAGGCCATGAACCTCGACTCCGGTGCAGACCTCAAGGAGCTGCGCGTCGACGGCGGCATGACAGCCAACTCGGCACTCATGCAGTTCCAGGCCGACATCCTCGGTGTGGACGTTGTCGCACCGAAGGTGACCGAGACGACGGCACTGGGCGCAGCCTACGCCGCCGGCATCGCCGTCGGTTTCTGGAACGGCGAGCAGGACGTCATCGACAACTGGCAGGAGGGCTCGCGCTGGACGCCGAACCTGGACGAGGGCGAGCGCGCACGTCAGATGAGGCTCTGGAAGAAGGCTGTTACCCGCACCTTCGACTGGGTCGACGAGGACGTCACCAACGCCTGAGTCACCTCTAGCCGACTAGACGAGTAACGAAACCGTGGGGCCCTTTCGGGCCCCACGGTCTTCTTATGCGGTTTCTCGACTGCCGTTCTCGCGGATTCCGCGACAGGCCGCCGGGCTCCCCTCCTCGGACCCGTGTCGCGATCAGTGGGGTGCCGCGGCGGCCGCGGGGCTAGGCGTTCTTCTTGTCGTGGACGCGCCGCTGGAACTCCTTGAGCCGCGCCATGACATCGTTTGCTCCCCGACCGAAGTAGTCGTGCAGCGTGACGTACTCTTCGTAGAGCAGGTCGTACTTCTGGGCGTTGTCCTCGTTGGGGACATAGGCGTGTTCGATCTTGGATCCCATGTTCTTCGCAGCCGCGTAGACGTCCGGATATGCTCCGGCTGCGACGGCACCGTAGATAGCGGCCCCGAGTGAACCGGCAAGCTTCGAACCTGAGATCGAGAGCGGGATGCGGGTGATGTCGGCGTACATCTGCATGAGGACCTTGTTCTTGAGCAGGCCGCCCGCGGCAACGATCTCGTTGATCTCGACGCCGTGTTCGAGGAAGTTCTCGATGATGACGCGGAGTCCGAAGCCGGTTGCCTCAAGGTATGCCCGATAGATGTCCTCCGGGGTGGTGTTGAGAGTCATGCCGAGCAGCGTGCCCGACAGGTTCGCGTTGTTGAGGATCGAACGGTTGCCGTTGTGCCAGTCGAGGGCGATGAGGCCGTGCTCCCCCACCTCCTGCTTGCCCGCCTTCTCGGTGAGAAGCTCGTGGACGGAGATTCCGCGGCGATTCGCCTCGTTCTGGTACTCGCCCGGCACGATGTTGTCGACGATCCAGGCGAAGATGTCTCCCACGCCGGTCTGGCCGCCCTCGTAGCCCCACAGGCCGGCGGAGATGCCGCCATTGGTGATGCCGAAGACGCCGGGGATATCGCGAGCCGTCCTCCCGTTGACGATGTACACGTTGGACGTTCCCATGATTGCCGTCATCTGTCCGGGCTCCACCGCTTGGGCGGCAGGAGCCGTGACGTGAGCATCGATCTGGCCCACTGCTACGGCAATGCCGGAGGGCAGGCCGAGAGCCTCCGCCATCTCCTCCGTGAGAGCACCGGCACGCTCGCCGAGCTGCATGACGGGAGCATCGAACTTATCCGCGATGAATGTGCGGAACTTCGGGTTGAGCTCAGCGAAGTACTCTTCCGACGGATACTGATCATTCTGGCGGAGCGCCTTGTAACCGGCAGGTGCGGCGGAGTGGACGAGACGTCCGCACAGCTGCCACACGATCCAATCCACGGCCTCGACGTAGAAGTCCATGGCCTCGTAGACGTCGGGGGCCTTCTCGAGCGTCTCCAGCGCCTTCGGCAGAACGATCTCGGAGGAGAGTCGACCTCCGTAGCGGCCCAGCCACATCTCACCACGCGCCTCAGCGATCGCAATGGCGCGCTCAGCCTGCTCAGTACCGCCGTGATGCTTCCACATCTTCACATAGGCGTGCGGGTTGTTCTTGAACTCCTCCCGCTCGCACAGGGGTGTGCCGAGAGAATCGGTGGGAAGCGTGGAGGCCGAGGTGAAATCCGTTCCGATACCGATGACATCTTGAGCATCGATCTTCGCGTCCGCGACCGCCTCGGGCACCACTGCCCGAAGGACCTCGAGGTAGTCTGCCGGCACCTGGAGGGCGAAGTCCGGCGGCAGCTGCTGATCATCTCCCGCCGTCAGGGTTCGATCCATGACTCCATGCGGGTATTCCATGACGGAGCTGCCGAGCTCCAGGCCGTCTGAGACTCGGACGACTGTGGCCCGCCCAGACAGAGTGCCGAAATCGACACCGATGACAAATTTCTCGCTCATATGAATCACCTTTGATTCTCTTGTTGGGGTGGAACATCGTAGGGCCGGGTGAACAGTGGGGAAAGGTTGGGGTGTTCGACGGCCCCGGGACGAGAGCGCCCCGGGGCCGGTCGATCAGAGGGTGTCGAGGACCTTCTGCGTGCCGGAGAGACCGAGACGGCTCGCGCCTGCTTCGATCAGCTCGGTCGCGAACTTGCCGTCGCGGATGCCGCCGGAGGCCTTGACTCCGACCTCGGGGCCGACCGTCTCGCGCATGAGCTTGACCGCTGCGACGGATGCGCCGCCGGCCTTGTGGTATCCGGTGGACGTCTTGACATAGTCGGCCTTCGCCGCGACGGAGGCGCGGCAGGCGGCGACGATCTCGTCATCCGTCAGCGCGGCCGATTCGATGATGACCTTGAGGAGGACGTTCGGCGCGGCGTCGCGGACGGCCTGGATCTCGTGCTGGATGTAGTCGAAGTCGCCCTCCTTGGCCTTGCCCACGTTGATCACCATGTCGATCTCGTCGACACCGGCTTCGGCCAGTTCTTTCGCCTCGGCGGCCTTCACCGTGGCGCTGTGCGCGCCGGAGGGGAAGCCGCACACCGCGGCAACCTTGACGGTCGTCTCGCGCGGCAGCGGGATCTGGGAGGGGGACACGCATACGGAGAACGTGCCGAGCGCCTCCGCATCGTCCAGGAGGGCAAGGACATCGTCCCTAGTTGCCTCCGGTGCGAGGAGCGTGTGGTCGACCATTGCGACGACGTCCTGAGGATTCATGTTCTTCTCCGAATTCTGAGCGGCGCGAGCGCCGCATCGTAGGTGGTGGTATTCAGCCTGTCACGGATGTGCGGACGATGGCATTACTCAAGACTATTCCCGAGAACCTGCTCCGCGATCTTCGATTCTGTCACGAGAACGGTACAGAGCCCCGCGTAGAGGGCCGCCTTCGTGATCCCGCTCTTCTCCGCCCCGACAGAGACCGCTATCGAGGTCGGAATCGCCGCCAGGCGGTCAAGATCCAGCCCGATGGTGCGCTGATCGAGCTCGATGTCGACAACCCTGCCGGAACGGTCGATGAAGTGGCCGAGAATGTCGCCGATAGCACCTGACTTGTTGAGCCTGACAAGCTCATCGGCAGTGATGCAGTCCGTCTTCACCAGGACCGATTGCGGTGAGAGGACGCCGATCGAATAGACGGCGACATCTGCCTTGGCGGCAAGATTGATCGTGCCGGCGACCTGGCGGTCGGCCAGGAGGTGGCGCGCGAGCTCTCGATCGTGGACGACCGCTGATGATGGGAGGAGCGCCGTGCGGGGGTCGCGTGACTTGCTTGCGATCGTGCGGATGATGCTTCCAGCATCGACCGTATCCCGCAGCGAGTTGGCGCCCCCGTTGAGCTGGACGATCGTCGGCTCGCGCAAACCGCCCTCGGGGATGCGGTCGGCGATAGCGGCGACAGTATGCCCCCACGACACGCCGATGATCGATGGCTGCGGGCGCAGCTCCATGAGGTAGTCGGCGGCTGCCTGCGCTGCGAGCTCCATCGTTGCCGCATTGGTCGGCTGGCTCTCGATGACGACAGCCTCCGAGCAGTCGTAGCGTGCCACCAGCTTCCGCTCGAGGTCACGCCTGCGCGATCGGGGATGATGGATCTTGATCTCCACCAATCCCGAAGCTCGCGCTTCCTCGAGGAGCCTGCCGACTTTCCACCTGCTCATGCGGAGCTTGTCGGCAACCTCCGATTGGAGAAGCCCATCGTTGTAGTACAGCTCGGCGGCACGCACCATGGCGTGCTCGTGCTCAGCGCTCCCTGTTTTCATGCCTCGTTGACGGGAAGATCCATGCCGTTGGGGAAGAACATGACCTTCGAGGAGTGGATGGTCCGCTCCGACATGGCTCGGATCGTCTCGCCGACCTTCTCGAGCGGCTCTTCATGGGTGATCATGAACTCCCACTGGAGATTGCCCTTGGCCATGTGGTCCAGAGTGGTCGTCCACTCCGCACCCGGGAAGGGTGCGCTGAAGGAGTTCCAGGATCCGCAGATGTTGATCTCGAGTCGCATGAGACGGGCCCAGTTGGCGGCAGAGATCTCGACGGGGGCGTTGGGAATGCCGATGAGGGTGACGTCGCCATGACGGGCGGCGATCCCGACGGCCTGGTCTGCCACGGCAGGGACTCCCGTGGTCTCGACGACGACATCGAATCCGCGTCCCACGATGTCGGCGAGCTGCTCGGGCGAGGAGACAGCGGTCGTGGCACCGGCCTGGCGGGCGAGTGCGGCCTTCTCCTCCGAGACGTCGACAGCAACAATGTCGGTGGCTCCCATGATTCGCGCCCACTGGACTGCGAAGAGACCGATCGGCCCTCCGCCTCCCATGACCGCGACGCGAGATCCTGTTGTCAGTTTGGTGCGCCAGATCGCGTGCAGCGCGATCGCGGCCGGATCGACCATGGCGGCCGCTCTCGCGTCGAGCCCCGCAGGCACCTTGAGGAGAAGGTTGGCGGGCCCGGCAACATACTCTGCATAGGCCCCGTTTCTGCGGGAGCCGTAGTAGTCGTAGTCCTCGCACAGCGAGAAGTGGCCCTGGGTGCAGGGCTCACAGGCGAAGCACGGCAGCATGGGCGGGACTGTCACGAGGTCGCCGACGGCGAATCCTTCAACACCCTCACCCAACTCCTCGATGTAGGCCGAGAACTCGTGGCCGCACACGAGCGGCAGCTTGTGCGGGCCCTTCTTGAACATCCGGTCCATGTCGGAGCCGCACACGCCGCACACGGCGACTTTCATGACCACCTCACCGGGCCCCGCTACCGGCTTGTCGATTTCCTCGACACGAATGTCACCTACCGCGTGCATGACAACGGCTTTCATTTTCGCCACTGCGTACTCCTTACAAGTTGTCGTGCCCTCACGCTACGACACTTCACCACCTCGTTCAACATAAATAGGAAACACCAACATATGAGCATTTTGGTCTCACAATTGTTGGTAGACCGCCTTTTCGCCCCGTAGACGATAGGGTCGAGTATGCCCATAAAACTGATCGATGCCCTTCCTGACGCACTGTCCACGATCTCGGTGGCTGTCTTCGACGTCGACGGCACGCTGGCCCGCGAGGATGCCGCCGTCTCCGACCGGACAATCTCCGCCCTTCGGGAGCTCGCCGACACCGGCATCCACATCGTCATCGCCTCCGGGCGCATGGCTCCCGCGCTCCGCATCCTGTTCGACAGGATCGAAAGGCCCGGTTATGTCATCGGATGCAACGGCGCGATCACTGTCCACACCGACCACGACGAGATCATCGGGTCCACTCCCCTCGACGACGATCTCTATCGGGAGGTTCTATCGTTCGGGCGGTCAGAGGATCTCGAGACCGTCATCTTCGGCACCGACTCGTTCTACACCGAGGTAGACGGGGTTGGCCGCGAACTCTTGAAGGGCCCCAACGAGGGCCAATCTCCCGAGCTGACCGACCTTGAGCGGCTAGACCGCACGAACCGCCTCAAGGTCATGTACTACGTCGATCCCGCCCGAGAGGACGGAGTCGTGGAGCGGCTGAGGACGAGATTTCCCGCGACTGTCCAAACGCTCCCGGAGTTCTTCGAGCTCACTCACGAGAGTGTCGACAAATGGTCGGGCCTGCAGCCCGTCCTCAGGGAGCTCGGTGCCGACCCTGCCTCGACTCTCGGCATCGGCGACTCTGAGAACGATCTCTCCTGGCTGCCGAGGGTCGGCATCTCGATTGCCATGGGCAATGCGTATCCCGCGGTCAAGGAGGCCTGCCGCTATGAGATCGGGACGAACGATGATGACGGCGTCGCGGCCTTTGCGAGCGCATGGGCGCGGTCTCGCCGATGATCGAGCCCCACATCCGCCCCGCACGAGTTCGATAGGGTTCTTCCATGGCACAACCACTTCTCCACAACCTCCCTCCCGGCATCGATGAGTGCCGGGCCGCAGTCTTTGACGTCGACGGAACACTGGCCCGCGAGGATTCCACAGTCAGCGATGGCACGATAGCCGCGCTGCGGCGCCTTGCCGATACCGGCATCGCCATCATCATCGCGACGGGCCGCATGGCACCTGCCGCCGTCTCGATCCTCAACCGGATGGGGACATCCGGTTATGCGATTGGATGCAACGGGGCGATCACCGTCCACACGGATCATGCGGATCCCGTGTCTGTCATGCCTATCGAGGCCGCCGTCTACGATAGGGCGCTCGACTTCTGCCATTCAGCCGGCGTGGATGTCGCGGTCTTCACACCGACGACTCTCGTGGCCGAACGCCGCGGAGAGGCCTACCGTTTCGTCATGGAATCGAACGAGGGAATGGTTCCGGAGATCGCAGACTTGGCGGCAATCCCGCATGCGGACCGCCTCAAGTTCATGATCCATGTCAGCCATGAGCAGGACGGTGTCGTCGGCCCCGCGATCAGGCAGCAGTTCCCCGGCGTCATGAAGACCCTTCCCGAGTATTACGAGATCAACGAGCCCGGGGTGTCGAAGTGGCGGGGAGTATCGGCGGCTCTCTCCGATCTCGGCATCGCTCCGCACGAGGTGGTCGGAATGGGTGACTCGGAGAACGACCTGTCCTGGCTCCCCCAGATCGGCATACCGATCGCCATGGAGAACGCCTTCCCCAACGTGAAGGAGGTCTGCTCCTACGAGATCGGCAGCAACGAGGTTGATAGTGCCGCGGAGTTCATCAACCGCTGGGCAGCCGTGCGCGAGAGCAGCCTCGTCCGGGCTGTGCACCAGCCTGGGGCTACCCAGTCCTAGGATTCGAAATGGAACTGAAGCTTCATGCGGTCCCCCCGCATGAGGAGCTTCGTGCATTCGAAAACGCGCCCCGAAGAGTCGGAGAGAACGTCTTCGAGGAGGAGAAGGGGGGCGCCCGGTTCACATTCGAGCAGGGCCGCCTCACTCTCGTCCGCCATGACAACCTCGAGGGTCTCGTCCGTCCGGCTCACCACGAGCCCATATTCCGTGCTCAGCACCTCGCACAGCTGCCGTTCCACCACATCGAAGCGATCAAGGTCCGGAGCGAGCTCTGGGTTTACCCACGACTGGTGGAGTGTCACCACCTTCCCCTCGAGGAGACGGCGCCTCGTAATCTCGTAGGCCATGCCGAGCGGTCCTAGGTTGAAGTGCTGGCGAACGCCGTCGGAGGGAGCACCGAGCTCGAAGCCGAGCAGCTCGGTCTCCGTCTTGAAGCCTCGGGCCTCGAGCTGTTCACGGATCCCCTGATAGGCGGGTGAATGGGTCGTGATCTTCTGCTCCGACACGAAGGTTCCCTTGCCGGGCACCCGATGGAGCAGCCCCTCATCGGCGAGGAGATTGAGGACGCCGCGCACAGTCATCCGCGAGACGCCGAAACGCTTCTGCAGAACGGACTCTGACGGGATGCGATGGCCGGGAGCCCACTCCCCACCGTTTAGCTGGTCGCGCAGCACTCTCTCGATTTGGGTGTAGAGGGGGACCGCAGATTCTCGATCCAGTAGCTCTTCCATGTCATCCTCGTCTTCACGGTCCGCCTATCGCATCGCTCGGCGTCCGAACCTCACCGTGACGACCCGAGCGCCGGCATCATCATCTTAGCGCGATTGGACGACGTTCATCATGGCCCTTGCAATTCCAGGAACATCGAGGCCATTTCGGCGAAGCAGATCATCGTAGGTGCTCGACGGCTGATTCCTCTGCGGAACCGCAACCTTGCTGAGTCTGGCACCGCCGGAGGCGCTGAGGACATCAGCAACCCGAGACCCCAGTCCCCCGAATTCATAATGCTCTTCGACGGTCAGCACGAGACCGGTTCTGTTGGCGGACTCGAGGATGATGCCAGCGTCGATGGGGACGACCGTGGGGACGCACACGAGCTCGACGTCGAGGCCGCCAGCACGCGCCGCCGCCACTGCTTCACGGACGAGGATGGAGGTGTATCCAGTCGTGACGACCGTCAAATCGGCGCCCCGGGTCACGTAATATCCTCGCCCGATGACAAACTCGCGATTGTCGCGAAAGTCGGGGATAGGACCCGACCCAATCCTCATGTAGACGGGCCCCTCATAGTCGAGCATGGCTCGACAGGCTGCTCTCAGCTCGCCCGCATCACCGGGCGCGAGCACGACCACGTTCGGGATAGAGCCCGCGAGCGCATAGTCCTCGAGGCTGTGGTGTGTGGAGCCGAGCTCTGAGTAGGTGAAGCCGCCGTTCCGCCCCACGATCTTGACGTTCTGCTTCATGTATCCGATGTCGTTGCGGAAGAATTCGAAGTTCCTGCTCGTCACGAAGGGCGCGATTGAGCACAGCACCGGTATCGCACCCGTGGTCGCGAGGCCTGCCGCGATCGCTGTCGCGGCCTGCTCGGCAATGCCCACCTCGATATACCGGTCCGGTGCTTCCTCGGCGAATGCGCCGAATCCGGAGCTCTTGCCCGAATCGGTCGACAGCACGACGATCTCGGGACGCTCGAGCGCACAGTCAGAAACAGTGGCGCCGAAGGTCTTTCTTGGGTCAACGAGAGTCATGAGCAGTCCTGTCATCGAGGCCGAGGGAACGGATAGCATCGTCCAGCTCCTCGGGGGTCGGCTTCCAATAGTGGGATTCCACGCGGCTAGCAATGGTGGGGATACCCGCACCCTTGACGGTGCGCATGATGATTGCGGTGGGACGCGGCTCGGATGATGGCAGGGTCAGCACGTCGTGGAGGGCTTCATGATCGTGCCCGTCGACCTCGACGACCCGCCATCCGAAAGCCGCAAACTTCTCGGGGATGCTCTCCATGCTCATGACGGCCGCCGTGGGCCCGCTGATCTGCATCCCGTTGACGTCGACGAGCGCGGTCAACGAACCGAGTCGATAGTGCGCGGCGATCGCGGCCGCCTCCCAGTTCGAGCCTTCTGCCAGTTCTCCGTCACCGAGGATGACGAACACTCTGGCATCGCAGTTCTGCTGACGAAGCCCCATGCCCATGCCCACGCCGAGAGCCAGGCCGTGGCCGAGGGCGCCGGTGTTGCCTTCGATGCCCGGCAGCTTGTACATGTCTGGGTGCCCGCCGAGTGCGGTGTCCTCCTTGCCGTAGGTGTCGAGGAGGCTCTTGTCGAAGAAGCCGCACTCCGCCAAGATCGCGTACTGCGCCATGGCCTTGTGCCCGGCCGATAGCAGGAAGCGGTCCCGCCTGGGATCGCCAGGCCTCGAGGGGTCGATGGTGAGGACAGATGCGTAGAGGACGGCAAGAGCATCGATGCATGACATCGCCCCACCCACGTGCCCCGCGGGCGTCGCCTCGAGCATTCGCAGGACATTGCGTCGCGCACGCAGGGCGAGATCACGTGAACTGTCGCAAGATATTGGGGACATCGCTCCTCCTTTCGCCAATGGGCACCGCCTCGCGCGTTGCCGTGTCACCATCAGATCATGGTTGTCTAGCCCAGTCAATACAAGCATGTACAACCCGAGGAAGAAACCACTTTCCGTCCGCTGCACGGTCTTCTCGTTGAGGCGCTGGCGCGACCGTGCCATACTGTACCTATACATGGCTAGACGAGTTCGGCAACGAGGCTTGGACTCCGGCGACGAAGGGCGACACATGGACGATGTCTGGTTCCAGCGCGATGACCACACCGAACTCATTCGGGCCACCTATGTCATGGCGTCACCGGAAGGCTCCGCCGCTGCGGCGGCCGCGAAGCTCGCGGTCGGGCAGACCACGGGCACGTGGGTCGACGTCCCCGGGGTGACGGAGAGGATGCGAAGGGAACACGAGGGTCGGGTTATCCGCGTCATCGAGGTTCCATCCGTCGATGTCGGCACCGCGGACCGCGCCACTCACGCTCTCATGACGATCGGCATCCCAGCAGCGAACGTGGGAGGCGATATCCCGACCCTGCTGACCACTGTTCTCGGCAATGATGCCTCCACATCAGTTCTCGCCAAGCTGGTCGAGCTCGAACTCCCCGTCTCCTTCCACGACGCTGCCGGAGGCCCGCGGGTAGGACTGGAGGGAATACGGGAACTGACGGGCGTGAGGACTCGACCGCTCCTCCTCAGCATGATCAAGCCCTGCATCGGGCTCACTCTCGAAGAGTCTGCCCGGATCTTCCGAGAAACCGCGCTCGGCGGTGCCGACATCATCAAGGATGACGAGGTTCTTACCCACACGACGAACTCGTCTCCGGTCGACCGTGTGCGCGCTATTGCCCGTGAGGCCCACCGCGTCTTCGAGGAGACTGGCCGCCGCGTGCCCTACGCGGTGAATATCACCGGCAGGCCCGACCGCATGCTGGCTGACGCACGCGCATGTCGGGACGAGGGTGCCACCGCCCTCATGATCAACTACGCCGCGGCAGGCTACGGCGCGGTGCAGATGGTTAGGGATGCGGTCGATCTGCCCATCCTCGGCCATTTCGCAGGCTCTGGCCCCTTCATCGAGAGCCCGCATTCGGGCATGGTCGGCGCTATCGCCACGGGCCAGCTCCCGAGGCTCGCGGGAGCCGATATGGCGATGATCCTGACTCCGTGGGGCGGTTATCCACTGTCCGAGCACACGTACCGGCAGACTGTCAGCGCACTCCGAAGCCCGGTTCCCGGCCTCAAACCGGCACTGCCGCTCATCGGCGGCGGCGTTCATCCCGGCATGGTGGAGAGATATGTGTCGGACCTCGGCCACGACATCGCACTATCCCCGGGCGGAGGCGTTCATGGCCACCCGGGAGGTTCGCGAGCCGGGGCCGCTGCCATGCGACAGGCGATCGATGCTGTCCTGGATGGGCGGCCGATGCTCGAGGCCGCACGGGAACATCCCGAACTCAGAGCCGCGCTCGAAGCCTTCGGCACCGGGATCTAGGGTGTGTGGGCCGTCCAACCGACCCACACACCTCCCGCGCGCGGCCTAGACGCTGCTGACTTCCCGAGCCCAGCCCTTGGCGCTGTCCACGGCTAGTCGCCAGCCGTGATACATCTCCTCGCGCTGATCATCGGAGATCTGCGGTTCGAACACACGGTCAACAGTCCACAGGCTCGAGATCTCGTCCAAGCCTCCGAGCAGCCCGGTCGACAGACCCGCCAACCAGGCGGCGCCGAGAGCCGTGGCCTCCGTATCCCGCGGACGGATGACGGGAATACCGAGAACATCCGCCTGGAGTTGGCAGAGCATATTGTTGTTGACGGCTCCCCCGTCGACCCTCAGCTCGGGGATGCGGATGTCCTTGTCGGTCTGTGTCGCATCGACGAGGTCACGGGTCTGATAGGCCATCGATTCGACGGCTGCCCTGATGATGTGGAGCCTGGTCGTCGCATTGGACATGCCAACGATGTTGGCGCGAGCATACGGATCCCAGTGCGGTGCTGCCAGTCCGGTGAATGCCGGCACGAGATAGACCCCGTGCGTCGAGCTCACCTGCCCGCCATACCATTCAGAGTCGGTTGCGTGGTGGATGAGCTTCATGTCATCGCGCAGCCACTGCATGGTCTTGCCCATCGAGAACACGACACCCTCGATGTCGTAAGTCGTCTCCCCCTTCGCCTGCCACGCGGTCGATGCCGTCACGCCATCGACGAGCCGCGGAGTCCCGCCCGTGTTCATGACGAGTACCCCCGAGGTGCCGTAGGACATCTTGGTCTGCCCCTTGGAGAAGCACGCCTGGCCGAACAGCCCCGCCTGCTGATCGCCCATGACGGAGGCAATCGGAATGGGGCTGCCGAACGTGCTTTCCAGGTTTCCGAACTCCGCATCGGAGGGCAGCACCTCGGCGAGGATACGGCGCGGAATACCGTAAGCCGCCAGCAGTTCGTCATCCCAGTCCCCCGTGTGGATGTTGAACATCTGAGTCCGCGACGCATTCGACACATCGGTGACGAAGCGCTTGCGGCCCGTGAAGTTCCAGATCAGCCACGAATCGACCGTGCCCGCCATGAGCTCGCCGCGTTCGGCCCGCTCTCGCGCACCGGTGATGTGGTCGAGGATCCAGGCGATCTTCGACGCCGAATAGTAGGCATCCGAGATGAGGCCCGTCTTCTCTCGAATGATCGGATCAAGGCCCTTCTCGCGCCATTGCTCGATAATCCCGTTCGATTGGCGCGACGCCCAGACGATTGCGTTGTAGATGGGCTCGCCCGTGTGCCGATCCCACACGAGCGCGGTCTCACGCTGGTTGGTGATCGATACCGCGTGCACATCGGATGGATGGATTCCGTTGTTCCGCAGCACTGCGCGCATCGTCTCCAACTGGAAGGAGACCAGCTCTTCCGGATCATGTTCGATCCAGCCGGAATGCGGGTAATGCTGCGTGACTTCCTTCTGCGCCGTGTCGACAATGTCGTACTTGTCCGTCAGCAGGAGCGTGCGAACGCTCGTCGTGCCGCCGTCAACCGCAAGGATGTGTTTCGTCATAGTTATCCCTCGTCATTGAGTTCCATACTTCCCAGTTTCAGCCCTCAAGCATTTCTGTATATTGGGCTGACGTGCCGATGATCGGCACCCGCACATCATTGCACATTCCTGAACGGACTTGTATAGTCCTGTTAGATCTCGATCACATTTCTTTCGCCGAGGCGCTCGGCAGGTGGTTGAGCATCGCGCGGAGAATGACCTCCCGCGAGAAGGGGAATACGCCGATGGCAACCGATATCGCTTCCGAGATTGAACGCGGCACTGACTACCTCGAGCGCATACTCGAGCGCACGCCGACAACTCGGGTCGCCACGTTCGGCCATGGCGTCATGAGCGACCTGGGAAGCCTCATCGTCGCCAACCACGGGGCTGCCACGGTCGTCTGCGTAGCGGACGAGACAACATGGTCGGTCGCGGGCACGCCTGTCCTGGCCTCACTCATGGACTCAGCGCTGACCGTCGCGCCTGCCATCATCCTGCCCGCTCGCCCACGGCCCTATGCCGACATCGATCTCGTTCACCGCGTCCGGGACGCGCTCGCCGCACATCCAGGAGCCCTCCCCATCGCTCTCGGTTCCGGCACGCTCAACGACGCGGTCAAGCTCGCGTCGGCAGAGCTGGAAACGCCCTATTGGGTGGTTGGAACCGCGCCGTCGATGGACGGATATACGGCCGCGGGAGCATCGATCTCTCGCGATGGCTTCAAGCAGAACATTCCCTGCCCCGCCCCCTACGGCGTTGTCATGGACCTCGACGTGCTCCAGACGGCGCCGCAACCGATGTGGGCATCAGGATTCGGCGACATGATCGGAAAGATCTCGGCGCTGGCGGACTGGCGGGTTGCCGATGCGATGGGTGTCGAGACGATCGATCCATGGGTGTGGGACCTTGCGAAGCAGTCAGCTGTCGACGCTCTGTCGAACCCCTCGGGCGTGGGCTCTCGCGATCCCGAGGCACTGCCATCCTTGACGGTCGGTCTGCTCATGTCGGGACTCTCCATCCAGGCCTACAATTCATCTCGCCCGGGCTCCGGCGCTGAGCACATGTTCAGCCACCTGTGGGAGATGGAGCATGTCGGCTTGCAACTCGATCCGCCGCTCTCGCACGGAGCGAAGGTCGGCATCGGCTCGTATCTCGCGGCCGCCTTCTACGATGTTCTCCTCGACCAGGACCTGACGCAGCTCGACGTGAGGACGCGCTGCCAGTCCTGGCCCCCGCTCGAGTCCGAACTCTCTCTCGTCACTGCCCTGCACGGGGATTCACCGCTCGCGAGCGTTGCCGCATCGCAGCTCCCCCTCAAGTACCCGCACCCGGCCGAGCTCGAGAGGCGGCTTCACGCGGCACGCGATGTGTGGCCCAGTCTCCGAGTGGAGCTGCGCGGACTCATGAAGCCCGCCCCTGACATTCGAGACCACCTCATCCGGGCGAAAGCCCACCACCACCCCCACCAGATCGGACTCTCGCTCGAGCAGACCCAGGCCGATTTCCTTCGGTTGCGGTCGACTCGAGACCGATACACCAGCGTTGATCTGGCAGCCGAGACCGGTTGCCTGCCTGCGATCATCGCCGACCTTTTCACCCCATCGAGCATCCTTCGAGATGACGTGCCAACCATCCCCACACTCAGCGAAGAGAATGGACCATCATGACACGACTAATGAATAACCCCGACAACTTCCCCGTCGAATCGGCGGAGGGCTTCCTCCTCGCCAACAAGCGTCACGTCCGCGGACTTTACGGCGGCGCTGTTCGCGCCACGAAGACTCCCGACGGCAAGGTCGCCCTCGTCATCGGCGGCGGCACCGGTCACTATCCCGCTTTCGCGGGATGGGTCGGCCATGGCATGGCAGACGGCGTCGTCATGGGCAACATTTTCTCCTCCCCTTCGGCCGCCCAGGCTGTCTCTGTTGCCAAGGCTGCAGAGCGGGGCGGCGGCGTCCTCATCGCGTTCGGGAACTATGCGGGCGATGTTCTCCACTTCGGGGATGCGGCAGCGCAGCTGAGCGCCCAGGGGATCCCTGCTCGTGCTGTCGTCACAACTGATGACATCGCCTCGGCCGGCCCCGATGAGACGGAGAAGCGTCGCGGGATCGCAGGCTGGGTTCCGATTTTCAAGGCGACGGGAGCGGCTGCGGAACGCGGCATGGACCTCGACGAGGTTGAGCGCGTCTTCCACAAGGCGAACTCGCGGACGAGAACTCTCGGTGTCGCCTTCTCAGGATGTACTCTCCCGGGCGACTCTGAGCCTCTCTTCACCGTTCCCGAGGGCAAGATGGCAATCGGCCTCGGCGTGCACGGCGAACCTGGTATCGCGGAAGTCCCGTTCGGCACTGCGGATGAAGTAGCTCGTGTTCTCGTCGAGAAGCTTCTCGAGGAGCGCCCGGAAGGATCCGATCACCGGGTCATTGCCCTGCTCAACGGTCTCGGCACTGCGAAGTATGAGGAAATGTTCGTCACGTATCGTGCCGTCTATAAGCTCCTCGAGGCTGCCGGTCTGGAGATCGTCGATGGCGAAGTCGGCGAGTTCGCCACCTCCCTCGACATGTCCGGCATCTCACTCACCCTCTGCTGGGTCGACGACGAGCTCATCGACCTCTGGAACGACCCGGTGGATACGCCGACGATTAGGCGCGGCACGGTTGATGCGGGGGCACTGCGCGACGATATCGAGTCCCTCTCTCACGAGCCCACCCGCATCACTGTCACGGAGAAGGGCTCTGAAGAATCTCGCGCTCTCGCTTCGAACATCGCGGCCTCACTCGACACGATCGCAGCGATGCTGCGAGACAAGGCCGCTGAGCTTGGAAAGCTCGATTCCTATGCGGGGGACGGCGACCACGGGGTCGGTATGCAGCGCGGATCGGAGAACGCGGCGGACGCGGCCCGCAAGCTCGTGGCTGACGGAGCCGGAGCGGGCACCACTCTCGCCGGCGCCGGTGAAGCCTGGTCGGCGACCGCGGGAGGCACGTCCGGTGCGCTCTGGGGAGTCATTCTCAACGCGGCCGGCCACAGCATGGGCGACTCCTCGGTGCCGTCCCGCCAGGACGTCGTCGAGATCGTCCAGAATGTTGCGGACACTCTCCAGCAGGTGGGCGCGGCCGCCGAGGGCGACAAGACCATGCTCGATGCTCTCCTGCCCTTCGTTCGAGCGCTCTCGAGCGAATCCGAAACATCCACCCTTGCCGCGGCGTGGCGGAGCGCTTCGACCGTTGCCGCGCACGCCGCTGAGAAGACAGCCGAGCTGAGCCCGAAGATCGGCCGGGCACGTCCACTGGCAGAAAAGTCTGTCGGGCACGCCGATCCCGGCGCAGTCTCCCTCGCCTACATTCTGGCGGCGATCGGCGAGGACCTGTCGTGACCCTCCCCTCGAGGCTTGCCGGGTTCAGCTCCAAGGCCTACCAGTCGGTCGAGGACGCGAAGCGCTGGGCACAGACCGTGAGCGATCGCTTGGCGGAAGGGCGCGGTGCGGGCCATTACGTCTGCGTCCCCCACCCCATCCTCCCCCTCATGGCGGAGTGGCTCGAGGGCACGGGAATGGACGTGGGCGTACAGGATCTGTCACGCTTCGGACCCGGGCCGCATACCGGTGATGTGACCGCCGAAATACTGGCGGAGTTAGGTTGCCGCTACGTCATGCTCGGGCATCCCGAGCGGCGCAGAGACTACGGGGAGACATGGCAGATCGTGGCCGAGAAGTCGGCTCGAGCCGCACAGAACGGCATCGTGCCGATCATCATCGCGGGTGAGCCGCACCGGGATGATGACGTGCGCGCCGTCTGCGCTGAGCAGCTCGATCACGTTCTCTCGGCTATCGACCCCGACGCTGATCTTGTCATCGCCTATGAGCCCGCCTGGGCCATTGGGGTGGCCGACGCCGCTCCCGCCGCACACATCATCGACTCTGTCGCCGCGATCCGCGACCTACTAGGATCCCGCTCCGGTGATACTCGGATCGTGTACGGCGGCAGTGCGAAGTCGGGAACATTCACCGATATCGTCGCCGCGGGAGCCGCGCGTCCCGCGGGGATACCCGACGGCGTCTTTCTCGGCCGTGCCGGACTGGACCCGCACGCATTCCTCGCAAGCGTGGACGAGGTGGCATCCGACTAGATCAAGCTCAGCCACACTCTCGTCACGAAAACGTCCTTCAAAAGGAGAACATCATGCCTTACGTCAATACTCTCGACCTTGTCAGGGAGGCCGAGAAGCATGGCTATGCCGTGCCCGCTATCAACATTGTCGATCCCCTGACTATCGCAGCGATCGTCGCACAAGCCGATGAGATCGGATCCCCCGTGATCCTCCAGACATCCGTGAAGACGGTGAAGAGTGCTGGCGCGGAGATCCTCTATACGGCTGCCCGCGAGGCCGCGGACCGTGCACGTGTCGGCGTCGCCCTCCATCTCGACCACTGCCCCGACCGCAGCGTCATCACGCTCTGCATCGAGAAGGGGTGGAGCTCAGTCCTTTTCGACGCCTCCGACCGGGATCTCGAGACGGCGCGCCGGGAGACTGCTGAAGTCGTCGAGGAGGCCCACGCGGCCGGTGTCACGGTTGAATCCGAGATCGAGAACATTCTCGGTGTCGAGGACGGAGTCGGGTCGGATTCAGCCACCCACGCCTACACGGTCGAACAGCTCATCGAGGTCGCGCGGGAGACTGGGACGGACATGCTTGCCCCCGCTCTGGGCACGGCCCACGGCCAGTACACGTCCGATCCCGTCCTTGTCCCCGGGCGGGTGAAGGAGATCAAGGATCAGTTCGACATTCCCGTCGTCCTGCACGGCGGAACCGGGCTCACGGACGAGCAGTTCCATGAGTTCATCGATATGGGCGTCAGCAAGATCAACATTTCCACTGCCCTCAAGCATGCCTACATGAAGTCGGCACTCTCCTATCTCAAGGAGTGCGAGGCTACAGACAAGTGGGAGCCGGTCAAGCTCTTCGCCGAGATCGAGGCCGCCTCGAAGTCTGTCATTCGGGAGTTTGCCGAGATCTTCCGCTCAGCGGGTCAGGCAGGGTCACGATGAAGGCCCTGATCTTCGACTGCGATGGCGTTCTCGCCGATACGGAACTCGACGGTCATCTCGTCGCCTTCAACGAGACATTCGAACACTTCGGGCTGCCATTCCGGTGGAGCGTCGAGGAGTACGGTGAGCTCTTGGCTGTCGGCGGCGGCAAGGAACGGTTTATCGCCTACATCGGCGATCATCCCGAATATCGCGACGCAATCCCCGAATCGCTCGAGGACTTCGTCGTCAAGGTCCACGCCGAGAAGACGAGGCGCTACATCGATCGCGTCGACAAGGGCCTGCTTCCCGGCCGCCCCGGTATTGCACGCCTCATCACCGAGGCGCTCGATCAGGGATGGCAGGTTGCGGTGGCTTCCACCTCGGCGCTCAACAGTGTCGAGGCTGTTCTCGCGGCAGCGGTGGGGCCAAAGACACGCGAGCGCCTGGCGGGAGTGTGGGCGGGCGACATGGCCCGCGCGAAGAAGCCGGCTCCCGACATCTACCTGTTGGCGATGGAGGGGGTGGGTGTCGACGCCGAGAACGTTGTTGTCGTTGAGGACTCCAATACGGGCGCACGCGCCGCGGCCGCCGCGAACGTACGCTACCTCGTCACCTTGTCAACGTTCACGACAAACGAAGAGTTTCCCCGCGCGACGAGCGTGGTCACCAACCTTGGGGAGCCCGGCGCACCAGCGGCGGTCCGGGAGGGGGCGGATGTTCGGCGCGACGGCATGATCACCGTGGAGTCGCTCGACGAGATCCTCTCCCTTCCGTTACCCAACTAGAGCGGGATCCGCCCGTTCTACAGGTTGTACGAGTAGGACAGGCGGATCCTATCGCCTCGCAAGAGTATCCTCGTGTACTCGAACGGCACACCGGCGGGTGTGCTCACCTGCTGCCGCAGCAGGAGCAGCGGCTCTCCCGGGTTGATGCTGAGCTTCTCGCCCTCCCAGCGGGATGCTCTCGTGGATTCGAGGGTCTCTTCGACTCGCCCCATGACCAGACCGTATTCGCGGTCCAGGATGACGCAGAGCTGTTCACTGACAGCATCCTCGTCCAGGAGCGTCGGTGCGAGGGCACGGGGAACGTGCGAGATGTGGAGGGATACCGGTTCGTCTTCGACGCGGCGAAGACGCGTCACGCTCACGACCTCGTCACCCTCGGCGATCGTGAGATGGGAGGCGATGTGCTTGTCCGCCTTCTCGATCACAGCGTCGATCACTTCGGTGGACGTGCGATAACCGGCATCCTCCAGCTGCTGTCTCATCCCGGTATAGGCCGGGGACTTGGTCGAGATCTTTCCAGGAGCCACGTATGTCCCTTTGCCCTGCACCCGGAACAGCAGGCCCTCGTTCACAAGCGAGGTCAGCACCTGCCGGACCGTCATGCGGCTCAGGCCGTACTCTCGGTTCAGCTCATGCTCGGAGGGTATCTTCGTGTTGGGAGGCCACTCTCCTGCCTCGATACGAGTTCGGAGTATGTCGCCCAGCTGCTGATAGAGGGGAACAGCAGATGTTCGATCGAGCGACTTTTCCCCGGGATTCACCGCCGCGGGATCAATGATCGATGACATCGAAGAATTCCTCCTTGACCAACGTTGTATAGCCTCGTGTACACTTGTAAACAATTGTATAGTCTGCGCTAAGCACAAGACAGTGACGATCAACGCAACGTGGCGAAACGCGGCAACCACCACACGTGGCCCGTGGTCCAGCTTAGCGAATGCACGACTAACCCGGAATGTTCGACGAAGGAAGTCAATAATGCCGAAGTCCACCAAGCTCCAGACCATGGCTCCGTGGGTCGAGATCGAGAGCACCGACGACGATTGGAACGCGTTGTCCGAGAAGGACCTCGTGACGATGCTCAGCCAAATCCATCTCATCCGCGCCTTCGAGGAGTCCGTCCTTGATATGGCGGGACAGAAGCTCATCAACGGTCCCGCGCACTCGAGCATCGGCCAGGAGGGCGGCGCCGTCGCCTCGATCCTTCCGCTGCGCGTCGACGACCAGATCAACGGATCCCACCGCGGACATCACCAGTTCCTCGCCAAGGCCTTCAATGCTGTTGCGGCTGATGGGATGGACGTGCGGGAGGCTCTCGGTGACGACATCGATGACGTTCTCTACCGCACGCTCGCCGAGATCGCAGGATTGAAGGATGGATACTGCAAGGGCCGCGGCGGATCCATGCACCTGCAGTGGAAGGAGATCGGGGCGATGGGCACGAATGCCATCGTCGGCGGCGCTGTCCCCTTCGCCACCGGATTCGCATTCAACGCGAAGGCGCTCGGAACGGACGCCGTGTCCGTGTCCTATTTCGGTGACGGCGCCACCAACATCGGCTCCACGCTCGAGGCGATGAACCTCGCGGCGGCATGGGACCTGCCCACCTGCTTCTTCATCGAGAACAACCGCTACGCCGTATCGACCACTGCGGAGGAAGCGACCGGCGAGAGCCGACTGTCGGGTCGCGGCCCAGGCTTCGGCATCGCCTCCTGGAGGGTCGACGGCATGGACCCCGTGGCGGTCCGCATCGCCATGGAGCAGGCATTGGAGTACATGCGGGCGGGCAAGGGTCCGACCGTGATCGAGGCGCTCACCTACCGTTACTTCCACCAGAACGGCCCGATTCCCGGTTCCGCCTTCGGCTACCGCTCGAAGGATGAGGAGCAGGAATGGCTCGAGCGCGATCCGATCGCGAAGGTCGAGGCGCACCTCGTCCGCCGCGGACTCATGACAGAGGACGAGGTCAAGGCATTCCGGCGCGCCGCGAAGTCCGCCATGGCGCCGATCGTCGACCGCATCATCGAGGACGATCCCGACGGGAAGCCGGGCTCGAAACGGATTCGTCCCGACCTGTGGCCCGATCCCGCCTTCCTCGACGTTGGACTGCGCGGCGAGACAGACTCGGTGCCCGAGAGCGACTGCGTCGAGATCGACGACATCCCCGAAACGGATCTGGTCGAGACGAAGTTCCTTGATGCGGTGGCGTCGACCATGCACAGGAGAATGTCCGAAGACGACCGCATCTATGTCATGGGTGAGGACGTCCACAAGCTGAACGGCGGTTCTCGCGGTGCCACGAAGGGCCTTCCCGAGGCCTTCCCGGGACGCGTTCTCGGCACACCCATTTCCGAGGCGGCCTTTACCGGCTTGGGTGGTGGCATGGCGCTCGACGGCAGGCTCTACCCCGTCGTCGAACTCATGTACGCCGACTTCATCTGGGTAGCCGCCGACCAGATCTTCAACCAGATCGGCAAAGCGCGACACATGTTCGGAGGCCAGCATCCCATGTCGATGCTCCTCCGCATCAAGATCGGCACCCGCACCGGCTACGGTTCCCAGCACTCCATGGATCCTGCCGGTATTCTCGCCACGAATCCGGGATGGCGAATCATCGCCCCATCCACGCCATACGACTACATCGGCCTGCTCAATGCCGCCATGAAGCTCGGCGATCCCGTGGCAGTCCTCGAGCATGATGCGGATCTGTACCGAAGTGTCGGATTGGCACCGAAGGATCGCGACTTCACACTGCCCGTCGGCAAGGCGGCACTGCGCACCGAGGGCGACGACGTGACCGTCATCAGCTACCTGTCGATGGTCGCACAGTCGATCGAGGCGGCAGAGAAGACCGGCGTGAGCGCCGATGTCATCGATCTTCGCTGGCTCGACAAGGCGAGCATCGACTGGGACACGATCGAGACCTCCGTCAAGAAGACCAACCGGATTCTCATCGTCGAGCAGGCCAACCAGGGCACATCGTACGGCGGTTGGCTCGCTGACGAGATCCAGCGCAGATTCTTCGACTGGCTCGACGCTCCCGTCATGCGGGTCCACGGCTCAGAGTCGTCCCCCAGCATCTCCAAAGTCCTTGAGGCTGCAGCACTGGCCGACGTCAACGACGTAGCGGACGCTCTCGTCGCGCTGCGCGACATGTGAGCTAGGGAAGGAACTTTTCAATGGCTAAGTATTTCACCATGCCCGGACTCTCGGCGGATGCCGAGGAGGCACTGCTCGAAGAATGGCTGATCACCGAGGGCGAGGAGCTCTCCGCCGGCCACCCCATTGCGACCGTTGAGACCGACAAGGCCGTTGTCGACATCGACATCAACGATGATGGCATCGTCCACAAGATCCTCGTCGAACCGGGCGTCTCTGTTCCCGTCGGGGATCCCATCCTCGTCCTGCGTGGCGCAGATGAGGCACCGGAAGAGGCTGAGAAGCTCGTCCTGCTCGCCGGCGGATCCAACGCCGAAGCCTCCGCACCGGCCGTCCCGGACGTCGAGCACGAGGCGGCACCCCCGGCAGAGCTCCACGCACCGGCGAAGTCGGCACCCGAGCCGGGTGCCCCCGATTCGGTCGTCCACGCGGCTCCTGCCCGCGAAGGCCGCCTGTTCGTGACTCCGATCGTGCGGCGCCTGGCCAGGGAAGCTGGCCTGGACTTGTCGTCCGTGACGGGGACGGGCGCGAATGGTCGGATTATTCGGCGAGACTTCGAGAAGGCGCTCGCGGAGCGGACCTCCCCAACAGCACCGGCGACTGCGGCAGAACCGCCGGTCGTCGATAGTCCGGCAATCGACCTGGCCGCCTACCCGGGGGCCGAACTTGTCGAGCATTCGAAGATCAGGAGGATCGTGGCGCGCAGGCTGCAGCAGTCGAAGCGGGAAGCGCCCCATTTCTACCTGCGCCGCTCCGTGCAGGTTGACGACTTGCTGGCGTTGCGCACGAAGCTGAACAGCAGCTCGACGGTTCGCATTTCGGTCAATGATCTTGTTGTCAAAGCAGCCGCGAAGGCTCTTGCCGAGTTCCCCGAGGTCAACTCGGTCTGGGATGACGCAGGGTCCTATCGTCTCGCGACGGTCGATGTTGCTGTCGCCGTCGCATCCGACCGGGCCCTGGTCACTCCGGTCGTCCGCAGGGCTGACAATCTCGCACTCTCAGCCCTGTCGACCACGATCAAGGACCTCGCGTCGCGCGCCAGCGAGAATCGGCTCAAGCAGGACGAGCTCGTCGGCGGCGCACTGACGGTCTCGAACCTGGGAATGTTTGGGATCGAGAGCTTCGATGCCATCATCAACCCGCCGCAGTCGGCAATACTCGCTGTCGGCGCCGCACTGAAGAAGCCCATCGTCGTCGATGACCGTATCGAGATCGGGACAGTGATGGAGCTGTCGATCTCTGTTGATCACCGCAGCGTCGACGGCGCCTTGGCCGCGCAGTTCCTTGGCAGGATTGCAGAGCTCCTCGAAGCCCCGTTCGGGCTGCTGATCTAGTCCGGAAGGGCCCACCCGTGCGGGTGGGCCCTTCCTCAAGCGGACCTGCATCCGCCTACCAATCACCCTCACTATATGGGGGACTATTGGCCTAGTCACATCATCATAATGGTCACACCTGTCTGTGTTCAAGGAGGAACAACATGGAATACGTTATGGGCATCGATGCCGGAACGTCCGTTGTCAAGGCAACTATTTTCAGTCTGGAAGGCCGCGAAGTGGCGCGAGCGGCACGCACCGTGCCGATCCACAACCCCGAGTCGTACATGGCGGAGGAGAATCTCCACGATGTGTGGATGGCCGCCGTTGACGCGATCAGCGATTCTCTCACCGGCAGTGCTATCACGCCCGATAGGATTCGCGCCGTTGCCGTCACCGGCCAGGGCGATGGTTCTTGGCTGGTCGACACCGCCGGCAACCCGGTCGGTCCCGCGATCCTCTGGACGGATGGGAGGGCGGGAGACATCGTCGATCGCTGGGGAGAGGACGGCACGCTCTCGAAGACGTTCAAGAAGACAGGTGGAGGACCGTATGCGGGAACCACCGCCGCTATCCTCAGGTGGCGGATCGAGAATCAGCCCGAACTGGTCGAACGGGACGATATCCGCAATGTGTATTGCAAGGACTGGGTGAGCTACAAACTGTCCGGGGAACTCAACTCGGACCCCTCGGACTATTCGCTCATGGGGATCGACACTGTCAACCGGACGTTCGACGATGAGCTGCTCGACGACTTCGGGATCACCGCCGTCAAGAAATGGCTTCCCGAGCTGAAGAAGAACACTGACCAGGTCGGCACGGTGACAACACAGGCCTCACACCAGACCGGACTTCGGCCCGGAACTCCCGTCTTCAAGGGCGGGGTTGATATTTCGTGCTCGTCGCTCGGGTGTGGCGTTGCGGCCCCGGGGACTGCGATGGCGGTTATCGGCACGGCCGGCATCGTCACCGTCGCGACCGATCGTCCCGAGGAGGCTTTCACCCCCACCGACGTCGGTTGGCTCATCCCGCACACGGAGACGACCTGGATCAGGTCGCTCGGCATGAGCTCGGCCACCCCGAACCTCGAATGGTTCCTGCGGGAGTTCGGAGACAGGTTCCGGGAGGAGGCCCATTCGATCGAGGGACGCAACCTCTTCGACTATCTCGATCAGGAGTTGGGGGAAGATGCCGGTGGGGTCCGGCGGCATCCTCTACCACGGCTACAACGCACCGGGCGGGGAACGCGCTCCCTTCATCAAGCCGAGCGCCCGCGCCTCCTTCAACGGTCTCACCGGAAGCCACACGAGGTGGCACATGCTGAAATCCGTGTACGAGGGTGTCGCCCTCGGCATTCGGGACTGCCTTGATCCGATCCCCGTCACCGTCGAGTCGATCAACATGGCTGGCGGTGGGGTCAACTCCCCCGTCTGGAGCCAGATCTTCGCTGATGTTCTCGGCCGTCAAGTAGTCGTTCCCGCCGGGACCGAGTTCGGCGCGAAGGGAGCGGCGATCTGCGCGGCGACCGGCGTGGGACTGTACGACTCGCTCGAGGAGGGGGTCAAAGCAACTGTCGAGCCCCTCCGCATCTACGAACCGGATGCTGCGAAGACGGAACTGTATGACGAGCTGTACGACATCTATCTCAAGCAGCGCATCGCGACCCAAGACGTCTGGGATGACCTGCAGGCATTCACCCGAAAGGCAAGCAAGGCGTGAAAGCTATCGTCAAGACTGGTGATGGGCAGGTCGGGCTCCGCGAGGTCCCCGATCTGCCCCCGCCGGGCCCTGGCACGATCACCGTGAATGTTGCCGCCACAGGAATCTGCGGGACAGATCGGGGTGAGATCGCCGGCACCGACGGCCTGATACCGAGGATTCTGGGTCATGAGGTCGCTGGTGTCGTGGCCGCGATCGGCGGCCCCGTCCCGGGCGTACCGATCGCGGTGTCCGTGGGGGACCGCGTGGTCCTCGAGACGGACGCCTACCTGTGCAGGTCGTGCCACTGGTGCCGGACGGAGCAGTTCAACCGGTGCCCGTCACGGACTGGGATCGGCCGCACGGCTGATGGCGGTCTGGCCGAGCAGATCACGATCCGTGCCGATGCTGTTCACCGCTTGCCCGAAACGGTATCTCTGCTCGAAGGCGCACTGCTGGAGCCTCTCGCGGTCGCGGTTCACGCGGTCCTCGAGGGTCCTTTCGCGGTTGGCCCCGGCAGGACAGTGGTGGTGACCGGCCCGGGAACGATGGGGCAGCTCGTCGCCCAGGTTGCCGGGGCTGTCGGGGCTCGTGTTCTCGTCATCGGTCTCGACCGGCACGAGAAGCGGCTTCACACGGCCCGGCGAAACGGTGCGTTCGCTGCCGTGAGCGCCGAGACGACGGATGTGCCGGCCTTGATCAATGGCGTGACGGGCGGCATGGGTGCGGACGTCGTGTTCGAGTGCAGCGGCGCCATCTCTCAGGCCGCTGCCGGACTCGACTATCTCGGAAAGGGCGGCAAGCTCGGCCTTGTCGCCTTCTATAAGGAGCCGCTGACGATCGATGCGATGACGGTGGTGCACAACGAGCTGGAGGTTGTGGGATGCCGGGGCAAGCGCGCCTCGAGCTTCCGCACGGCACTGTCTCTCCTCGACGGCGGCCGTCTCTCCCTCTCGTCCTTGATCGGATCTGTCCGACCGTTGGAGGAATGGGACGAGGCAATCGACGAGGTCGGTCAGGGAATCAAGGTGGTCATGACTCCTGGCGGAGCTCCGCTCGACAATCCAGAACGGTGACGGGTGCGGCTCCCGCGGGGAGCCGCACCCGGCGCTACGGGAGCGGGCGTGCGACCTTGACGGTTGCCCCACGCTGGCGCAGTGCGGAGATTGTCTGATCGTCCGTGCCAGCATCGAGGACGACAGTGTCGAAGTCGGCCGTGTCGGCGACGCGGTGGAGGGCAGTGCGTCCGAACTTGGAATGCGTGACAGCAAGATGTTTGTGGGATGCCGCGGCAAGCATGAGCGACTTGTATTCTGCGACAGCCTCGTATGGATGGTAGACGACGCCGTCACTGATCGCGGCCGCTGACACGAACGCATGATCGGCGCGCACACGCTTGAGCATCTCGATGCCGGAGGGGCCGTAGTTCGCGTCCAGGTGACGATCATAGTGGCCACCGAGGGTGATGAGCTCCCAGTCGGGGACGGCACCCGCGAGCGCGATGATCGACCAGTTGTTGGTGATGACGGTGAGGCCACCGACATGCGTATAGGCCTTGAGGACGGAGTAGACGGTCGAGGAGTCGTCGCACAGGATCGATGTTCCCCGGCTGATGTAGGGCTCGAACTCGGCTGCCAGAGTCGCTTTCACGTCTTCTTCTTGAGTGAGCCGATACTTCATGGACGTCTCGCTGAGGGAGGTTGCGACCGCTGTCACCTCTCCCCTCGAGCGGACGATGACGCGATCTTCTTCGAGTTCCGAGAGGTCCCGATAGATCGTCATGGGCGATGCATCGACAAGCTTGAGAATGTCCTCGACTCGGACCGTTCCCTCGTTCAGAACGTACTCGGCAAGCATCTGTTGCCGTTCGTTCTTACTCAGTTGAGCCACGTGCTTCCTCCCTCTCTTTACATCTCAGGGTAACTGTTGTCATGTAGCGATAGCGAAACGACGGTGCCGGGAGCTTTTGCTCCCGGCACGCCATCTTTATGGTCGGAGAATGTACTTCGATCCCCGGCCTGCCGCCATGTCCTCCAGGGAGTCGACAAGCGCTTCGAGGGGACGCACCTCCGTGCAGAGCGACATCCCATCGAACTTGCCGGTCGACAGGAGCTCGACTGCAGTCTTCACGTAACGCGGCTGGTGATGGTAGACGCCCTTGAGTGTGTACTCCTTGTAGTGCATGTCTGAGGAGTTGACAGAGAACGGTGCGTTCTTCGGGGTGCCGCCGAAGAGCACTGCCGTCCCACCGGGGCGCAGACAGAGCACGGTCTGTTCCCAGACCTGCGGCAGCCCCACGGCTTCGATCGCAACGTCTGCGCCGCGTCCTCCCGGGGTGTGGGCCGTGATCGCCTTGGCACACTCCTCTGGACCGTCACAGCCGGATAGGTCGACAACACTCGCCCCTGCCGCTTCGGCCTGGGCAAGCCTGCCCGGGGAGCGATCCGCCGCGATCACGCTGGCCCCGCGCAGCTGCGCAAGTTTGATGAACATTTGGCCGATCGGGCCGGCCCCGTTGACCACGACGGTGTCTCCGAGCTGGATGCCCGACTCCGCCATGCCGTGAACGACGGTCGAGAGCGGTTCAAGCGGTGCCGCGGCCTCGAACGGCAGCGAGTCCGGAATCGTGTACGTGTTGCGCTCGACGATGGCTTTCGGGATGACGATCTGCTCGGCGAAGGCTCCGTTGAGATACTCGAGGTTTTCGCAGAGAGATTCCCGCCCGATCGAACAGGCCCAGCACGAGCCGCAGGGCGCGGTATTCGCGGCGACGACGCGGTCGCCCACGGCGAAGCTCGTGACGCCCTCCCCGACAGCGGTCACTACCCCCGCAAACTCATGCCCGAAACGTGCGGGCAGCGTGGGGAACAGGGTGGGATGTCCGCGACGGTAGGACTTGAGGTCGGTGCCGCAGGTGGCGGCGGCTTTGACCTCGACGGCGACTTCACCGGGGCCGGGGATGCCGACCTCGACGTCTTCCAACCGCAGGTCTCCTGGACCGTAGAACATATATGCGCGCATGGTGAATCCTCCTTTCGGGAATGCGCGACGGCGGGGGTCCGCGCAGATCACGCCTCCCCCGCCGTCGTGTATGAAGTCCTACTGATCGAGCGAAGGCTGCTTGCCGTAGTTGGCCATGCCTGCCACAGCACTTTCGATCTGCTCGTCGCTCAGGAGTGCGATCGGCTCCCGCGTCGCCATCACCTTGAGCTGGATCTCGCAGACGTACTCGAGGATGGGCAGGAGGTTGACGGCCTTCGAGAGGCTCGGGCCGATGGTGATCGCACCGTGGTTCTTCATGAGTGCACCGCTGCGACCGTCGAGTGCCCGAGCCACGTTCTCTGCCAGAGCATCGGTTCCGAACTCGGCGTAGGGCGCTACGCGGATGATCCCGCCGAACATGGCCGAATAGTAGTGGGAGGGCGGGATCTCGTCGACGATCAGGCCAAGCGCAGTCGACGATACTGCGTGGTTGTGGGTGACAGCCGCCGCGTCCGTGTTCTCGTAGACGGCGATGTGGAGAGGCAACTCTGAGGAGGGCTTCAGGCGCCCCTCGACGTGGTTGCCTGCCATGTCATAGACGACGACATCCTCTGCCGTCATCGTCTCGTAATCGACGCCGGATGGGGAGATGACGACGTGGTCGCCGATGCGGATCGACACGTTGCCGGCCGTCCCCACCACCAGATTCTCTTTCACCATGAAGAGGCAGGTATCGACAACTTCTTGGCGTTCTTTTTCGTACAGCATTATCGTCCTAACGTATCGGTCACTTCGGGGTTAGCAAGGAATGTCGGCAGCTCGCCGCGAGCAAAGGCCGCGATGTCGGCGGAGCCTATGCGCGCCGCGACCCGGGAAGCCTCCTGGGAGGCTCCTGCCAAGTGCGGGGTGAAGGTGATGTTGGGTGTGCGCAGCAGACGGTGGTCCGCGGGGAGCGGCTCCTCCGGCAGGCAGTCGAACGCCGCTCCGCGCAGGTGCCCGCTGTCAATCGCATCGCAGACCGCGTCGTAGTCGACGAGGGAACCGCGAGCGCAGTTGACGAAGATCGCACCCTTCTTCATTGCCGAGAGCGTCTCGGCGTTGATCATGTGCTTGTTGTCGTCGGTGACGCGGGCGTGGATAGTGACGAAGTCGGATTGCGCCAGGAGGTCGTCGAGGCTGACGAACTCCACATCCCCGTCGACTCCCATCTCCTTGAACGGGTCGAAGACGAGGACGCGAGCACCGAAGGCTGCCATGATTCCCGCGACGCGAGACCCGATCGCGCCATAGCCGATCACACCGACTGTCGACGAACCGATTTCTTGACCGGCATTGTCGAACAGGTAGTAGTCCGATCCCCACTCGCCGTCCACCACTTCACGGTGGCGGTGGGCGATCTGCCTGGCCGCCGCGAGAAGCATCGCGACGGAATGCTCTGCGGTTGCGCGAGCATTGCGTCCCGGCGCGTAGGACACCATGACGCCGTGCTTTGTCGCCGCCTCGATGTTGACGTTGACGGGGCCGCCTCGGCAGATGGTGATGAGCTTGAGGTCAGGGCTGGCCGCGATCACCTTTTCCGTGAACGGGAACGTGTGCGAGATGACTGCCTCGCACCCGCGCAGGGCCTCGATGAGCTCGTCTTCGTCACCGAGGGCTTCAATGACCTCGCCGACGTCCCCGAAGGGCGGGGTGGGCCAGGTGGATGCGATGCGGGAGATGTCGACGTCCGGGAGCTCGTTCGTCAGCGCCTCGGTGAGAACGCTATCGGTGAGGAAACCGTCCGATGCAATGAGTACTTTCATGTCTCTCTATTTCCTTAGTTCGTGAGCTTGCGGACGGACCTCATGGCGGGCCACACGGGACGCAGAGCGGCTCGTGTCTCGAGGAAGAGGTCGTACGCTGCGCGGTACACGTCGCGGTTGGCAGGGTTGGGCTCGAAGGTCTCTGTCGTTGCCCCCAACGCGTCTGCCGCGTCCTGGACGGTGACGAAGCGTCCTGCCGAGACGAGTGCGAGGACGGCTGCGCCGCGTGCTCCCGCCTCCGGTGCATCCTGGCGGACGACCGTCAGCCCCGTCGCATCGGCAAGGATCTCGCAGAGCAGGTCGGAGCGGAATCCGCCGCCCGAGACGAGGAGGTCGTCTTCGACTTCGAGGGTCTGGATGCACTCGACGAGCGAGAACGCGACACCCTCGTAGACGGATCGCAGGATGTCCTCCCGTTCGGTGGTGAGTGACATTCCCTGCCAGGAGGCGGATGCGTTCGGGTCGAGGAAGGGTGCCCGCTCTCCGCCCGGGGAGGCGTAGGGCAGGTAGACGACGCCGTGTGAGCCGGGGCCGGCCTTTCGTGCAACCGTCTCGATCTCGCTCCAGTCGGCACTGTCGAGGCTCAGCATCCGCTTGATCCAGTCAAGATTCGGCGTGCCTGTCATCGGGGCCATGAACTCGAGGACCTGGGTGTCGTTGCCGGTGGCGAGAACCATCGACAGGTCCGATTTCCGGTCGGCCACGGCGGGGAGAAGGGTGCCCACAAAGCCTGTCGTTCCGAGGATCAGCCAGGTCGCACCGTTTTCGACGGCACCGAGGCCGGCTCCCGTGATCGCGACATCGATCATGCCGATGCCGACGGGGGTGCCTGCGGGGATGCCGGTGAGCTCGGCTGCTTCCGCGGAGAGCGGCACGGCCGCGCCGGCCGGGTGGCGAACCTCTGGGAGGAGGTTGAGTGCTTCCGTGTGTCCGAGGGCCTCTGCCAGTTCGACCGAGTACCCGGATACGTCATTGACGTTGAGGAACGTGCGGGACGCCTCCGTGTAGTCGGTTGCTTTCACTCCGGTCAGCTTGAAGCGGAGCCAGTCCTTGCAGTAGAGCTGGGTGGCGGCGCTGGCCATCGCCTCCGGCTCCGCCTCCTGCAGCTCTTCGAGGAGGACGGGGAAGAGACCCGAGAAGAGGGACGTTCCGGTGGTCTGGAGGACCTTGTCGCCCTTGCCTGCAGCATTCCATGCGGCGACACGGTCTCCCGCTCGCCCGTCCATCCAGTTCGCGGCGGGGCGGACGGGATCGCCGTGCTCGTCGACGAGCCACAGACCATCGCCCTGGCCGGTGAGTCCGATGCCGACGATCTCGTGGCCGTCCAGCTGACCCGCGACTGACTTGAGGCAGGAGGCGACAGCTTCCCAGATCAGCGTCATGTCCTGCTCGGCTTCACCGCTGCTCCCGTAGTTGACCGGGACTGATTCGTGGTGGGTCGCGTAGATCTCGCCATCGAGGGTGAACGCGACTGCCTTCACGGCCGTCGTGCCGCCATCGACGCCGATGATTACTTCCTTCATGCTGACTCCTCTTTGAGTGGTAAGGCTTGGGTGTGTGGCCGTGCGGCCAGGTGCATCAGGAGCCAAGCCGCTCCCCCGAGCACCCTGGATCTAGGCGCCGGGAACGATCGCGACCTTGATGCCTTCCCCGGACTGTGCGAACTCGATGCCTGCGACAACGCCATCGAGCGCGAATGTGTGGGTATGGAGGGACGCGACATCGATGAGTCCTGCGCCGATGAGCTGGAGCGCCTTCTCGTGGCTGGCCCTGCCAGCATTGGACGCCCCTGTGACGACGAGCTCTCCATAGTGGATGAGATTCGGGTCGAACTCCGCGAGGGAGCCCTTCGAGAAGCCTGCGAAGGCGTTGACCCGGCCGCCCTTGCGCGCGGCGGCCAAAGCCTGGTTGACGAGTTCGCCTCGGCCGATGCAGATGATGACGACGTCCGCGCCGCGCCCCTCGGTCAGCTCCCTGACGGCCTCGGCCGGTTCGACCTCGAGCGGGTTGATCGTGTGCGTCGCACCCATGGATTCAGCGACAGCGCGGCGTTCCGGGGAGGGGTCGGAGACGATGATCTGATGTGCGCCGAGCAGACGGTTGACCTGCGCATGGAGGAGGCCGATCGGCCCGGCCCCCTGGATGAGGACGGTATCGCCCACCTCCGTCCGGTAGTTGTCTGCACCGTTGAGCACGCAGCCGAGCGGTTCAGCAAGCGCTACCTCTGCCGGGGTGAGGTGCGGCGCGGCCCGGAAGATTCCGCCGCGCGTCATCGCCTCAGCGGGGATCCGCACATATTCGGCGAGTCCGCCGTTGATCCGGTACCCGAAGATCTGCGAGTTCGTGCACAGGTGTTCGCTGCCGCGCACGCAGTAGAAGCATTCCAGGCAGGGCACTGTCGGCAGGACTCCGACGAGATCGCCATTGTTGAAGCCCTCGACCCCGTCGCCGATGTCGTCGACATAGCCGGCGATCTCATGCCCGAGGACGACCCCGATATCGATGCCGGCCGACTTCTCGCCGCGAAGGATCCGACCGTCCGTGCCGCACACCGTGTTGGCGCCGACCTTGAGGACGAGCTCTCCAGGGCCTGCGACCGGCTTCTCGATGTCTCTCAGCTCGAGCTTGCCCGGGCCTGCAAATACTGCCGCTTTCATTCTTTCTCCTCAACGTTGTGGCCGCGGCCGTGCCGCGGCACAGGAGTGCGGGAGAACAGATCATGCTCTCCCGCACCTGGTTCTGCTAGCGTGCCTGGATCTCTGCCAGCTTGTGGTTAATGGCGGCCGTTGCCGGGTAGAGGTCGAGGTACAGCTTGTACATGTCGCTGTAGATCTCGAGATTGTCCGGGTTGGGTTCGATTTCCCGCTCTGCCGAGTTCCATGTCGTGTCGATGTCGACAAGGCCGGCTGTCATGGCGGCCATGAGTGCGTCCCCGTACGAGGCGCCGATGCTGACCTTCGGGATGTACTGCTTGATGCCGATGATGTCGGACATGATCTGGGGCCACAGACCGCCCGTCGTTCCGCCGCCCACGGCCCAGTATTCGCTTGCCTCCCCGCCTGATTCCTTGATGGAGTCGAGCAGGTGGCGCGAACCGAAACCGGTGGCCTCGAGGGCCGAGCGGTAGATATCGCCGTACGTGTGGGTGAGGTTGAGTCCGGCGAGAACGCCTCGAGCATTCGGATCCGCGATCGGAGAGCGCTCTCCCGAGAAATACGGGAGCATGATGAGGCCTCGCGAGCCCGGGTCGGACTCGGCCGCCAGCTGGGACAGTTCGTCGTAGTCGCGCCCGGACAGGTCCGCCACCCAGGTCGTCAGGGACCCGGTTGTCGACATGCCGCCGGACACGTTCGAGGTGCCCTTGAGCAGCCCGGCGTTCGACCAGAGGGACGGCGCGACAAGCGCTTTATCGGAGATCTGCACGGCGACCATGGTGGAGCCGTACATGAGCATGACCTGCCCGGGCTGGCTGACGCCCACCGAGAGCGCCTCGACGAAGGCGTCGATCGAGCCGACCGAGACCGGGGTGCCGGGACGCAGGCCGGTGATCCGGGCCGCGTTGTCGGTGATGTAGCCGGCGACCTCGTTGGACCACATGAGCCTCGGCATCGGCAGGTCACCGCAGATGTCCTGCACCCACTCATCCACCCAGTCGTTCGTGAACGGCGAGTAGAGGGGTTCGCACATGGAGGCGGAGAGATGGTCGAGGACGTACTCGCCGGTCAGGTGGAACACGCAGTAGGAGTGTGCCATGAGGAAGCGCTGGGTGCGCTCCCATACGTCCGGCTCGTTGTTCTTCACCCACTCGATCTTCGGGCCGACAGACTGGGACGTCATGTGGTTGCCGCAGACCTCGAGAACCCTCTCGGCACCGTAGCGTTCGGTGAGCTCATCGATCTCGTTGGCGGAGCGAGTATCGACGCCGTACAGGATGGCGGGGCGCAAGCCCTGCCCGCGTTCGTCTGCCGCGAGGAAGACGGGGCCGATGCCGGAGATGCAGATGCCGGCGACATCCCCCTTCGCGAGAGTCGTGAGCCTGCGGCAGATTGCCACGACATCAGCCCACCACGTCGCGTCAGGATCATGCTCCGCCCATCCCGGCCGCGGGAAGGAGGTTTCGTGCCGAACAACTTCGCTGTGGATAACGTTGCCCGTGGAGTCGGCAAGAACGCCCTTCGTGGAGCCCGTACCGATGTCGATTCCGATAACAAGATCAGCCATGTCTCAATCTCCTTTGATGTGTGGACACGTGCCGCGGGGCATCCTTGCCCGGCAGCCTGCGTCCGTGACCGCTGTCACGCACGCCCCTTCATCTTCCCCGAGGCCACACACCCTGTCAACGCGGTTTCACACAGAAAACTGCACACTTTCCCACCAAACCTTGGTGCAAAATAACCCTGATTATTGTGACTTGTGATAATTACGAGAGACGACCGACTCCAGAACGTGGCCGAGATCAACCTTCTAGCAGGAGAAACGAGGGAGCTCTGAGCTCCAGATCGGCGTACCATAAAGTCTCCGAGTACGCCTGCGAACCCGCGGCTACCCTGACCCTACGAGGTACTACGTGGCGAAGAACACACCGCCCTCCGACCGCTCTGCGGCCTTTCCAACCATCCTTCTCATCACCCTGGCGATCCTGTCATCGATCACTCCGTTCGCGACAGATCTCTACCTTCCGGCCTTCCTCGATATTCAGGACACGTTCGAGGTCTCAGCCTCCTCTGTCCAGCTGACCCTTACGACATTCCTTCTCGGCGCGGGCATCGGCCAGGTCGTCTTCGGACCATTGTCGGACCGTCTCGGCCGGCGCGGCCCCCTTCTCGTGGGTGTTGCCCTCTTCGCCCTCTCGAGCATCGGGGCAGCGATCGCACCCTCGATCACCATCCTGATCGCGATGAGATTCCTTCAGGGCTTCAGCGGCTCTGCCGGCATGGTCATCGGCCGCGCCATCGTCAACGACATGGCGCGAGGCTTCGAAGCCGCCCGCATCCTCAACCTCTTCATGCTCATCGGCGGCCTCGCGCCGATCGTTGCACCCGTTCTGGGTTCCGCTCTCGCCGAGCCTCTCGGGTGGAACGGCCTGCTGTGGATCGTGGCGGGGATCGGCATGGTCAGTCTCGCCATGGCCCTCGTGTGGGTGCCCGAATCGCATCCCGCAGAGCGGCGCCTCATCGCCCGTGACAACCCCGCGGGAGGGTCTGTCGCCAACCGTCAGTTCATCTCCGCAACCGCCGTCTTCGTGCTGTCCTTCATGGCGCTCATGGCCTACGTGTCCGCGTCCCCGTTCGTCTACCAGACGGTCCTCGGATACTCGATCGGCACCTACGGGCTCCTGTTCGCCGGCAACTCCCTCATCCTCATGGTCTGCTCGGGCCTATCGGCACGCCTCGTCGCATCCCACGGCCCCCGCCCGCTCCTCCGCATCGGCGTCCTTGCCCTCATGCTCGGATCGTTCCTCACGCTTGCCGTCGTCCTCAGCCCCCTCGACAACAGTCTGATCGTCGTGACCCTCATGATCAGCGTGGGTTCCCTCGGCTTCTGCATGGGCAACGCGACTGCGCTGGCCATGGCCGCAGTGCCGCCCGCCAGGACCGGCTTCGGTTCGGCCATGCTCGGCCTGTTCCAGTTCGCGATGGCGGGGGCGGTCTCGCCGCTCGTCGGTCTCGCCGGGGAAGACAGCGCTATCCCCATGGCAATCGTCATGGCATCGGCCGCATTCCTCGCGTTCGGCGCCTTCGCCGCGACGAGGACGCCGACGAGCGATCCCATCGTCGTCCCCGCTCCGCTCGAGAGCGTCCGATAAAGATTCGCAGACAGATGCGGCCCCGAGGATAGCCTCGGGGCCGCATTGCTGTGGAGTACCTATGCCAGGTCGGCGAAGAACGTATCCCACGGGATGTCGAGTGGAGCATCCTCTTCGACGACGGAGTAGAGGAAGCGGCACAGCGGGTATTCGTCTGGACGGATGACGCCGCGTTCCGTGAGCGGACGGAGAGCCTTGCCGATGACCTTGATCGCGGCGACGCCCTCGAGCGTCACGCCCTTCATGTGCTGGTCGCGGACCTCCGAGAAGGGGATGCCCTGGCCGACGAGCGTGCCGGCCTTGACGTTGCGCCCGCCCATGGAGGTGACGAACATGTCGCCGACCCCGCCCAGACCATCTGCTGTTTCAGGGTTCCCGCCCATGAGGGTGACGAAGGAACGGAGCTCCTTCTGTCCCTGCGCGAAGAGGGCGGCACCATAGTTGTACATGACGTACTTGTTATCGGCCTTCCCCTGCTTCCTCAGGAGCCCCTCGGCGAAGCCTGCCGCGAAAGCATAGATGTTCTTCGTCGCGGCACCTGTCTCGTGCCCGATGAAGTCGGCCGATGTCCACACGTGGTAGTAGTCGGTGCGGAACAGGTCCGCCAAATACTCGGCATCATCCCGGTTCTCACCGCAGAAGACGACAGCCGTGTCATGGTGGACGGCGAGTTCGCCGGCAATGGAGGGGCCGACGATCGCATTCCACGAGATCGACTCGGCTAGCTCGGGATCCATGTAGGAGCGGATCACCTCGGGCAGGATATGCATGGTCCCGTCCTCGTCCGCCCTCATGCCCTTCGTGATGCAGAGGAACTTCTGACCCGGCTTGATGAGCCGGGCGAGCTGCTCCCCCGCCCACTCAACGCCGAACGAGTTGACTCCCGACATGACGACGTCCGCCCCGTCGAATGCTTTCTCAGCATCCTCCAGCTGGTAGGCGGTCACGCCGTCGTTCACCTTGAGGCCGAGATCGGGGTGGATGCCGGTGGTCTGGATCGAGTCGATGATCTCCCGATCGAGGAACGTGCCGACGAGGCGAACGTCGTGACCGTTCTCGGACGATGGGAATGAGAGCGCTGTTGCCATGATTCCAGCGCCGAGCATGACGATAGTTGCCATTATGTCTACTTCCGTTTCGTAGCTGTGTTGATGCGGGTGAAGATGTCGGCAAGCGCCGGGTAGATGTCCTGCTGGATGGCGGCCCACTCCCCGTAGACCTCGTACGCCGCCATGTCCGGCTCGGTCTTGTCGACGAAGCTTGACATGTTCTCCGACGCGGTCTGGACGTCCGGGTATGCGCCGATTGCTGCCATCGCCATCATCGCCGCACCCTGCGCGCTCACCTCGTCCACACCCGAGACGACAAGGGGAAGACCAGTCGCGTCAGCGAAGATCCGACGATAGAGCGGGTTGCGCGACCCGCCGCCCGTGCACCGCAGCTCCGTGAGCCGCCGTCCAGACGACTCCTGGACACGCTCGAGATTCCCGCGCAGCTCCATCGCCATTCCCTCGATGATGGAGCGATACAGGTGTGCCCTCGTGTGGGCCGAGCCGAAGCCGACCATGATGCCCTTCGCGAAAGGATCCCAATGCGGGGACTGGACCGCGTTCCAGTAGGGCACCGTCAACAGTCCGGCCGTGCCGGGCTCGAGCTCCGCGGCCGCACGATCGAGTTCCGGATCGAGCCCGCCCTCGAGGGCGGGGTCGCCGAGCTCCTGGCGGAACCAGTTCGCGAGAACGGACCCGGAGTTCTGGACGATCTCGAGCACGAAAGAATCGGGGATGCCGCCGAGGAGTGTCCGGTAGGCGGGCGAGTAGGCGAACTCGAAGGCGTGGACGCCTGCCACGATCGAGGTGCCGATGTTGACGTAGGCGACATCCTCTGCAATGGCGGAGGTGCCGAGCCCGGCTGCCTGACCATCGCCGACACCGGCGACGAGCACGACATCGGGTCCGAGCCCCCAGGACGCGAGGATGTCAGGATTGATCGTGTCGATGATCGATGCGGGAGGGGCGAGTTCCGCCATCTGCTCGCGCGTCACACCCGCGATGTCGAGCAGTTCGTCCGAATAGTCGACGTTCGCGATGTCGAGAAGGTTCAGCGTGTCTGCGGAACCGACTGCGGACACCCACCGACCCACGAGACGGTGGGCGAGATATGCGTGGACGTCGACGAGCTTGTGGGCCGCGGACAGCACCTCCGGCTCATGCTTCTTCAGCCAGGCGATCTTGTAGAGCGCCGGCGTCGTGTCGGCCGGCTTCCCGGACAGTTCGTGGATGTGCTCGGAGCCGTATTCGCGGATCTCTTCGCCTGCCCGGGAGTCCAGCCAGAGGATGGCGGGGCGCAGGGCCGCGCCATCCTCGTCGACGAGTGCGAAAGACTCGCGCTGGTGGGTGATGCAGATTGCCCTGATCCGATCCCGTTCGTCCGCGCCGAGCGCCGCACATGCCTGGGCAACAGCGGACTCGGTCGATGACCACCACTGGGCCGGATCGTGCTCATACATGTCCATCCCCGGCGTCAGCAGATCGATGTCTGCCTTCCCGCTGGAGAGGACCGCTCCCGTGGTGTCGACGACGACCGCTTTCGTGGCGGACGTCGAGGAATCGATGGCGATGACTAGTGGATCGGACATGGCTCACCCCTTCGTTACTGTTTCTGTCCGTAGACGTTCTGGTACCGGTCGTAGAGGGCGTCGATGTGCTCCTCCGCAATCGGAACAACATCTCCCAACGCCTGGGCTGCCGCGACAGTTCTCGCGACCTCTTCGACCATGACGGCGGCCTTGACGGCCGCGACAGAATCCCGGCCGATCGTGAACGGACCGTGGTTCGCCATGAGGACCGCGGGTGACCGCGATTCCTTGAGGGTCTCCACGATTCCGCGGCCGATCGAATCGTCTCCGATGATCGCGAACGGTCCGACGGGCACTTCGCCGCCGAACTCATCCCCCATCATCGTCAACACGCACGGGATCGGCTTGTGAACGGCGGCGAAGGCGGTGGCGTAGGTGGAGTGCGTGTGCACCACCCCGCCCACCTCCGGCATGTGACGGTAGACGTAGGCGTGTGCCGCCGTGTCGGAGGAGGGGGACAGGTGGTCCGGCGTGCCGTCCACGATCTTCTCCCCATCCAGCGTGCACACGACCATGACGTCCGCGCTCAGTTCGTCGTAGCGCACCCCGGAGGGTTTGATGACGAACAGGTCCGCGCCGGGAACGCGCTCAGACACGTTCCCGGCCGTCCACACGACGAGATTGTTGGCGGGAAGCTCCGCGTGGAGCTTCGCAACCTTCTCCCTCGTTGCCGCGACAGCGTCCTGAATATCCTGCGATAGTTCAGCGAGAATCATTTCGAGCTCTCGAACGCCTTCGCCTTGATGTCCTTGAGCCTGTACATCGGCGAGTTCTCGTTGCGGCCGAACTGGTCGTGCAGCTCGAGGTAGATCTCGTACAGCGCGTCGTACTTGGCGGCACGATCCTCGTTCGGGACGTAGGCGTGCTTGCGGACGTTCGCCATGGCCTCGGCGGCCTGGAAGACATCCTCGTACACGCCGGCAGCGACGGCCGCGAACACGGCGGAGCCGAGCGCACCCGTCTGCTCTGCCTCGGACACGGAGATGGGGCGGCGCGTGATGTCAGACATGAGCTGCATGTAGAAAGCGTTCTTCAGCAGTCCGCCGGCGGCGACGATCTCTTCAACCTCGACGCCATGCTTCTCGAAGTTCTCGATGATGACACGGGCACCGAAAGCGGTTGCCTCGAGCAGCGCACGGTAGGTCTCCTCCGGCGTCGTCGTCAGCGTCTGGCCGATGATGAGGCCGGACAGACGAGCATCGGCCAGGATCGACCGGTTGCCGTTGTGCCAGTCCAGGGCCACGAGACCGTGCTCGCCGACTTCCTGGTCAGCGGCCTTCGCGACGAGATAGTCGTGCAGCGAGACGCCCTTGCGGGCTGCCTTCTGCGCGTACTCGGCGGGAACGCACGTATCGGTGAACCAGCCGAAGATATCGCCGACGGCCGTCTGGCCGCCCTCGAAGCCCCAGTAGCCGTCCACTGCACCGCCGTCGACGATGCCGAACGTGCCGGGGACCTCTTTGAAGTCTTCGCCGTTGATGACGTAGCAGGAGGACGTTCCGAGGATCGCGGTGAGCTGTCCCGGGCGAACAGCGTTCGCACCGGCGACGACGACGTGGGCGTCGATGTTGCCGGAGGAGACGGCGGTGCCGGGCTTGAGGCCGGTCAGTTCTGCCATCTCGTCCGTCAGGCCGCCGACCTTCGCGCCGAGCGGCAGGATCGGGCCCGCCATCTTCGTCTCGAACACGTCTCCGAAGCCGGGGGCAACCGACTCCAGGTAGTCCTTCGACGGGTATTCGCCATCCTGGTACATGCGCTTGTAGCCCGAGTCACCGGCGGAGTAGGCGCGCACGCCCGTCAGCTTCCATGTCGCCCAGTCGAGCAGGTTGACGATGTAGTCGGTCTGCTCGTAGACCTCGGGAGCCTTCTCGAAGACTTCGAGGGCCTTGGGCAGGAGCAGTTCGGAGGACAGGACGCCGCCGTAGCGCGCAAGCCAGGATTCGTTGCGATCCTGGGCGGCCTTGACGAGGCGGTCCGCCTGATCCTGGGCGCCGTGATGCTTCCACAGCTTGATGTAGGCGTGGGGGTTGTTCTTGAACTCGTCGCGCTCGCACAGGGCGTTGCCCTCGGCGTCGGTGAAGAACACGGTGGCGGACGTGGCGTCGATGCCGATGCCGACGATATCGGCGGGATCCACGCCAGCGTCCTTGACGGCGTTCGGCACGGCCGTGCCGAGAACCTCAATGTAGTCAGCCGGGACCTGGAGTGCGAACTCCGGGGGAAGCTTCTGACCATCGCCAGCATCCAGCGTCCTGTCCATGACAGCGTGACGGTATTCGGTGACGGCGGTGCCGAGCTGTTCGCCGTCAGAGGCGCGTACGACGACGGCGCGGCCCGAGAGCGTGCCGAAGTCGATTCCGACGAGGTATTTGTCTTCAGACATGAAATTTTCTCCTAGGGATGATGGGGTTGATCAGGCGTCGGGATGTGGGTGCTGGCCCCAGAATCCGTCGGGCGAGAAGAGGGTGTCGACGACCTCGTCGAGGATGCCGAGATCGGTGAGGATATCGAGGACCGTGTAGCGGGGGCGAATCATCTGAGCCTTGAAATGGGTCTGCCTGAAGCGGTCCATGTCGATCTTGATGAGTTCGGGATGGTAGGGGGCACCGGCAGCCTTGAGCATGTCCATCGCCTCCTGTGCGGTGACGAGCTGCTCGCGGCACCGCTCCTGGATGACGGGCCACTTCTCCTTGAGGAGTTCGATGCGGGCGACGAGCTCATCGCCCGCCATGCGCTTGCCGACGGAGTGCTTGACGGACTCGTCCTGGATGTTCTCGTTGAGGGTCGCGCGAACATTCGCTTCGATCTCCTCGGCGGACTTCACCGCGGCGAGAGCCTTCTCCACATCGAAGTCCTCGACGTCCATACCCAGGAACACTTCCCAGATCGCACACGAGGCGATGGTGCCGACGCCGACCTTGAAGCCGTGGCTGAGGGGCGGTTCCCAGTCGAGGCCATGCCCTTCCATCTCCCACGTGTGGGAGAACTGGTGGCCTGCGCCGGAGGCGGGACGGGACGACTTGTGCGCCTGCATCGCCAGACCGGACATGATCTGTCCTTCGCCGAGCTTGGCGATAGCGTCCTCCTCCGCGTTCGCCACGGCGACGGGATCGGAGAGGGAGTCGCGGAGCGGGCCCTGGACGAGGCTCCACACGTAGTCGTCGATCTCTTCGATGCCGAGCTCGTGGGCGAGGATCCAGTCCGCACCGGCCGGGATCTTCTCGATGAGATCGCCATACCCGGTCGCGGTGAGGCGTGCCGGTGCGTTGACCATCGTGTCGACGTCGGCGATGAGGCCGACGGGGGCGGGGCAGTTGCGGGTGATCTTGAAGCCGTCCTTCGCGATCGATGCGCCGAAGGCGGCGAAGCCGTCGACCGACGCTGCGGTGCACACGTTCATGTACGGGCGGTCGAGCTCACCGGACGCGAGCTTGGCGATGTCGTTGAGTGTGCCGGCGCCGAGGGAGACGACGACGGTGTTCTCGTAGGGGCGCAGCGCTTCGCGGAGGATCTCCACATTCTCGTAGCCCGCGTAGAGGGTGGGCGTGCCCGGGAAGATGTAGGGGTCGTCGGCGAACTCGATGCCGGATTCCTTGAGCGAGGCGACAACATCTTCGCCGACAGCGGCGTACGTGTTCTCGTCTGCGACGACGAGGACTTTCGCTCCGGGGAACTGCTCCGCAAACATCGGCCCAGCATCCCGGTTCACGTCCTTGCCGAATGAGATGGCTTTCGTCTCGTCCGCTGTCTCCAGCGCCTTGGCGATAAGTGAGTTAGACATAATCGATTCCTCTCCTGCTACCTGCAGTAGCACGGGACGAGATCGCCCCGTTTGTGTGGCTTGCGCGGTCAGAAATTACGCGACGATAACGTGCGTCTCCTCCTTCAACTGGGCCACAACACTGTCGGGCGTCGAGTCGTCGATGATGACGCAGTCGAAGTCGGACACGGTGGCCATCTTATGAAGAGACGTTCTGGTGAACTTCGAAGCGGTCGCGACAAGGACGGAGAATTCTGCCTGGGACAGGGCGAGAGCCTTGAAGGACGCCACTTCGGCGAAGGGATGATAGACGGCCCCGTTCTGGACCGCTGCGGCTCCGAGGACGACCGCGGACGGGCGGAGGTTGCGGAGCTCTGAGGTGGCCGTGGGGCCGAAGAAGGCGTCGAGCTGGTTGTTGTAGACGCCGCCAAGAGAAATGAGTTTGCCAACGGGACGTTGGGAGAGTGCCCGCGACATTGCGAGCGAGTTCGTGATGTAAGTCTTCTGCTGCGACTCGTCGAGATAATCGACAACCCCGAGGGCCGTCGACGAATCGTCGAGGAAGATCGTCGAATAGTCGACGAGAGCGAGCGCCGTGGCGCGCGCTATCGCCTCTTTGGCCGACACTTCCTGCATGAGCCGGAACGACATCGGCGTCTCGGAGATCGAGTGGGCCACTGCCGAGACCTCGCCACGGGAGCGGCGCACTAAGCGCTTCGCTTCCAATGTGGCGAGATCCCGGTACAGCGTCATCGGGGATACGTCGAAGAGTTCGATCAGCTCATCGGTCCGGATGGCGCCGCGGGCGTAGATCAGCTGTGCAAGATCATCCTGCCGCTGCTGCTTTGATACGCTCACCGCTACCCTCCGTCCAGCCGTCGACTCGTCGACGTCGATCAGTTGTTGCGCATGTTGTCGACGTAGTCGACCGTGGCGTGGATGTGATCCTGGACGAGCGGGTACTGAGCGACGTACTGGTCAGCGAAGAACTTGTATTCCTCGTGCTTCGCCATGTCCGGCTCGATGTGCTCGCGCTCGTGCACCATGTTGTCGGCCGCGTCCTGCACCGAGTCGTAGAGGCCAGCGCCGGCCGCTGCGAGGATGCACGAGCCGAGGGTCACGGCGTCGCCGACCTCGGTGAGCGTGATCGGGATACCGGTGACATCGGCGTGCATCTGCGTCCAGCCGCGCGACTTGGTGGCGCCGCCACAGGCCACGAACTGCTTGACCTCGAAGCCCGCCTCGGCAAGCTTGCGCATGTTGGCTTCCACGCCGTAGCAGACGGCTTCCTGGATCGCCTTGTACATGTGCTCGCGCGTGTGGGACAGGGACAGGCCGGTGATGACACCGCGGGCCTTCGAATCGGAGTACGGGGTGCGGTTGCCCTGGAAGTACTCGTTGATGATGAGACCATCGCAGCCGATCGGGATGTTGGCCGAACGCTGGTTCATGATGTCGTACGTGTTGAGACCCGTCGACTGTGCGGCGGCCTCGATGTCGGGGCAGAAGTTGTCCTTGAACCACTTGAGCACCGAACCGGAGGACACGAGCGACGTCTCGACCGTGTACTGGCCGGGAACGACACCGTCGGTGTAGCCGCCGAAGAAGCCCGGACCGGATACGGGATCCGGAGCCTGGCCGGACATGACGTGGGACGAGCCCGTCACGAGGGACATCTTGCCCGGACGCAGCACGTTGAGGCCGATCTGGCCGTGCCAGGCGTCGCCGCCGCCCTGGGCAACGGGGGTGCCCGGGATCAGACCGAGCTGCTCGGCAGCGCGGTTGGCAAGTCCGCCCACGGGCACGCCGAGGTCGTTGACCTGGGTGGGGAGCTTGTCGAAGATGTCGCCGGCGCCGGCCTCTTCGTAGAGGTCGACCGGCCATCCGCCGTTGTCGCGATCGTAGTAGGCGCGGTGTGCGGCCGTGTTGATGTTGAGCGTCCACTCACCGGTCAGCTGGTAGGTCAGCCAGTCGGGAGCGTCGACGATACGGTAGGCGTTCTTGTAGGTCTCCGGCTCGTTCTCGCGCAGCCAGGCGGCCTTGAAGGGGAACCACTCTGCCGTGGGGGGAAGTGTGCCGTTGCCGGTGTAGCGGCGTGCAGGCGACTTCGTGTCGATGACACGGGCGGCCTGGTCGGTGGCGCGGACATCCATCCACATGATTGCGGGACGAAGCGCTTCACCGGTCTCGTCGAGGGCCACGACGGTCATCGTCGTCGCGTCGTAGGAGATGCCGGCGATCTGGTGCGGCTGGAGGCCAGCGCGCTCCATGACGCGGTGCGCGGATGCGACGAGAGCACCCCACCAGTCGATGGGTGACTGCTCGGCCCAGCCCGGTGCGGGGTGGGTCGTCTTGTAGGTGGTCGCGGCGAACGCGACCGGGGAACCAACAAGATCAAAGATACCGACGCGACACGACTCCGTGCCGAAGTCGATGCCCATGACGTAGGGGCCGCCAGTGAGCGAGTTCTTGTTTTCAAATGTTGACACAGTGATCTCCGCCTAGGAATTAAATATCTGAATCGGACCAGCCCCAGTCGGAGCGGATGCTCTCTGGGATCAGGTGATCGACGCGGTTAAGAACGTACGTGGGCTGGTGACTCGCGTCGAGGGCTTTGGCCTCGTCAAGGGTCGAGTCGCCGGTCAGGACAAGTGTGGAGGCCATGCCGGTGTTGATGGCCATGCCGATGTCGGTGGCCAAGCGGTCGCCGACCATCATGCAGTTCGCGGGGTCGACATCGAGGTCGCCCAGTGCCGCCTCCAGCATCGTGCCCTCCGGTTTGCCCATGTTTGCCCTGAGCTTCGTGCCTGTCGTCGCTTCGATTGCGGCGACGATGCCCGCAGCATCGGGTTCCCCTCTTCCCCCGGGGAACGGGCAGAACTTATCCGGATTCGTGGTGATGAGGAATGCTCGCTTGTGGTACCAGATCGCGTCGAAGGCGATCTGGAGCTTGCGATAGTCAAAAGTTCGATCGTAGGAAGCGATGACGATGTCGATCTCTTCCGGGTTGTCGCTCATGCGGATGCCGGCCGCGGCCAGCGCCTTCTTGAGCGGCTCTTCTGAGATGGGGAACACCGTGGCGTCCGGGTGGTACTTCTTGAGCCACCGGGTGGTAGTGACGACGGTGTTGGCAATCTCAGAGATAGGCGTGGGGAGTCCGAGCATGTCGAGCTTCTGTGCGTACTGCTCGGGATCCTTGGTGGGGTTGTTCGAGAGGTAGCGAACCGGCTTGCCCAAGGAATGCAATCCTTCGATGAGTCTCTTTGCTCCGGGGAGCAGGTGATCACCGAGGTAGATCGTTCCGTCCATATCAAAGACATATGCGTCAAAAAGTCTGTCCGGCGAGTTGAAGATCATTGTGGATTGCATTCCTTGGGTAGTCGGTCAATGTCGCTTAAGCGAGGATCGAGGTCATTGCGAAGAGGACGGTTGTGCCGATCCAGATCGCGAACGCCGGGGGGTCGATGTGGGTGTCGCCGTTGGAGTTCGTCGCACGCGCCAGGGCTTCGCCGAGGAGGCCGCCGAGTGCACCGACGATGCCGCCGATAACGACCGCGACAACGATCATGCTGTTGTCTGCCCACTCGGCGATGTCAGACGAGCCGACGAGGATCGGAGCGAACTTGAGGGCTGCGATCGAGGCGAGGATCGTCATGTGGTGCGTGACCGGGGTCTTCATGCCGAGCGACAGGAAGATGAGGGTGACGGCGGAGATGGCCCAGCCGATGAGCTGCGCGTATCCGACGATTCCGTAGTCTCCCGTGTTGGTGACGTAGAAGACGACGATCATGATCGTCGCGAAAGCGGACATGAGGCCGGAGGTGAAGCCGTGCATCGCGGTGATGCCCCAGCCTTCCTGGTGCTCGACCCAGTGCTTGCCTTCTCCAACTTCGAGGAGCTTGTGGTCGCGAGTGGAGAACAGGCCGGTGGTGCCGAACATGAAGCGGACTGCGATCGAGATGATGATGATCGTCAGGGCGACCGTGTCGGTCCAGCCGACGGTCTCGACGCCGTACTGGAGGGCGGGGTCGTTGACCGTGAACGCGGGGACCATGGCCAGAACGTTGTTCAGGAGGTAGCCGAGCATGCCGAAGACGCCGCCGACGGCGAGAACGTCAACGCGCGAAATGCCAGCAAGCGGGGTGACGATGTCACGGCCGTTTGCACCGCCCGCCATCACACCCTTCTTCGCCGCGTAGGCGGCCGCTGCTGCACCACCGAGGAAGGCGATGTGCGGGCCGAAGACGGGGCCGAAGACGACGGAGCCCATGAAGGCACCCGTGTCGATTCCGCCGAGGTAGCCGCCGAGGCCGATGAGGTAGAGAAGACCGGTAAAGATAAAGGCGGTCTGGCCGCCGATTGCTGCGCCGAAGGCGCCGCCGCCGAAGGAGGCGACGAGCCATAAGAGATCAAATTCCACGTTGAAATCCTCTTGTTAGTTTGTGGGCCTGAGTACGCCGCGCATCCCTGACAGGGGGATGCCGTGCCGTCCGCCGTCCTTGGCGGGGAGGTCGTGCGACGCTGATTGATAGGCGGGAGAACATCGTTCACCCAACCCTGTTATATGACGGCGACCATGTTTTTCGACCAAGGCTCTCCGTAGAGGCCCCGCCGACGAATCACGATATCCGGAGAGACAAAGGGACTCGAGCATCGCCTGCGCGCTGTCCGCAGCCCCTTTGCGGGTGCTAAGAACACCGGGGACGCTCACGCCGAGCATCGAGCAGACTGTCTTGTCGAGAGCGGTATCGCTGCAGATGTTCAAGGTGGACCTCCCGTCTTGACGCCATTGCCAACTCAAGAACCGAAACACCGATGTGTCGGCTCGCCATCACATAGACATTAACAGTCTGCGTGTTAATTTCCCCATCGGCTCCGTTGAAGTGCACCTATTCCCGCACGGACGAACGTCCCGTGAGATGCGTTTCAGCCAGGGTGTGGGATGCGCCGACTATTCCTCACCCGTTCGGCAAAACCCTCTAAGGTTGTGGTGTGACGACGACAGCGACCCCAGTACTCGACTACTCAAATCTCCCTTGGCCTCAGGACCAGCCCGAACACTTCGTCTTCGACGTCGACGGCACGCTGACGGACCACCACTCCGTCACCCATCCGCCGACGTTGCATGCTCTGCGGGCCGCTCGGGATGCTGGCTATCCCATCACCGTGGCAACGGGACGCCTGTTCCACGCGGGCGCCCGCCTCCTCGAGCGCGCCGGTGTCGAGGGATGGGTTGTCGCCAACTGCGGCAGCGTCGTCTGGAACGGATCCGAGGTCGTCGAGGAGTACACGATCCCCGTCGAGACGGTCGAGTCCTTCATCGAGCTCGGCAGGTCGCTGGGAATGATTCCTGCCGTCTACTACGTCGATGACATCTATACCGATCCTGTCGACACGGTCGACCTGCCGGTCGCGACGCTCAACGCGAACGAGGGCCGCCCGATCCGTGTGGCAGACCTCGACTCGCTCGACCTCGAGCACGTGACAAAGGTCCAGTTCGGCGCCGACATTCCCGTTATCGAGAAGTATCAGCCGCTCATCGCGGAACAGTTCCCCGGCGTGGTTCGCGGCCATCCCTACTTCCTTGAACTGCCTCCCACCGGCATCACCAAGTGGGAGGGCATCGAAACCGCGCTCTCCCATCAGGGCCTGTCGGCGGACCGCGGCCTCGGGGCCGGCGATTCCGGCAATGACACGCCGTGGCTGCCGAAGATGGGGATCTCTATCGCAGCCCCCGATTCCCCCGTGGAGGTCAAGAACGTCGTCGATGCTGTCCTCCCTCCCGTCGAGTTCCCGGTCGCCACTCTCATCAACGCCATCCTGAGGAGGAACGATGAAGGCTGAACAGATCACCGATCCCGTCGCATATCACGGCGAGGGGCCCTGCTGGCACGAATCCTGGGGTGGTATCCGCTGGGTCGACATGCTGGCAGGGGACCTCCTGACACTGACCCCCCAGGGCGACGTCGACCGCCTGCACGTGGGCGAGATCGCGGCCTTTGTCCGTCCCCGCTCCCGCGGAGGCTATGTCGTCGGCCTGGAGAACACAATCGGTCTCGCTACGTCGGCATTCTCGGACCCCGAGCCGGAGCCGCACTTCTGGGACGACCACAATCTCCGCTTCAACGAGGGCGGGTGCGATCCCCTCGGCAACCTCTATTGCGGTTCGATGGCGTACGACCGCACGGAGGGAGCCGCCTCCCTCTACCGGGTCACCCCGAGCGGGGAACGCACGGTCGTCTTGAGGAACGTGTCCACGTCGAACGGGATCGCTTTCACCGCGGACGGCACTCGCGCCTACTACAACGATACGAAGCTGCGCCGCACCGACGTCTTCGACGTCGTCGATGGGGAACTCGCCAACCGGAGGCCTTTCGCGGACTCTGACGGGGCAAGCCCCGACGGGCTGACCGTCGATTCGGCGGGCAACGTGTGGGTTGCGATGAACCGGCACGGAAAGGTGCGCCTCTACTCTCCCGAGGCGGAGATCCTCGAGGAGGTTCTCCTGCCCGTGCAGCTCGTCACTGCCTGCACGCTCGGCGGCCCCGACTATCGCACCCTGTTCGTGACGACGTCCCGCGAAAACCTGGAGGATCCCGAGCCTGAGGCGGGAGCCCTGTTCGCTGTGACGGTCGACGTACCGGGTCTGCCTATTGCCGAGTATGGCGGGTAACGGACTATCGTTGATCCCGTGACGACGAATCTCGCTGGAGACGGCGGCCTTTTTGAACTTCCCCCCGAGGAGCGCAAACCTCACGCTCGGGTCATTCTCGTGACCGGTCCGTCCGGCTCGGGGAAGACGCGGTTCACGAACCGCACCGGACTGCCCGTCGTATCTCTCGACGACTTCTATTTCGATGACACCCATCCCGGCCTGCCGCGCAAGCACGGGATCATCGACTGGGATTCGGCAGAGTGCTGGAACAAGGAGGGCGCGTTCAATGCCCTTGTCGAGCTCGCGACAACCGGGGAATCCCTGCTGCCCGTCTACGACATCCCCTCGAACTCGAAGGTTGCCGAACGCAAGCTCGATCTGCAGGGATCCCAACTGTTTCTCGCGGAGGGCATCTTCGCCGCAGAGCTCGTCACCCTCTGCAAGCGCGAGGGAATCCTGGCCGATGCTCTCTGCATCTCCCGCCCCCGCCTCCAAACCTTCTGGTTCCGGCTCATGAGGGATTTGGATGAGGGCCGCAAGTCCACGCCGACGCTTCTGCGCCGGGGAATCTCCCACGCCATTCACGAGCCGGAGATGTATCGCAAGCTCGAGCGGAAGGGAGCCCGGCGCGTCAGCATCGTCGAGGCGCACGAATCGCTCACGCAGATGCTGGCGAAACAGCGCTAGACCATTATCTTTGAGGGGCCGGTCCACCGGCCCCTCACTCGTCTGCTAGGACGGGACGACGGCTGTTTTGATGCCCTTGCCTGCGCTCGCGTGCTCGATCGCGGCGGCCGTGTCCTCCAGGGCGAACGTGTCGGTGAGCAGGGCTCCCACGTTGATCGTGCCATCGCCGATGAGCTGGACGGCGCGGCGGTAGTTGTTGCGCCCCATGTTCGAGCCGCCGGTGACGGTGAGCTCGTTGTAGTGGATGAGGTTCGGGTCGATGCTTGCCATCTCCCCCTTGGGGAACCCCGCGAAGGCGTTGACGCGCCCGCCGTTGCGGACGGACATGAGGGCCGTCTGGAACAGGTCGAGGGCTCCGATGCATTGCACGGCGACGTCCACCCCCAGTCCCCCGGTCATATCCTTCACGTACGTGGGCACGTCGATATCGCCTGTCAGTGCCGTGTGGGTGGCGCCCGCCTGCCTGGCGGTCTCGAGCCGTTCGGCCGACCTGTTGACGACGATGATCTGGGACGCTCCCATCTGCTTCGCCACCATCGTGTGCAGCAGTCCGATCGGACCGGCGCCGATGATCAAGACCGAGTCGCCGATCGTGACCCCGTAGTTGTCGACTCCGTTGAGGACGCAGCCGAGGGGTTCCGCGAGCGCGATCTCTGCCGGATTCGCGTCCGGGTCTGCGACGACGATGGCGCCGCGTTCGATCGCTTCAGCGCTGACGTGGACGTATTCGGCGAGACCGCCGTCGATCCAGTAGCCGAAGAGCTTGGCGTCGACACACACGTGTTCGAGGTGGTTGAGGCAGTAGTGGCAGCGCAGGCAGGGCACGGTCGGCATGACGCCGACGAGGTCGCCTTCGCGGTATCCGACGACGCCCGCACCGACTTCGTGGACGTATCCGGAGAACTCGTGGCCCATGATCACTCCGGGACGGACTCCCGCGGTCTTCTCTCCGCGCAGGATGCGGCCGTCGGTGCCGCACACGGTGTTGGCTCCGACTTTGAGGACGAGTTCTCCCGGCCCTGCGGTGGGTGTGGGGACGTCTTGCATCTCGAGCCGCCCGGGGCCGACGAGTACTGCTGCGCGCATGTTTTCTCCTTCTCTGCTGGTGTTCTAACCGTACCCGGTTCGGCCGGGCCGGGCTGTCACCATGCATTGTTGCGGCCTGGCGCTGTGGCTGTCAGATCACATTCCCTCCGGTATACGCCGGGGGTGGGGAGGCGTATATTGCCATTCATGAAACTCCCCGTGCGGGGCGATGCGCTGCTGGCGCTCGGTGCTCTCGGTGTCGTCTTCGGCGACATCGGCACGTCTCCGCTGTATGCCATGCATGCCATCCTGTCCCACGACATCATCCCCCGAACCCCGGAGGCCATCACCGGCATCATCTCCCTCGTGTTCTGGGCCCTCATCACGATCGTGACCGTCAAGTACATTCTCTTCCTCCTCTCTGTCGATAACGATGGGGATGGTGGGATCATTGCGCTGTCTGCCCTGGCTGTGAAGTCTTTCGGGGTGCGCCTTGCGGGTCTCGCCACCGCCGCCGGCATTGTCGGCGCCGGCCTGTTCTATGGTGATGGCATCATCACGCCCGCGATCTCCGTCATGTCGGCGACCGAGGGTTTGACGACGATCAACCCCATTTTCGAGAAGCTCATCGTCCCCCTCTCGGTTCTGATCGTTGCCGCCCTGTTTTCGGTGCAGCGTTTCGGGACGGGCCGGGTGGGGGCCCTGTTCGGGCCGATCATGGCGGTGTGGTTCTTGACGTTGGCTGTCCTCGGCCTCCCCCACATCGCCGCTCATCCAGCCATCCTCTCTGCCCTCCTGCCGCACAACGGGATCCTCTTCATCGTCCACAACCCGACGGCGGCACTGATCGCTCTCGGGTCGATCGTCCTTGTCGTGACGGGTGCGGAGGCGCTGTACGCGGACATGGGTCATTTCGGCCCGGATCCGATCCGGTTGGCGTGGTTTGCGATTGCGCTGCCCTGCTTGACGCTGAACTATCTCGGCCAGGGGGCTCTCGTCATTGCCCGCCCGGAGATGGTGGAGAATCCGTTCTTCGCGATGGGGCCGGAGTGGTCGCGGCTCCCCCTTGTCATCCTGGCGGGTTTCGCGGCCGTCATCGCATCGCAGGCCGTGATCTCCGGGATCTTCTCGATGACGCGCCAGGCGGAGCGGCTCGGCTACATGCCTCACGTGTATGCCGTGCAGACGTCCGCGTGGGCCCGGGGGCAGATCTATCTGCCCACGATCAATCGGCTCCTGTTTATCGGCGTGGTCGGTCTCATCCTGATCTTCCAGTCCTCAAATGGTCTGGCCAATGCTTACGGGCTGGCGGTGACGTCAACCCTGATCCTCACGTCCCTTCTCTTCATGGGATACGTGCGGTTCGTTCGGGGGTGGCGGGTGTGGCAGGTCCTTCTCTTCGCGGTCTGCGTCGTCTCCATCGAGCTCGTCTTCTTCGGCTCTGGCCTGTTGAAGCTGTTCGCGGGCGGCTGGATTCCGCTGCTCGTGGCCTCGTTGACGGGAGGCCTCATGGTGATCTGGATCCGCGGCCGGCGCCTGCTCAACGCTCAATACAAGACGCTCGTCGATTCTCGCGACCATTTCCTCCGCGTTCCCGGCCTCGACATCGTGTCCGGCACCGCCGTCTATCCCCACCTCAATCACCGCACGACACCATCGGCACTGCTGGCTACCGCCCGCGCCTACCGCGCGATCCACGAGCGGATCATCGTCGTCTCGGTCGAGACGCTCCCCCAGCCCCACGTCCACGTCGATGATCGGTTCACAGTCCATACGACGTTCCGCTCCGTCTATCCGATCAGGTTCGAGGATGTGAGCGTGCGCTACGGATTCAAGGATGAGGTGGATATCCCGGCGGCCCTGGCCGAGGCAACGGTCCAGGGCCTACTGCCCCCGGTGGAGCAGCCCTGGTACATCACGAGCGAGGCTCATTTCCCGCCCCACGGCTCGGGGGCCCTGCCCGCCTGGCAGAGGGCGGCCTTTATCGCCATGTACCGAAACTCCGCCCGCCCGACGGGACGTTTCAAGCTGCCCCGCGAACGAAACATCGTCGTCGGAATCAGCGCCATGATGTAAGGAATGGCTCCCCACGATCGTGGGGAGCCATTCGATGTCTGAGGCTAGCGGCGCGTGGCGAACTAGCGGCGCTTGACGAAGGGGAACGCGATGGTCTCGCGGATGCCGAGGCCTGTCAGAGCGGTGAGAAGCCGGTCGATTCCCATTCCCATGCCGCCTGCGGGCGGGAAGCCCTGCTCCATGGCCTGGATGAAGTCCTCGTCGAGCTGCATGGCCTCCGGGTCACCATCGGCGGCCGCAAGGGACTGTGCGACGAGGCGCTCCCGCTGGATCACGGGATCGGCCAGCTCGGAGTAGGCGGTCGCCGTTTCGACGCCGCGAATGTAAAGGTCCCACTTCTCCGTCAGGCCGGGCTTCGTGCGGTGCGCCCGCGTGAGCGGGGAGGTGTCGACCGGGAAGTCCCTGAGGAAGGTTGGCGCCCACAGCTTGTCGCCGACGAGCTCCTCCCACAGGTCTTCCACGATCTTTCCCGCCACAGCATAGGGAGGGACAGAGATATCGTGCTGGTCGGCGATCTTCTCGAGGACCTCGCGCGGGATGTCGACTCTGATCTCTTCACCGAGAGCCTCCGACAGCGACGTGTACAGGTCGAGTTCCGTCCATTCCCCGCCGAGATCGTAGTCGGTGCCGTCCGCGAGCGTGACCGTCGTGCTGCCGAAAGCCGCGATCGCCGCCTTCTGGACGAGGTCGCGAGTCAGCTCCGCCATCGTGTCGTACGTGCCGTAGGCCTGGTAGGCCTCGAGCGCCGTGAACTCGGGAGAGTGCGTCGAGTCCGCACCCTCGTTGCGGAAGTTCTTGCCGATTTCGAATACCCTGTCGACGCCGCCGACGACGGCGCGCTTGAGATAGAGCTCGGTGGCGATGCGGAGGTAGAGGTCCTCGTCATAGGCGTTGATATGCGTGGTGAAGGGGCGCGCGGCCGCACCGCCGTGAATCGGCTGGAGCGTCGGCGTCTCGATCTCGACGTAGCCGCGATCGTCGAAGTTCGCGCGCAGCGACTTCATGACCTCGGAGCGGACGCGGATCATGTCGCGGGCGGCGGGCCTCATGATGAGGTCGAGGTGGCGCATGCGGACGCGGTTCTCCTCCGACAGGCCCGCTTCCTCACCGTCTTCCTTCGTGTAGGTCTTCGGGAGGGGGCGCAGTGCCTTCGCCGCCATCTGCCATTCGTGGGCGAAGATCGAAAGCTCTCCCCTCCGGGAGGTGCCCACGTGGCCGTTGATGAAGATGTGGTCGCCCAGGTCCACGTCGGCCTTGAAGCGCGCCATCGCATCCTCCCCGACGACCTTCTGGGAGAGCATGACCTGGATGCGGTTGCCGGGGCCGTCCTGGAGGGTGGCGAAGAAGAGCTTGCCGGATGTGCGAAGGAGCATGACACGCCCGGCGATGCCGACGACCGTGTCCAGTTCGGTACCGGGTTCGAGCTCGGAATATTCGTCACGCACGTGCGCGATCGTCGTCGTCACGGGAAGCTCGGCCGGGTAGGGTTCGATGCCCTCCGAGATCATCTTCATACGCTTGGCGGCACGCACCGCCATCTGTTCCGATGAGGTCGTTTCAGTCTGCTCGTTCTCAATCACCCCGCCATTCTACTCAGGCGGGGAGATAACCGACCATACTCCGCGGTGTGCGACTGCTCGCCATGTCACCACCCCCGCCGCCCATTTCCGAACCATGAATGTTGCGTTAATCGGCGTCTCGTGGCGGATTCCTGCACCTCGGTGCGCGTTATGAGGGGGTTTCATGCACGTCGGAAGAAAGGGTCCCTTTAGTCCCGAACTTTCGAAGCATCGTCGGTAACCTGGAGTGGTCACCAATGATGTTGTTCACCATTGGCACTCTTTCTTCCCAGGGAGCCCACATGAAGAAGCTAGAAACTGACGTCGTCGTGATCGGCGGCGGTGCAACAGGAGCGGGTGTCGTCCGCGATGTCGCCATGCGCGGATATCGCACGATCCTCGTCGATCGCGCCGACCTCGGGCAGGGGACGACGGGCCGCTACCACGGCCTCCTGCACTCAGGCGGACGCTATGTCGTATCCGATCCTCGATCGGCCACGGAATGTGCGGAGGAGAACGAGATCATCACCCGCATCCACGCCGATGCGGTGGAAACCACGGGGGGCCTCTTCGTCGTCGGCCCCGATGATCCGCTCGACTTCGCAGATGACTGGTTGAAGGGCGCGCAGGCCACCGGCGTGCCGCACGAGGAGATCACGGTCGCTGAAGCTCTGCGCCGCGAACCTCGACTCAACCCCAAGTCCAAGCGTGCCTTCGCCGTTCTCGACGGCACGGTGGACGGCTGGCAGATGGTGTGGGGGGCGGCGCGCTCCGCCGAAGACTACGGCGCCCAGATCCTCACCTACCACGAGGTCACGGAGGTGATCCGCGACGGCGAGAAGGTTCTCGGCGTTCGCGCCATCGATCACAAGAGCGGGGAAGAGGTCCAGATCGACTGTACGTTCGCGATCAACGCGGGCGGCCCGTGGGCCGGTCAGATCGCCGGCATGGCGCAGTGCCCGGACGTCGACGTCGTCCCCGGCCGCGGCATCATGATCGCGATGAACCACCGTCTCGTCAACCAGGTCGTCAACCGCTGCATCTACCCCTCCGATGGTGACATCCTCGTCCCCGTCCACACGGTCTGCATCATCGGCACGACGGACGTCAAGGTCGAGGATCCCGATCATCTCGCCATTCCGCGCGACGAGGTGCAGCAGATGCTCGACGCCGGTGAGGTGCTCGTCCCTGGCTTCCGCCAGGCTCGAGCATTGCACGCATGGTCGGGCGCACGCCCCCTCGTCAAGGACAGTCGCGTCTCCGCGACGGACACCCGCCACATGTCTCGCGGCATGTCGATCATCGATCACCAGTCGCGCGACGGTCTCAACGGCCTGCTCACCATCGCTGGCGGCAAGCTGACCACGTACCGTCTCATGGCGAAGAACATTGTCGACGTCATGGTGGAGCAGATGGGAGATGATCGTCCGTGCCGCACCGAGACGGAGGCCGTTCCCGGGTCGAAGACCCAGAAGAACTACCACGTCACCCACCGCTTGGAGAACGCGGAGAAGATCCTCCGCAAGGAGCAGATCGTCTGCGAATGCGAGCTCATGACTCGCGGTCAGCTCGAAGAGCTCATCCACGAACAGCCCACGGCTTCGTTCGATGACCTGCGCCGCCAGCTGCGCCTCGGCATGGGCCCCTGCCAGGGCGGCTTCTGCTCCGTCCGTGCCGCCGGCATCATGCAGGAGACCGGCAAGGCCGACGTGGAACGGGTCACGGAACTGCTCCGCAAGTTCCTCAAGAACAGGTGGATCGGCCTCTGGCCCATCCTCTACGGCGATCAGGTCCGCCAGACCGCCCTCGATAACTGGATCTTCCAGGGCACTCTCGACATGGATCACCTGCCCGAAGCCGAGGAGGCTCACGTATGAAAACCGTCGTCATCGGTGCCGGCATCGCCGGACTCGTCACCGCTATCCGCCTGCGCGAAGCAGGGCAGGACGTCACGCTCGTCACGAAGGGTCTCGGCGGGCTCCAGCTGGGCCAGGGCACTCTCGACGTGTTCGGGTACAACCCCGATCGAGTCGACAGCCCGATCGCCGAAGTGGAGAAGGTCGCCGCGGCTGACCCCGGCCACCCCTACGCGGCGATCGGTGCGGATGCTGTCCGTACCGGTGTGGAGTACATGGCCGGTCTCGTCGGGGGGCTCCTTGAGGGCTCTGTCGACGAGAACATCCTCCTCCCCACCGCGGTGGGCGCCATGCGCCCCACGTCCTACATCCAGTCCTCGATGGCGAACGGCGCCTGCACCGCCGGGAAGAAGCTCCTCATCGCCGGTCCCGAGCAGCTCAAGGACTTCTACCCGCAGCTGATCGCGGGCAACCTGGCTCGCACCGACCTGCCCGGTGGTGGCCGTGTCGAGGCACGGTCGGCTTCCTTCTCCATCCCTGCCCGCGGCACCGAGGCGGATTCCTCCGGCCTGCAGTACGCACGCGCTCTGGACCGTCCCGAGTACCGCCGCCAGTTCGCCGCCGCGATCAAGCCTCTCGTGCGGGACGGCGAGACGGTGGGGCTTCCTGCCGTGCTCGGCCTGAACGACCTGAACGCATGGCGGGATCTGCAGGACCTGATCGGCGCCCCGATCTTCGAGATCCCCCTGCCCCCGCCGGGTGTGCCCGGCATGCGACTCAACCAGCTCCTGACGGACCTGGCGAAAGAGAAGCGCGTCAAGGTCATTCTCGGTTCCCCCGTCCTCGGCGGCACCGCGGAGGACGGTCGTCTCGTGTCTGTCACGGTGGGCTCCACCGGGCACGACATGGTCGTCCGCGCTGATCACGTCGTGCTGTGTGCGGGTGGCTTCGAATCCGGGTCTCTCGAGCTGGACTCCTATGGCGTCATGAGCGAGACGATCTTCGATCTCCCGCTCGTCGGAACCGACATTCCCGAACCCACCCACGGCCAGTACTGGGGTGACCCGCAGCCGATGTTCCGTGTCGGCGTCAAGGTCGACTCTGCTATGCGGGTGCTGGACGCAGCAGGCCAGCCCGTCTACGCTAATCTGCACGCCGCTGGCGGCATCCTCGCGGGTGCGGTTCGGTGGACCGAGAAGAACGGCGAGGGCATCGCGCTCGGCTCCGCGATCGCCGCAACCGACGCAATCCTTGGAGGTATCTGATGAGCACCGATGCTCTCGCTAGCACCCACGAAAGTCCCCTACAGTTCGCCGCGGATCAGGTGGCTCGAGCATCGCTCGATCACTGCGTCAAGTGCACGATCTGCGAGACGCAGTGTCCCGTCGCCCGCGTGACGGACATGTTCCCCGGCCCGAAGTATGTCGGCCCTCAGGCGGAGCGCTACCGGCACGAGAAGTCGGTCGACAATTCGCTCGACTACTGCTCCTCGTGCGGCATCTGCACCTATGCGTGCCCGCAGGGCGTCAACATTGCCGAGCTCAACTCCCAGGCCCGTGCGGTCATGAAGGCTGAGCCGGGGAAGATGCCGCTGCGCGACAAGCTCATCACCCAGACGAACCTCATGGGTATGGCGATGACGCCCGTCGCTCCCATCGCCAACTGGGCGCTGCGCCAGAAGCCGATCCGTGTCGCCGTCGAGAAGACGGTGAAGATCCACCGTGAGGCTCCCATGCCGGTCGCGACCTCGCAGTCGTTCATGGGCTGGTGGAAGAAGCGCGAGCGGAAGACTGATGCGACGCGCGGACCGGTCGTGTTCTTCCACGGCTGTGCCGGCGGTTATTTCGAAGTCGAGACGTCGAAGCGAACGGTCGAGGTCCTCGAGCATCTCGGCTACGAGGTGATCGTTCCCAAGCAGGGTTGCTGCGGTCTCGCCCAGCAGTCGAACGGCCTGTTCGATGGTGCGACGAAGTCTGTCATCAAGCTCGCCAACCAGCTGAAGTCCGCAGGCCGCGATCTCACGATCGTGTCCTCCTCGGGTTCCTGTGCCGGCATGCTCAAGCATGAGGCGCACAAGATCATGGGCGTCGAGGATCCTGCCCTGCTCGATGTCGGCACCCGTATGAGGGAGACCGCGGAGTTCCTCAATGAACAGATCGAGGCCGGTATTCTCGATCCGTCCGCGTTCCGTCCGATCGAGGACACCGTCACCTACCATCAGCCGTGCCAGGTGAAGTCCCAGGGCATGGGCATCCCCACCATCACGCTACTCGAGTCCATTCCCGGGCTGACGGTGCGCGAATCCGGTGAGAACTGCTGCGGCATCGCAGGCACGTACGGCCTGAAGGCCGAGAAGTACGACATTGCTCAGCTTGTCGGCCAGCCGCTCTTCGACAAGATCAAGGCCTGGAGCCCCAGTCTTGCCGTGTGTGAGACGGAGACCTGCCGCTGGCAGATCCGCAAGGGTTCGGGAGCGAAGGTTGTCCACCCGGTCAACCTCATCCACCACGCCCTCGGCCTGTCGGACGATCTCTACGACCAGAACGCCAAGAACTAGCGCACAGGACATGGGGGTGGCCCGGAGCAATGCTCCGGGCCACCCCCACATCTGTCAGGCGCTGCGGTAGTCCTCGAAGGGGACGCCGCTTGACGTGAGGCCCGTACCATCCGGTACCTGGCCGGGTTCGCTGGACGTCTCGACGATCGCATTCGTGTCGTCGACGAAGACGACGCGCGGCACGTACGTGCGTGCCGTCTCGTCGTCGAGCTGGCTGTAGGCGATCAGGATGACCATGTCGCCCGTGTTGATGAGGTGGGCCGCCGCCCCGTTGATCTGGAGCTGGCCGCTGCCCCGCTTGGCGGGAATCGTGTAGGTGGTCAGACGGGCACCGTTCGTGACGTCGACGATGTCGACGGCCTCTCCGGGGAGAATGTCTGCAGCATCGAGCAGGTCCGCGTCGACCGTGACAGAGCCGACGTAGTCGAGATCTGCTCCGGTGATCGTTGCGCGATGGATCTTGCCGGTCATCATCCGGCGCATGCGATTAGCCAAAAGACACCTCCATGTTGTCGATGAGGCGGGTTGCTCCCACCCGTGCGGCGACGATCGCGAGACCGGTCCGCGCGTTCGAGGATACTCCCTGGAACGTCTCGGGGCTCACGATGGTGGCGTAGTCAACGTCCACGCCCGTCGTCCCCGCCAGCGTCTCGCCGAGCAGTCGTTCTGTCTCGGCGGGCGGCAGCCCGCCCCTGGCGGCTTCTCGTGCCGCAGTGAGCGCCTGCACGAGTGCGAGCGCGGTCGTGCGCTCCTCGGGGCTGAGATAGGTGTTGCGGGAGGAGAGCGCGAGGCCGTCACTGTCGCGGACGATGGGGACGCCGACGATGTCGATCCCCATGTCCAGATCCCTCACCATGGTTGTGATGAGGGCGAGCTGTTGGGCGTCCTTCTGCCCGAAGTAGGCGACGTCGGGGCGGACCAGGTTGAAGACTTTCGCGACGACCTGGAGCACGCCGGCGAAGTGTGTGGGCCGGGTAGCGCCCTCGAAGCGGGTCGCGACCTGCCCCGGGTCGATCCGCACGAGAGGCTCATTCTCGTACATCTCGTCGTCACTCGGTGCGAACACAATATCGACATCCCCGAGGATCTCCATGTCCTTCTCGAGCTGTCGCGGGTAGGCGTCGAAGTCCTCCCCCGGCGCGAACTGGAGCGGGTTGACGTAGATGGAGACGACGACCGTGTCGGAGTGGGCGCGGGCAGCATCGATGAGCCTGCGGTGTCCCGCGTGCAGCGCCCCCATCGTCATGACGAGGCCGATCGAGCCGTTGGCATCACGGATCCGCTGGCGCAGCTCCTGCTTAGTTGTTACGAGGTGAGTCACGAACCTAGTCTACTCGCCGGTAACTTCCCCGCCATCGGCCATCATTCGACCATCGTCACACTGGAGCGCTCGATCCATGTCCTTCGCTGTCGAGGGGGTGATGATGCGGCGGGTGACGGCACGATCGGCGGTGGCCTTCGCAATCGCCCGGTAGGTTGCGAGAATATCGGGGTGGTCCGCTAGTTCGCGGACGTGGTTCTCCACGGTGCCCGCGTCCCCGCGCACGATCGGTCCCGTCAGGAGGGACTCCCCCGAACGCAGCGCCCCATCGAGACTCGCTCCCGCCAGAGGCGCGAGAAAGGCTCCGGGATCGGGGATGCCAGCATCGTCGAGGAGCCTCATCGCCTGGGCGACGACGGTGACGAGATGGTTCCCCCCGTGGGCAAGAGCCGCATGGTAGAGGCCCCTCTTCTCGGAGGGCACCTCGACGGGAATACCATCGATTTCGGTGACGAGGGCGTGTGCGATCGGCAGGATCGTGGCGGGTCCGGAGACTGCGAAGGGGCAGTCGACGAGACGGTCGAGGTCGAGCGATGTTCCGGTGAAGGTCATGGCGGGGTGAATGGCGAGGCCGAGGGCTCCCTGCGCCGCCGCGGGGGCCAAGACCTCGGACCCCATGCTGCCCGCCGTGTGGACGAGCACGTGTCCCGGCTGCCAGGCTTTCAGCTTGGCCAGGCCCGAGACGATCCCGGCGATCTCCCTGTCCGGCACCGCCAGGATCACGAGTTCGCTGGTGCGGACGATGTCCTCGACGTCGCGATGTGGGGTCCCGGGCAGGAGCACGTCGGCGCGCTCCGCAGACTCATCGGAGGGGGCATGGACGCCGACGATCGTGTGCCCTGCACGCGCGAGAGCGGCCCCCAGGACGGCGCCGACCTTGCCGGCGGAGATGATGCCGATGCCGAGCTTCATGCCACTCCTACTCGCTGGGACCATTGTTCGATGGACTCCCGGTCGTTGACGGCGCGAGCATGCAGGCCGTGCTGCCGCTCCTCGGACAGGAAGCCCCACACCTGGTCGATGCTGAAGTTCGATGCACTCCACGTCGTATCGCCGGCCACGAGGCTGAGCTCGAACGTGCCGAGCCCCAGACGTGCCTGGACGGGACCCTGTGAGGCTTTGAGGCCCTGCCAGTGGCCGTGCAGCGCAACCGTGAGCCGTCTCGTCAGCCAACCGTCTCGGTGGGCAGCGACAGTGGACGTGAGGACGAGTCCGTTCCTGCGCCTGCGGAACGGGTCGAGAAAGCGTGCGGACGGGGGCGTGGGAGCGAAGAACCGCGACGGGCCCGTGCCCGAGAGAGCATCATCGAAGAAGCCCCCAAGGTCGTCGACGCCGACGCTCGGGATAATGGTCCACAGCAGGTCGAGAGCATCCGCACGCGTGCCGACAGGCATGATCGTGCTCCTCGTCATCGCGGAGTTGATCGAATCCTCGTCGATGACAGAGCCTGCGATGAGGATCTTCACCTTCCACCAGTCCTTCCGGCGCCACAGGAAGGGCTGTTCGAGTGTGACGGCGTGAATGCGTCTCGGCGGGATCGTCTGCGTCGTTGTCGTCGTCAGTCCCCGGCGGACACGGATGCCGTCGCGGGTGAGGAACAGCTTGAGGCCGTGATTGAGGTTGAACTGTCCCCACAGCGCGGCCACCGTGCCGCCTGCCGCGACGACGAGTCCGAAGGAGAAGCCTCCGTCGAGCCAGATCAGCGGCACGAGGACCGCGGCCAGCGCGCCCAGTGTGGTGAGGAGGATGCCGGACAGGAGGATCGACCCCACCAGCCGGCCCGTGGGAAGCTGGTAGAAGGGCTTCTCTGCCGCGTACGCATCATCCGGGTCGTAGAGGTCTCCGACGCTCTCCCCCCGGTCGACCGAGAACTCTGTTCCGGCGCGTGCCGCGCTCGCGATCGTCAGGATCTGGCTTCGCAGGGCCTGGATCTCGTTCATCTTCAACAGGCCGAGCGAGAGATTGCTGCCTGACGAGGAGGCTGAATCGATCATGATCGAGCCGAGGCCGAGGAGGCGGGGGATGATGCCCTGCTTGATCTCGACGGACTGGATCCTGTCCCACCGGACGTGACGGTGGGTTCCGGAGAAGATCCCGGACCGGTAGTGCACGCCCGAGGGCGCGAGGACGTAGGCCTGCTTGCGCCAGACAAGCCAGGACATGAGGATGACGAGGAGCGAGAGCGCGAGCGCGCCTCCCGCGACGATCAGGACCCATGTCGTCGTGATCCCCGTGATCGCCTGCCACACCTCGGAGAAGCCCTCCTCGGCGACCTGGAGGAGGATGGAGAATGCTGCGGCCGCGAGGGCCGCCCACACCTTCCACAGGGACAGCAGCGGCGTGGCCCAATGGAAACGGCTCCAGTCGCCCTCGGGGATCGTCGAGGCGACCTGCGCCATCGCCTCGTCCACTGACGAGGAATCATTCACCGGCGCGGCCTCTTCTGGCGGCATGTTCCGGTCTGTCACAGCCCCTCCATCTTCGTCGTTCCCAGCTCGGTGAGGCGGCGGCGCAGCCGATCGGCCTCTGCGCGGGGCACGCCGGGGATCTTCGCGTCCGCCGTGGCGGACGCCGTCTCCATCGTGATCGACGCGAGACCGTACCCGCGCAGGAGCGGCCCGTCTTCCACCTTCACCTCCTGCATGCGGCCGTAGGGGACGACGTCGAGCCTGCGGAACATGATCCCCCGGCACACGAGCAGTTCCTCGTCCGTCTCGTGGTAGCCCGTGTAGTAGACGGCCCGCACTTTGACGGCCGTGACGCTCAGGATCAGGACGAGCACGGCGGCAAGGGAGATGATCAGCCAGAGCAGGCTGGACCAGGCCACTGCCGCGATGATGAGGATCACCGCGACGGGCACGAACCAGAAGGCGCCGACGAGCGCGCGAACCTTCGCATGATCGGTCGATATTCGGGTGAAGGTGATTCCTGGCGCGAGCGGGGTGGCGACTGTCATGGTTCCTACTGTAGGTTGCCTCGGTTGGCCCCGCACGTTCGGCACGTCAGGCTCCGGCAGGTGCCCCCGGGGGTTCCTCTTCGTCGTCGTCGATCGAGCACCACCACTCCCCGAGGCGCCCCGCTCCGCCCAGTGCGGCCGACGCGAGTCCCATCCACAGGGAGTGTGCCGCCTGCTGGTCGAGGAATATGGCGTGATTGTCCGAGGCTGCCAGCCAGGCACCGAGCCCGATCCCCGCGAGAAGCATCCCGGCACGGCTGCACGCCTGGCAGAGGATAGCGATCCGAGCGGCGGTGAGCGGAGTCACCGAGGACGTGGCGCCTTTCGCCATGGCACGGACCTGCCAGGCAGAGGCGAGAAGAGCGAGTGCGAGAACGAGGGGGATCGTCCATGACAGGGATGGGATGGCGATCAAGGCCACCGTGGAGTCGATCCAGACGGACATGCCGAGGAAAGCGGCAAGGGCGCCGAGCAGGAACCACGAGAGCATCTGGATCGGGGACGTCATCTGATGCGCTTCCCGCGGAGCTTCCCCCACGGGTCGACCTCGGCCCATGGTTCCATGACGAAGCTCCTCATGTGCGCCCTCGGATGGGGCAGCGTGAGGTCAGGATTATCGGACAGCACTTCCCGGTCGGCAACCTTGTACGAGATGAGGTCAAGGTCGAGAGTGCGCGGACCCCAGACCTCTTCACGGATCCGTCCCTGTTCGTCCTCGATGCGCTGGAGCTCGGCAAGAAGTGCGAGCGGCGACAGCGTCGTCTTGCCGATCATGACGGCGTTCACGTAGTTCGGTTGGGATGGCATGCCGGGAGCGACCTCTGCGGCCGTCACTCTCGTCCGGGACATCTGCTCGTATTCGAGGACTCGAGCCAGCTTTCCGGCGCCCACCTCCACCTGGGTGACAGGATCATCGAGGTTGGAGCCGATGCCGACGACAACATCAGCGGCAGGCTTGGGCGGGCGCAGCAGTTCGCCGAGACGCCGGATCGTCACCGTCACGTCGGTAAAGGCGTGCGGGATCGGGGCGGAGGGCTTGTGCACTGTCACGTCGACAGCGAGAGCGCCCGTGCCCAGCATCCGATCCGCGATACGCTCCGCAAGAGTCTCGATCAGATCGACCGGTTCACCCGTCACGATCTCGATGACGTGATCGGCCGCATCAGCATAGTTGATGGTCTGCGCAAGGTCGTCCGAGGCACCTGCGCGGGATGTCGACGTGTGGAGGATGACGTCGACAGTGAATTCCTGCCCGTCTCGCCGCTCCTCGTCGAAGACACCGTGATAACCGGTCGCGGTCAGCCCGGTCAACTCAATCCGGTCTGCCAGGCGGCCGCCCGGGAGATAAAGATCAGCCATGAATCCTCCTCGCCAGCTCGGCCGCCGCAGCGGTTGCCCCAGCATTGTGGACACGGACGCCCCATGCGCGTCCGTACAGAAGTGCACTCACGATAGCAGTCGCCGTGTCACGATCACCGTCGACGGCTCCGAGGAAGCGCTTGCGGGAATGTCCGATCAGCCATCGGCCGGGGAGCAGGTCGACGAGTTCGTCGAAGCGCCGCAGAACCTCCCAATCCTGATCGCCGACCTTGGAGAATCCTAAGCCCGGATCGAGGATCAGGCGGGACTGGTCGATTCCGGCAGCGGTCGCTTTGTCGATAGCGGCCGACATTTCCCGGCCCACGTCCGTGATGATGTCGTCGTAGACGGCCGTCTCATCCGTTGTCGCCGCTCCCCCGCGCGAATGCTGGAGGACGTAGAGCGCATCGGAGTCCGCCACGACGGCGTGGATCTCAGGCTCCACCCTGCCGCCCGTCACATCGTTGATGATGCTGGCTCCGGCCGCAATCGCATGCTTCGCCGTCTGCGCGTGATACGTGTCCACGGAGACGGTGATCCCTTCGGCCACGAGGCCGGTGATGACGGGTCCGATCCTGGACCATTCCTCGTCGAAGCCGAGCGGTGCGGCGCCGGGCCGGGTTGATTCGCCGCCCACGTCGATGATCGTCGCGCCGTCGGCGATCAGGCTCCGAGCATGCTCGATGGCACGCTCTGCCGTGTTCCAGCGGCCACCATCCGAGAACGAGTCGGGGGTGACATTGAGGATGCCGAGGATCTCCATGGGCTGGCCTATCTGCTCATGATGAGGCTCATCGCCTCGGATCGGGTCGTCGCATGGCGCATGACGCCGCGCACTGCCGACGTGACCGTGCGGGCACCGGGTTTGCGTGCACCCCGGAGAGACATGCACATGTGCTCTGCTTCGACGACGACGATCGCACCGCGCGCACCGAGGGAATCCATGAGAGCATCCGCGACCTCGGACGTGAGTCGCTCCTGGATCTGCGGGCGTCGGGCGTAGCCGTCGACGAGCCGTGCCAGTTTGGACAGGCCCGTGACACGGCCGTCCTCCCCGGGGATGTAGCCGACGTGGGCAACCCCGTAGAAGGGCAGGAGATGGTGCTCGCACACCGAGTACATCGAGATGTCTTTGACGAGGATCATCTCCTGATGGTCAACATCGAACGATGCTGAGAGGACCTCCGTGGGGTCCTCGTGGAGCCCGGAGAACATCTCCCGGTAGGCGCGTGCGATCCGGGCGGGGGTATCGACGAGCCCGTCGCGTTCCGGATCTTCGCCGATCGCGACGAGCAGGTCGCGGATGGCATTCTCAACACCAGCAGAATCGAAGGTCACGATGGCTCCGTCGGATAGGCGATGGGAGGGATGGTCGAGAGGGGACGCTCGTCCGAACTCAGCCAGAGCGGACGCTCGGGAGCCTTGACCACGGGGACGAAGAGCTCAGCGAGCTCCTTCTCCAGAAGGGTTTCCTTCTCGAGGAGTCGGCCGGCCAGCTCGTCGAGGATGTGCCGGTTGGCCTGCATGATCTCCCAGCACTCATCGTGTGCCGCGTCGATCAGCTGGCGGACCTCCTGGTCGATGATGTGGGCCATGCGGTCGGAGTATTCGGCGTGGCCCCCGCCTGCGGCGCGGGTCATCGGATCGGCATCGTCCGCGACGAGACGGACAGCGCCGACACGGGCCGACATGCCGTATTCGGTCACCATCTTGCGGGCGATACTCGTCGCCTTCTGGATGTCGTTCGATGCTCCCGTCGTCGGATCGTGGAACACCATCTCCTCGGCGACACGCCCGCCCAGCGCATAGACGAGCTGGTCGAGCAGTTCGTTGCGGGAGGTCGAATACCTGTCCTCAGTCGGCATCACCATCGTGTAGCCGAGTGCCCGTCCGCGCGGCAGGATCGTCACCTTCGTGACAGGATCCGTGTGGTTGAGGGCGGCCGCGGCCAGGGCGTGCCCGCCCTCGTGGTACGCGGTCATCCGCTTCTCGTCCGCATTCATCACCCTCGTGCGGCGCTGCGGGCCTGCGATGACACGATCGATCGCCTCGTCGAGATCCTCGATCGTGATCGTCGTCTGTTCCTGGCGTGCGGCCAGGAGGGCCGCTTCGTTCATGAGGTTCGCCAGATCGGCACCCGTGAATCCGGGTGTGCGACGGGCGATGGACTCGAGCTCGATGCCGTCGGCGAGCGGCTTGCCGTCGGAGTGGACGCGGAGGATCTTTGTCCGGCCCGGCAGGTCGGGAGCATCGACAGCGATCTGACGGTCGAAGCGCCCCGGCCGCAGGAGTGCCTGGTCGAGAACGTCGGGCCGGTTCGTCGCCGCGATGAGGATGACGTTCGTCGTCGCGTCGAACCCGTCCATCTCCACCAGCAGCTGGTTGAGCGTCTGTTCGCGCTCGTCGTTGCCGCCGCCGACGCCGATGCCGCGGGATCGGCCGACCGCGTCGATCTCGTCGACGAAGATGATGGCGGGGGCGGACTGTTTGGCCTTCGTGAACAGGTCTCGGACTCGCGATGCTCCGACGCCGACGAACATTTCGACGAATTCGGATCCGGAGATCGAGAAGAACGGCACCTGTGCTTCACCCGCGACGGCTTTCGCGAGGAGTGTCTTGCCGGTGCCTGGCGGTCCGTACAGGAGGACGCCCTTGGGAATCTTGGCTCCCATCGCATGGAACTTCTCGGGCTTCTCGAGGAACTCTTTGATCTCGCCGAGTTCCTCAACGGCCTCGTCGGCTCCCGCCACGTCCGAGAACGTCACGTCCGGCATCTCCTTGTCCATGCCGGCGCCCTTGCTGCGGATCTTGCCGAACCCGCCCATGCCGCCCTGCTGGAGCTTCGGCAGGAGGAAGATGAAGAAGCCGAGGATGATGAGGAGGGGGATCGCCATGATGAGGAGCGATGCCCAGATCGACTCCTGAGGGACGATCGAGTTGTAGCCGTAGGCGGGCTCGGCCGACTCGACGAGATCGACGATATCCTCCCCCTGGGGGGTGATGTACTGGAAGGCGACACGGTCGCCGACCTCCTGCTGTTCACCCTCCGCATCCATGACCGAGACGTCTTTCGCGAGGTCGATGCGGACGGTCTGGGCGCCCTGGGTGATGACGACACGCTCGATGTCGCCGCCTTCAGCCTCCTGGAGGATCGTTATGCCCTCGGAGGTCGAGATGGGAGTGTATTCGCTGCCGCCGAAGAACATGTAGTAGAAGGCGAGCGCGAAGAGCGGTGTGAGGAGCCACGGGAACCACGAGCGCTTGGCCTCGGGCTGGTTCTTCTTCTTCGGGTCGTTCTTCGTCTTCTGGTCGTCCGTGCTCCTGCTCGCCGAACGCCAGGGCCTCTTATCCTCGCCCGGCTTGTCCTTCTTGCTATCCGCCATAGACGTGAGGTGCGAGCGTGCCGACGAAGGGCAGGTTCCGGTACTTCTCTGCATAATCCAGGCCGTAGCCGACAACGAATTCGTTGGGGATGTCGAATCCTACATACTCGACGTGGATGTCGACGGTCGTCGCGTCGGGCTTGCGCAGAAGGGTGGCGATCTCGACGGAGGCGGGCCCGCGGGACTCCAGGTTGGCCTTCAGCCAGGACAGCGTCAGCCCGGAGTCGATGATGTCTTCGACGATCAGGACATGCTTGCCCTCGAGGTCCGTCTCGAGGTCCTTGAGGATCCTCACGACACCAGATGATTTGGTGCCGGACCCGTACGATGACACCGCCATCCAGTCCATCGTCAGCGGCGTGTGCATCTTGCGGGCGAGATCGGCCATGACCATGACCGCTCCCTTGAGGATGCCGAGGACAAGGATCTCCTTCCCCTCGTAATCCCGGTCAATGGCGGCAGCGAGCTCGTCGAGCCTGCTGGAGATCTCGTCTTCGGTAATGAGGATCTTGCACAGGTCCTCGCCCATATCCGTCGAATCCACGAATGTCCCTTCTCGTCTGGCTACTAGCCTTTATGCTACTCCACGTGCCGTTCCAGACGATCGCGCGTTCTCCTCACGCGTAGTCCCGGAACGTCGATCCGTTTACCGGTCTCTCCTTCGACGAGACGATCGACTGCATTGACATGCCAGGCCGTCAGTTCGCCCGCCCGCGCTCCCTGCGCGAGGAGCCAGGATCGGATGATGCGGGTGCGGATGGCGCGGTGGTGGGGGCGGAGGGAGGCCAGGAGGAGCCCCTCGCCATCGAGCGCCTCCCCGAGCGCCGTATGTGCGAGATCATCGAGGCAGTCCAGGTCCTCCTGCAAGAGGCCAGCAGTGCGTGCGAGTGCACCCCGAACGTCCTGCCCGAGCGCTCTCGACAGCTCCGGCAGGGCACGATCGCGTACCGCGGACCTGCGGAGCGGCCCGCCGTCTGCCGTCCGCCACGGCCCCTCGCTGCTGTTCGAGGGATCGTCCCACCACTGCCAGCCCCATTCACTTAAGGCCTGGCGCAGCTCGGACCGTGTGAGGTTGAGGAATGGTCTCGCGAACGGCACATCGGTCGTGCCGGGAAGGTATCCAGTCGGCCGCATTCCCGCTATCGACCGGGGCCCGCTGCCGCGCCCCAGACCCATGAGGACCGTTTCCGCCTGGTCGTCCATCGTGTGCCCGAGGAGAACGAGTGCGGGCCCGCCGAGACGTCGCGCCTCGTCGGCGATCGCAGCATACCGTCCCGTCCGCGCACTGCCTTCGGGGCCTTCGGAACCGGCTGCATCGATGCGGACTGCACGCGCCGGCATGAGAGCGGATAGTCGTTCGACGAGATCGCGCGCTCTCGTGTCCGATCCCGGCAGGAGCCCGTGATCGACGGTGATGGCGCGGGGTGACACCCCGGCGGACTGTGCCTCGGCGGACAGTGCAAGAGCGAGAGCAAGCGAGTCCGATCCTCCGGAGCACGCGACAAGCACCGTGCGTGATTCGAGGGCGCCGCGAACAGCTTGGCGGGCTGCTAGGACAGCACGCGGGCGATCCACGAGTGGGGATCCTTCAGCTCGTTCACATCCGGCACGTAGAGCGGGTTCTGCCACAGTGTGTTCAGGCCGTCATGTCCGCGCTCGCGGATGACAGTTGACACGAACTTTTCGCCGTCGCGGTACTGGTCGAGCTTGAGGTCGACCCCGAGGAGCCTGTTCGCGAACCTTGCCAGATTCGATCCAGCGCCCCTGCGGGCCGCAACGGCCGCGGTGATGCGCTTGCGGGAGGGAATCCGGGCGATCGGGACCGTGTTCATGACATACTCCGCGTGCCCTTCGAGCACTGCCATGAGGGCGAGAAGATCGTCAAGGGCATCCTCTTCGAAGCCATCGTCGATGGCGTCGATGACGAGCCGGACCTTGGCGATGAGGACGTCTTTGAGCCACGGTGCGGCCGTGAACTGGAAGGCGTGGGTGAACTCGTGCACGCACACGAACAGCTGGACGTCGCGGCTGTCGAGGTTCCATTCGCTCGCGAATTCCCACACGTTCGGTGCGACAAGAAGGAGCCGTCCCGGTATCGGCAGTCCCTGCCCCGGTATTGCCGTCAACGCGAACGGATCGTACTGTCCGAGAATGCGGGGGGCGAGGAATGCGAGAGCTCCCGCCATCTCTTCCGAGACGAGGCGGTTGCCGATGCGGCCACCGTTCGTGAACTCTTCGATGAGGGGGGCGGCTGAGATCGCGGCCGCCTGCGCCCATCCCGGGCGGGCGAGAACCGCAACCGGGGTTGCCGCCACTGTCTCCGTGACGTCGTGGAGTTTCGTCACGCTGGCCACGATGTCGGGGGCGGCAGCTGCGCACTGCCTGAGTGATGTCGCCACTGCTTTCGCCTTGGCCGGCGTGATGGTGGGGCCGGAGCCTGAGAACTGCCGCGTTCGACGGTAGGCGATGGTCGGGTCAATCGGCATTCTCGTCCCCCATGGCTAAGGCATTGATGGCCTCATCGATTGCGGGACGAACTATTCCCGTTGTTCCCGACTCTAGACCATCGATGAGTATCGAGAAGGCAAGGACCTGTCCGCTTTCCGTCGTCACGTAGCCCGTGAGGGAGTTCGCGGCGATCAGGGTGCCGGTCTTGGCCCGGACGAGCCCCTGCGTCGGCAGACCGTCGAACCGGCTCCACAGCGTGCCGCTCAAGCCCGCGACGGGGAGGGAGTGGGGGATGGTGGACGTGTCGCAGCCGCATGATGCGGAATCGACGAGTACGGAGGTCAACAGGTGGGCGCTCACCCTGTTGTCGATCGAGAGTCCCGCAGCATCGGAGACGATCAGCCCCGTCGTGTTGTAACCCTGATCGACGAGGGATTCCTTCACCGCGACGGCAGAACCGTCGAAATCCGCTGTCAGTCCGCGGCTCTGCGCGACGAGGTGTCCGAGAACCTGGGCGAGAGAGTTGTCCGACATCGTCAACGTGTAGTCGACGAGATCGCGGATCGGGGCGGAAGAGACGATCCCGGCAGTGTTCTCGTCGGTTGCCGCAGGGGCCGTGCCTGTGGTGACGGTCGTAACCTCGATACCCCGTTCGCCGAGGAGCTCCGCGAAGCGGTTGACCGCATCGCGATCCGGGTTCGTGGAATAGACGCTTCCGACGATGCCGCCGTCGATCGCGATGGGCCTCATCGGCATGATGAACTGGCGATCGGAGCCGACAACGTTCTCGTGATAGTCGGTGCCGGTGAACAGGCTCGAGTCGAGGCTGAGCTCAATGCTCGACAGTCCTCTGGATTCGAGCTCGCTGATTGTTTGATCGGCGAGATCTGCCAGGCCGGCACGGCCGACGGCCGACATCTCATCCCCGTAGCCCGATGACAGGTAGATGTCGCCGCCGCCGACGAGATAGAGGCGCTGTTCGGAGATGATGGCCCGGGTGTCCAGTGTGGTGTTCGGGCCCAGCTCCTCGAGTGCGGCAGCCGCCGTGAGAACTTTCATGCTCGACGCGGGCAGTCTCCCCGTCCCGCCCCTCATGTCATACACGAGGGTTCCGTCGAGTTCCCGGACGACGAATGATGTCTCTCCCGTGTTCCGGGGGTCGTCGGCGAGACTCTCTGCGATGGTTGCGACGTCGCCCGGCAAAAGGTCGACACCACCATCATCAACCGGAACGTCTGCGTCAATTGCCTCAAAGTTTGCCGCTTCAGGGTAGGCTCGTGGTTCTAACGGCTTGTCCGTTGCCGTCAAGATTCCCGGGGCTATGTCAACTGCATCCGCAACCACATAGCCACCGAGTAGAATCAGGACAGCGACAATACCTGCCTGCGATCGTGCCTTCACCTCTTCAGTCTGTCACGTTCGTTCACCGTTCACCACAAAGGAACCTGTAGCCATAGGAGGCGTCATGTTGGAATTCGATGTCACCATCGAGATCCCCAAAGGCAACCGGAACAAGTACGAGGTAGACCACAAAACCGGTCGCATCCGTCTCGACCGAATGCTCTTCACCGCAACCCGATACCCGGACGATTACGGGTTCATCGATGACACCCTCGGTGAGGACGGTGACCCGCTTGACGCACTCGTGCTCCTTGAGGAGCCCACGTTCCCCGGCTGTGTGATCCGATGCCGCGCACTCGGCATGTTCCGCATGAAAGACGAAGCGGGAGGCGACGACAAGGTTCTGTGCGTGCCCGCAGGCGACCAGAGAGCATCGTGGCGCGTCGACATCGACGACGTGTCCGAGTTCCATCGTCTCGAGATCCAGCACTTCTTCGAGGTGTACAAGGATCTTGAGCCCGGCAAATCAGTCGAGGGTGCACACTGGGTCGATCGCGCCGCTGCGGAAGCGGAGATCAAAGCCTCCTATCAGCGTGCCATCGATCAGGGCTACTACGACGAGCACTAAACGGTGAAGAGGAAGAAGGGGACTGGTTCTGCACCGGTCCCCTTCTTGCTGCCCTCATGTCCGCTTCTCCTCCGTCGATGATCAGACAGACCATTCGAGTCGCCGGGACGGATGATGCTCATGAGGCCGTGACACGAGTGTTTGCTCAACGCAGTGACGGCAGGCCCAAGGCCTGCCGTCACTTCTGCTGTTCACCTGCTGGTCAGTCGCCGATGACGTTGCGGTACATCGGGCTTCCCCACACGGCGCGTTCCTGCGTTCCCATCGACGGGTTCCAGGCTGCGATGTGGGAGCCGTTGCCGGTGTAGATACCGACGTGGCCGGGCCACCACATGAGATCGCCGGGGCGTGCCGCAGAGGCCGCGACGAGCGTTCCGTTGAACTGCGCACCGTACGAGGAGCGAGCAACTGTGATGCCGTGATGTGCGTAGACGTAGTGTGCGAATCCGATGCAGTCCCAGCCAGCCGGCGTCACGCCGCCCCACACGTACGGAGCCCCCACGAACTGGCGGGCGTACGCGACGATCGAGGTGCGCGTCGCCGTCACCGGGCCAGGCGTGGGCGTCGGAGTCGGCGTCGGTGTGGGCGTCGGAGTCGGAGTCGGTGTGGGTGTCGGAGTCGGCGTCGGAGTTGGAGTCGGCGCAGGCGTAGGCGTAGGCGTCGGAGTTGGCGTCGGTGTCGGAGTCGGCGTGGGCGTTGGTGTCGGTGTGGGCGTTGGTGCGGGAGCCGGCGTTGCCGATTCCTCACGATCCTGCTGGTTGGCCTGGGATTCGAGGGCCGCGGCCTCCTGCTGCGCCTTGGCTTCTGCCTCGGCCTGCCTGATGGCCTCGAGCCTTGCGTCCTCCACCTGTTGGAGCCTTGCTTCTTCGAGTGCTTCGACGCGGGCGCGCTCTTCCGCCTCTTCGACACCCTTCTGCTCCGCTAGCGCGGCGATGAGTGCGTCGCGGCGGCTCTGCGCTTCTGCGAGCTGTTCCTCCACTGCGCGGGCGAGCTGGTCGGCTTCCCGTGCAGTATCGTCTACGTCGCTGGCTGCTGCGGTCTGTGCGGCGGCTGCTTGGGTTGCCTGCTCCTCCATCGCTTCAGCAAGGTTGAGCTTGGCTTCGAACTCTTGGAGCTTCGTCTCTGCGGACTGGCCGAGGCGGTCGTAGGCGCTTTGACGGGCGTTCGCCTCTTCGAGGCTCTCAGCGGAGAGGTAGTTGCCGAACGGCACGGCGCTCGCGCCGTCACGGTACATGGCGGCACCGACGCTTCCGAGCTCCTTACGCGCAATCTCGACCTCGGCATAGGCGGCGTTCGCAGCATCCTGCGTATCCATAGCCTTCGTGATCGTCTCGGACAGTTCGGCCTGGGCTCGGATCTGCTCGCTCTCGGCCAGGGCGGCCGACTCGGCGAGAGCAGTGGACTCTGCCGATAGCGAGGCAAGTTCCGCCTCGAGCTCTGCGAGCGACATCTCCATATAGTTCGAGGTTGTCACCTCGTCGTCTCCGTCATCGGCGATGCCAGCAGTGCCAACAAGGATCATGCTGGCGGCAAGAGCCACGGCACATGTGGCGTGGATGCCACGTCTGCGAATTCCGGCCACGTATTACTCCTCGACGCTGCGGCGTGTCGTTGTGACAATGCCGCCTACTAGTTTTTCGAACCGATACTGACGGTATACCACCCGTGACCTTTTTGAAACAATTTCTCCAATATCCCCACAGTTCACATCTGTCACACGAGTAACATCGGGACGGGATTGCCGGGAAGTGGCGACTTGCTGGGAAATTCCTGAGGTCGGGCCCACACCGAACAATGTGAACGTGATCAACATCACTTTTTATGATCGTGGGCCTTTGGTCCATGTTGTGAGACTTCTGCCCGGGCCTGACCATGGAGACGACGCGTCGCTTAGTGTCATCCCATGTTCCGAATGTGTAACTAGAGCGCGCACCCCTGTGCGTGCACCGATGCTCGCACAGCATCGGCCCAGCCATACCCTGCGAGGCTGGAGTTGTTACGCAACTTTGGCACTCCCTTATATGTTTGAGAGAGAAAAATGACCCAAGAAAACTGGAACTTCGAGACCCTTCAGATCCATGCCGGACAAACCCCCGATTCCGAGACGGGGGCCCGCGCCCTCCCGATCTACCAGACCACGTCGTTCGTGTTCGAGGATGCGGCGCAGGCCGCGGGGCGCTTCGCCTTGACGGAGCCCGGCAACATCTACACCCGCATCACCAACCCGACCCAGGGCGCGATCGAGGCGCGTCTTGCCGCCCTTGAGGGAGGAGTAGCTGGCCTGCTCGTCTCCTCCGGGCAGGCGGCGACCACTCTCGCAATCCTCAATATCGCGCAGGCAGGCGATCATGTCGTCGCCAGCCCCTGGCTGTACGGCGGGACGCTGAGCCTTCTCACCCACACGCTGACCCGCTACGGGATCTCCGTGAGCTACGTCGAGGACCCTGCCGACCCCGAGTCGTGGCGGGCCGCCGTGACGGACAAGACGAAGCTGTTCTTCGGGGAGACGATTCCGAACCCGCGCGGCTCCGTTCTCGACCTGGAGAAGATTGCGGACGTCGCCCACTCGGAGGGCCTGCCGCTGATCGTCGACAACACGGTTGCGACTCCATACGTTCTGCGGCCGTTCGATTTCGGTGCAGATGTTGTCATCCATTCCGCGACGAAGTTCCTGGGCGGACACGGCACCTCGATCGGCGGAGTCATCATCGAGAAGGGCGATTTCGACTGGACGTCAGGGAAGTTCCCGACGCTCTCCGAACCGGATGCCTCCTACCATGGCATCACGTGGGGGGATCTCGGCCCGGGAGCCTTCGTCACCCGTATCCGCACCACGCTCCTGCGCGACATCGGCCCCGCGATCTCACCCTTCAACGCCTTCCTCATCGGCCTGGGCGTGGAGACGCTCTCGCTGCGGATGGAGAAGCACCTCGAGAACACGCGCCGCGTCGCCGAGTTCCTCGAGAACCACGATCTCGTCGAATCGACGACGTGGGCTTCCCTGCCATCCTCCCCTTACTATGATCTGGCGCAGAAGTACACGCCGAAGGGCGCGGGCTCCATCATCGCCTTCACCGTCAAGGGCGGGAAGGATGCCGGCATCGCCTTCGTCGACGGCCTCACTCTCCACTCCAATGTGGCCAACATCGGGGATGTTCGTTCGCTCGTCATCCACCCAGCATCGACCACTCATTCGCAGTTGACGGATGATGAGCTGGCTGCCGCGGGCGTGCCCGCGGGTCTTGTCCGCCTCTCTGTGGGACTCGAGCACATCGACGACATCCTGGCTGACCTCGAGCAGTCTTTCGAGAAGCTGGCCTGACATGGATCGGTCTCCCTCCTACCTCGTCGGTCATCCCCCGTTACGGATCACCGATGCCGCCCCGGTACGCGACGCCGACACGGGCTACCGCCCGCATGCTCGGTTCCGCAGCCTCCCCGCGAGCGGGGCATGGCGGGAGGGAGACGACCCGGGCGACCGGAAGTTCGTTCATCTCGGCTCCCAGACACTCGAATCCGGCGCGACAATCGACGTGACGGTCGCCTACGAGACGTGGGGGGAGCTGAACGAGGACCGCACGAATGCTGTCCTCCTCTGTCACGCACTCACGGGCGACTCGCACGTGCGGAACGCGGATGGTACCGAGGGCTGGTGGCCCGGCATCGTCGGACCCGGCCTCGCGATCGATACCGACAGGTATTTCGTCGTGGCTCCCAATGTGCTCGGGGGCTGTCAGGGGACGACCGGGCCAGCCTCCCCACATCCCGACGGCCGCCCGTGGGCCCGCAGGTTCCCCCGCCTCACCGTCCGCGACCAGGTCGCCACGGAGAAAGCCCTCATGGACTATCTGGGGGTCCCGTCCTGGCATCTCGTCGCAGGGGCGTCCGCCGGCGGTCATCGCGTCATGGAATGGCCCGCAAGCTACCCCGAGCACGTTGACCAGTTCGCTGTCCTCGTGTCCGCTCCCGAGACGACAGCGGAGCAGATCGCCTACGCACATCAGCAGATCCTGGCAATCGAGCTGGATCCGGCGTGGCGGGGCGGGGACTATTACGATGCTCCCGCCGGCAACGGCCCGCACGCCGGGCTCGGCCTGGCTCGCGCTATCGCCCACACCACGTACCGATGTCCGACGGAACTCGATTCGCGCTTTGACAGGGCACCCCAGGAGGGTGAGGATCCGATGGATGGTGGACGTTTCGCCGTCCAGTCCTATCTCGACTATCACGGCTACAAGCTCGCGGCCCGCTTCGATGCCAACTCTTATCTCACGCTCACCGAAGCGATGATGACCCACTCGATCGGCCGCGGACGCGGCGGCGTCGAGGCAGTGCTCTCGACCATGACGCAGCGTGCGCTCGTCGTCTCGGTCGACTCGGACAGGCTCTTCCATCCCGCCGATCAGCGGCGCCTCGCGGAGAGCCTTCCGGGCTGCGATGGTCTCGTGTCCATCCACTCCGACCACGGCCACGATGGTTTCCTCGTGGAGGATGATCAGGTCGGAGACATCCTGCGCACGTTTCTTGCAGGGGCCTGAATCGGGAACGGGAACGGCTCGTTCCTGACACAATGGGGGCATGTGGTCACCCGACGTCCTTGGACCCGGATTCGAATCCGTCACGCTGCCGCTCCTCGACGATGAGGAGGGGGAGGTTGTCACGACACTGGTTCGGCACGTCCCTGCCGATGATCCCCTGGCACGTGACTCGACGCCGACGTCTCCGCGCTTCGTCATGCTGGCGATGCACGGCTGGAACGACTACTTCTATCAGGTCGAACTGGCCCGTGTGATCTCCCGTGCCGGAGGGGCCTTCTACGCGTTGGACCTGCGCAAATACGGCAGGTCATCGCGCCCTCATCAAACCCCCGGCTACATCGCATCCCTCTCCGATTACGATGAGGACATCCATGCCGCACTCGATACGATCCACACGATCCACGGGTGGGAGATGCCCTTGGTGATGTATGGCCACTCCACCGGCGGCCTGACCGCCGCGCTGTGGGCCGACCGTCATCCCGGAGCGCTCTCCGGCCTCATCCTCAACTCGCCGTGGCTGGAGTTCCAGGGCGCGACACTCGTCCGCCAGCTCTCCACTCCACTCCTCGAATCCCTTGCCCGGGTCTCGCCGGAAGCCGTCCTGCCCCTGCCTGATAACGGCTTCTACCATCGCCTCTTGACGGGATGGCGGGACGAGGGTGAGCTGGTGGAGGACGACACTGACCCTTTTACGACGACGGGGTGGACGTTCAACGAGGAATGGCGCCGCTATCCGACGACACCGATTCGGGCAGGCTGGCTGACCGCCATCCTCCAGGGCCATGCACTCGTCGCGAAGGGTCTCGACATCTCGTGCCCCACGCTCGTCCTCACCTCTAACCAGACAATCTTCTCCGACAAGTGGTCGGTCGAGATGAGAGGGGCTGACACGGTCCTCGATGTCGACCAGATCTGGCGCCGAGTCCCCTACCTGGGACGCGTGACAGCCCTGATCCGCCTCGAGGGCGCCATTCATGACGTGACGCTCTCTCGCGCGGCTGTCCGCACTCGAGCCTTCGGCGAGATGAGACGGTGGCTGCGGGCGTATATTCAGCCCCGCCGCTAGCGCCAGGCTCTCTCCTAGCGGAGATCTCCCAGACGTGCGCCGCCCTCGGTGCGCCAGTTCTTCCATCCGTCCATGCGGCGCCCCGCAACCGCGGATGCTGCATGATCGGGATCCGTGAAGCGCTCTCCCGATTCCAGCACGATCTCACCGGCCGACGTGAGCCGTGCCGACGCGTTCACTCTGCGGCGCAGAGACTTGAACGTCAGGGTCTGCTCTCCGATGCGGGAGGCGATGGCGCGCAGCTCGCTCGGACGTTCCGGCCATTCCACCTCTGGAAGCTCGATCGCCCCATCATCGTTCTCTCCCGTGAGCAGATCGACGTCCGGCGCGGCATCAATGCCCGTCCCGTCGGCAGTGAAACCGACGGAATGGAACGTGAACTCTGGTTCCGGATCGTCCTCGACCTGGTCTGCATTCGATACTGTTTCTGCCTGGATGCTCGAACTATCACGAGCGGCGCTGTGGGCGCCCCTCTTCGCTGCCGCCGGGGCCTCGTCGTCACCCTCATCACGAACGTTCTCCTCGGGCTGCGCGTGGCGGGAGACATCGTCGAGGGGGTCACCCGCACGGCTGACGAACACGACACCGTCGTTTCCTTCCGTGCTCTCAGTCGTCTCGTCCTGCTTATCGGCGGGACTGTCAACCGCCTCTTCCACCGAATCCGGCGCTGTCGCGGCAGTGTCGGACGGATGCGGCGGGGGCGCGATCTCGCCCCGGCGCAGCTCTTGTCCGATGGCGAGGAAGGATGCCTCGTGGGGGCGGACCTGTTCGAGAGAGACAAGGATCCCTGCCCTGGATTCGTGAAGGTCGATCCTGTGCACATCGATGCTGGCACCGACAAGCGTGTCGAGAGCCGCCCGGACCTGATCCTCGACTGTCACTGCGAGAATGATGAGACGCGGATGGTCCTCCAGTCCCGGCGGGCAGGAGTCGAGGAAGCTCTGCCAGTCCTTCCGGAACGCTGCGAGACCGCGAGGGTAGAGTCCCGACATTCGCCCGGATGGGATCTCCTCGTGGCGAGACGCACGCGCCAGCGATGCCATGAGGGTTTCGGAGTCGAGTCTTTCGACCACGTCGACCGTGACGGTCTTCCCCGTCGGATCGAGGGCGACGAGGGAGGTGTGGCGGGTCTGGTCCGCGAGACGGCTCGTCTCCGTCAGCCACGCCACGGGAAAGATCGGGCGATAGATCAGCTCGACGACCTGGTCACGGACCGCCATGAGCGTCTCGCGGATGATCTCGTCACGATGAGTGAGGGAGGGTCGAGCCGGGCTGAGCCGGCCATTATCCAGCGAGAAGACGGGCATACTTCACCTTAAATCTGAGCCGCGAACATACACGTCCCAGGATACATCAGCTTTCTGGGAGTCCGCCGGAAAGCAGCGTCGCAAGGTGAACACCGTGACGGTCGGCCAAGCTCTCGGCCTGGGTTCGGCAGGAGAAGCCGTCTGCCAGGAAGACGGCGTGCGGATGGTCGCGAAGGGCTGGCAGGAGCGCCCCCTCCGCCACCTTGCGGGAGATATCTGCGTGCCCCCTCTCCATCCCGAAGTTCCCCGCCATGCCGCAGCATCCGGACAGCTCGACGACGTCTGCCCCGGTACGGGACAGGAGCTCCGCGTCCGTCTTCCAACCCATGACCGAATAGTGATGGCAGTGCGGCTGGGCCACGACTGTCGTGCCTGTCAGGTCGGGCAGGACGAGGCGGTCGGGACCGAGCGGTGCCGGCGCCAGCAGGATCTCGGCCAACGTGTACGTGTTGTCGGCCACGAGGCGAGACCGCGGGTCCTCCGATAGGAGCTCGGGAAGATCGTCGCGGAGCACGGCCGTGCACGAGGGTTCGACTCCGACGATCGGGATCCCGTTCATGGCGAACGGAGCCAGCTCGGCGAGAAGCCCCTCCAGCTGGTGTCTCGCCCCGTCCAACTGGCCCGTCGTGATCCAGGTCAGCCCGCAGCACACGGGCTTCTTCGGGACGAGGACCGTGTAGCCGGCACGTTCGAGCACCTCGACCATGGCGCGCGCACCATCGGTATCGAGAGTCTCCGAGAACGAATCCGCCCACAGCATGACGTACTTCGCTGCATGATTTCCAGCCGAGGAGGACAGGCCGGCGGCGGATGCCCAGCGGGAGAACCTGCGAGTCGCGAGGGACGGCATCGTCCTCTCCGTGTCCACTCCCGCGAGCGCGAACACCGTCTTCTTCACAGGGGCGACAGACATGGCTGCGTTCGCAAGCTTCGCGACCGTGGGCACGAGCGTGGCCAGCTTCGTCCATCGCGGCAGCTGGCCCAGTAGGTAATGCAGCTTCGGGCGGATCTTGCCCTTGTGGGCGCGGTAGAGCACTTCGGACTTGTATCGCGCCACGTCGACCCCGCTCGGGCAGTCAGCCGAGCACGCCTTGCATGCCAGGCACAGGTCGAGGGATTGGAAGACCTCTTCGGAGCCCCAGTCGGCGATCAGCTGTCCGTTCGCGACCTCTTCGAGGATACGGGCACGGCCGCGGGTCACGTCCTTCTCGTCCTTCGTGGCCTGGTAGGAGGGGCACATGAAGCCGCCGTTCGCCCTCGTGTCGGCACGGCAGGCGCCGACGCCCGTGCACCGGTGCACGGCGGTTGTGAAGTCTCCTCCGTCCTCGGAGAAGGCGAAGCCGGTCCCCGTCGTCCCGCCGCCCGGAATCGGGCGGGCATAGGGCCTGCGAAGGTTCGCGTCGAGAGGATCGGGATCGACGATGATGCCGGGGTTGAGGGTCTTGCCCGGGTCGAAAAGGTTCTTGACGTGGGAGAAGAGCGTCATCATCTCCGGGCTGTACATGCGGCTCAGCAGTTCCGAGCGCGCCCTGCCGTCACCGTGTTCGCCCGAGAGGGAACCGCCGTAGGAGGTGACCAGGTCTGCTGCGTCTTCGAGGAACGCCCGCGTCTTCGGAACGCCGCTCGGATCGGACAGCGGCATGTCGATGCGGACGTGCACGCAGCCGTCGCCGAAGTGCCCGTAGAGGATCCCGTCCACCCCGTGATCGGACATGACTGCCGTCATATCCCGCAGGTAGGCGCCCAGGTGCTCCGGCGGCACCGCGGAGTCTTCCCAGCCCGGCCATGCCTCCCTGCCGCGGGGAGACCGTCCCCCGAGCCCCGCACCGTCGGCGCGAATCTTCCACAGTGCTGCCGATTCGGGGCCCTGCGGAGCGATCCGGTACGAGGTCGTGCCCGCGACGGCGAGAACGGATTGGACGCGATCGGCGACGATATCGGGAGATTCCCCTTCGAAGGCGCCGACCTCGACCATGAGCCAGCCGCCTCCGGCCGGAAGCTCGGGCACTCCCCCGCGTGCCCGCTCGACGATGTCGACGAGCCGACGATCCAGCCCTTCGATCGCGAGGGGCTTGAGGGGGAGGATTGCGGGGACGGCGTCGGCGGCCCGGATCATGTCCTCGTAGCCGAGGACGATGAGGGTGGTGCCGGATGCGAGGGGGACGAGGGCGACCTCCGCTTCGAGAACGGTTGCCAGGGTGCCTTCGCTGCCCACGAGGAACTTGGCCAGGTCGCGGCCGTTCTCCGGCAGGAGGTGTTCGAGAGAGTAGCCGGAGACCTGCCTCGAGAACCTGCCGGAGTGTGTCCGGATCTGGGCGAGATGGGAGTCGACGAGCTCCGTCAGTCCGGCAACGGAGGAGCCTTTCTCTGCCGTGTACCGGCGCCCCAGTCCGTCGATCACGTCGAGGCTGATGACGTTCTCGGCGGTCTTCCCCCAGGCGACAGCGTGCGGCCCGCACGCATTGTTGCCGATCATTCCGCCGATCGTCGCCCTGTTGGATGTCGATGGGTCGGGGCCGAAGCGGAGCCCGTGGCGTGCCGCCTCTTTCTGCAGCGTCGTCAGGATCGTGCCGGGTTGCACACGTGCCGTGCGGGCCTCTGGATCGACCGAGATGACGTTGGTGAGATGACGGGACAGGTCGAGCACGAGGCCAGTCCCGATCGAGTTGCCCGCGATCGAGGTGCCTCCCCCGCGGATGGTCAACGGGATGCCCTCTTCGCGTGCGAAGTTCTGGGCGGTGACGATATCGTCCGAGGACGAGGGGAACGCGACAATCTGGGGGACGACACGATAGTTCGACGCATCCGTCGCATACTCAGCCCGTCGGCGGATCCCGGTTTCGACCTCTCCCGAGATAAGCCCCGAGAGGCGGGTCGCGATCGTGTCAACCTGTGTCGTTGTCATGCGTCAAGTGTGGCACATGCTGGGCTCGTGAACCTGGGAGCTACATCCTTCGGACACTCATGAGGGGGCACCCCCGGCAGCCTGCCGGAAGGACGTCCGCGGGGGCGATAGCAGCACACGTGCCCGTCCCACATCCGGACACCGTCGGCGCCCCGAGACGTTCCCTGTGGTCGACGGCGAGCCTCACGAGTTCGGGATCGACCGATGCGGTGCGCGCCATCGATTCGATACTCCCGCCGCCCAGGAGAGCCGACATGACCCGTGATTTCACAGGAGTGATCCGATCTGGAAGACGGCAACCGCCAAGAGCCAGGCGAGGACGAGCTGGGCGCCGAATGCTCCGGCCGTGATCCGCCATCCCAATATCCGCTTCTGCTCAGCCAGAGTTGCCACGCACGGCGTGTAGGCGAGGACGAAGACGAGGAAAGCGAGTGCCGCCGCCTGACCATGCCCGCCGGAGGCATCATCGAAATCGGCCCGCAGTCTCTCGCCCAGGTCCGAGCCCTCAGCATCCTCATACGAGTTCTCTTCCGGCTCGTCCACCTGGTAGGACTGCGAAAGCGCCGCGACAACAGTTTCCTTTGCCACGATTCCGGTGAGGAGTGCGGCGGACGCATGCCAGTCGTTGAATCCTGCCGGGGCGAACACCGGGGCGATCGTTTGGGCGACCTCCGCGTACAGCGAATCCTCGACCGGAACATCGGCAAGATCGTGGTCGCCTGTCACGGGGATCGCCATGAGGCCCCACATGATCGTCAGCATGACGACAATCGTGACGCCCGCGCCCTTGAGGAAGGCAAGCGCCCGGCGGGCAGCAGACAGGAAGACGGTCGTCACGCCCGGCTTCTGATAGGCGGGCAGGACGAGGAACAGCGGGTCCGCGCTCGTATCATCTGAGAACACGAGTTTGAGGAGAAGCCCACCGGCGATCACGAGGAGGACGGAACCGATATACATCGCGAACACGACAGTTCCGGCATGGCTCGGGAAGAACGTCGCGGCGATAAGAATGTAGACCGTGAGCCGGGCCGCGCAGGATGTGAGCGGCACGAGAAGCGCCGTCACGGTGCGGTGCGCGGCGTTCGGGAGAGTCTTGGTGGCCGCGAGCGCAGGCAGGTTGCACCCGAACCCGACGATCAGAGGCAGGACGGCGCGACCATCGAGCCCGATGGACCGCATGAGGCGGTCGGCGAGAAGCGCCGCTCTCGCCAAGTATCCCGAATCTTCAAGCAGTGCGAGTGCGAAGAACATGATGAACATGAGAGGCACGAACGACAGCACGACGCCGATGCCGGCAAGGATGCCGTCGATGAGGAGGGACTCGACCCATGTGTCCGACAGGCCGAGAGCGCCCGTCAATGCGAGAGCCCAGTCGGTGACGGGGCCGCCGACGAAACCTTCCGCCCACTCCATGACGGGAGCGGCCACGCTCGTCGTCAGCTGGAACAGGCCCCACAGCACGCCGAGCAGGATGAGGATGCCGGCGACCGGGTTGAGGAGGACCCGGTCCACCCTGTCCGAGAACGTCGTGTCGATACGGGGGCGCTTCGCACCGAGACGGGAGGAGACCACCTCCACCCAGGCGAACACGTCGTCAGCATCTTCGAGAAGCTCCGCGAGCGTCGTCGCATCCGCCGCCTGCGTCGAGCCGCAGCAGTCCCCACCCTCAGCGCACGTACACGCCTTCGCATCCGGGCCGATCAGGAAAGGCAACACATCGAGGCCTGTCCGCACCGCGCCAGCCAAATCCTCGAGCCCGAGACCATGACGGGGATCGATGGCGACAACGGGAACACCGAGAACGCTCGACATCGTCTCGGTATCGATCTCGACGCCTTCGGCGCGCGCCACGTCGACCATGGAGAGGGCAACGATAACGGGCAGGCCGACACGAGACAGCTGGCCGAGGAGGTAGAGGGAGCGGGAGAGCGCAGTCGCGTCAAGAACGGCGACGACAAGGTCGGGCTTCCCACCCTCGACCTGAATATCACCCGTCAGGAGCTCAGTGACGACCTGCTCGTCCGCGGAACGAGCAAGCAGCGAGTACGTGCCCGGGGAGTCGACGACGGTGAGCTGACTGCCGAACGCACGCCACCCGCCGGTCGAGAGGTCCACCGTCGTGCCCGGAGCATTCCGAATATCCTGGCGCGCCCCTGTCAGACGATTGAACAGCGTGGACTTTCCAACGTTCGGGTTGCCGACGAGAAGGATCCGAGGGCTGCCGACAAGAGTGGGGGCACCGGAGCTCGGCCCGCAGTGGGAGCAGGTCATGAGATCGCCTTCGGCATGGGAACACCGTCACAGGGTTCCACGTGGATTCTGGCAGCTGCAGCCCTGTCGAGGGCGAGACGCCCACCGTCGATATCGAGGACAGTGCCCCCGAACAGGGTTCGCTGGGTGACTCGGATGATCGCACCCGGACGCAGACCGAGTTCGCGTGCCCGCAGGCGCCCCGATTCGATCCCTAAGGAGACGACGCGGGCCTGCTGATTGGCGGGCCAAGAGCTGAGCTTCATACCTCAAGGTTAGGTATGGCTAACCAACCCCGCGAGGGACCTTAGTCTGCCCAGGCGTGTGAGGTCGGACGGGACAAGAAGGGCGGGTGGCTGCACCAGCCACCCGCCCTCTGTTGAACGAGGCTCAGTCCTCTTCGTAGGCGCAGAGCGCGTCGACCTTGGCGGCCGATGCTGAGGTCTCGTCGAATTCGTAGTTGAGGAATTCCTTGGCGAGACGGCGAGCGAGCTCCTTGCCGATGACGCGTTCGCCGAGGCAGAGAACCTGGGCATTGTTCGAGAGCACGAGGCGCTCGACCGAGAACGAGTCGTGTGCGGTGGAGGCGCGGATGCCCTTCACCTTGTTCGCTGCCATCGCCACGCCCATGCCCGTGCCGCAGACGAAGATGCCGCGGTCGGCCTTGCCTTCGGCGATCATACGGGCAGCGTTGACGGCGACGTGCGGGTAGTCGACATCTTCGCCCTGCTTGACGCCGGCGTCGATGACTTCATCCACCCGGGGGTCGTTCTCGAGGTCAGCCTTGATGGCATCCTTGTAATTCACTCCGGCGATATCGCCGGCAACAACAACGCGAAAACCCATGTTCTTTTCCTTTCGATGGTGTCGGAAACGCCGGGTGGCCGACCAGGATCGACCGGGTGCCTGCGCCGCCGACGCGGCTCGTCGTCTCCGTACTCTCCGCAGCCGCGTTCACCACGACTGCTTAGGTCAAGACTATCCCCTCGGCCGACCGTCACGTCGAGACATATCACTTCCGAAACCCCCGCAGGGTCCTTCCTGCAAACGCGTGACCTGGCTTTTTAATCAGGAGTGCGATCGTCTCTCGCGGACGCTCACGTTTGGTGATGTGCAGCATGATGGGGCGGCACGTTCGTGCCGCCCCATCATCGGAGAACTAGTCCCAGGGCTGGGATTCGTTGCTGACCGCTGCGCGGCCCGCTTCCAGGCGTGCGACAGGCACGCGGAACGGGGAGCAGGAGACGTAGTCGAGTCCGACAGCGTCGAAGAAGTGGATCGACTGCGGGTCGCCTCCGTGTTCGCCACAGACACCGCACTTGATGTCGGGTTTCACGGATCGAGCCTTCTCGACGCCCACGGCGACGAGCTTGCCGACACCGCGCACATCGATCGATTCGAACGGCGAGACGCCGAACACGCCGAGGTCGAAGTACTCGTTGAAGAACGTGGACTCGACGTCGTCGCGGGAGAAGCCCCACGCCGTCTGGGTCAGGTCGTTCGTGCCGAAGGAGAAGAAGTCCGACTCCTCGGTCAGCGAGTGCGCTGTCATGGCCGCTCGCGGCAGCTCGATCATCGCACCGATCTGGATGTTGAGCGTGACGCCCCTGCTCTCCTCGACGGCGGCGATGATCTCCTCAGCGTCTTCCCGAATGATCTGGAGCTCTCGAACAGAGCCCACGAGCGGGACCATGATCTCGGGGCGGGGATCCCCACCGGCCTCGATCCGATCCGCCGCGGCCTCCGCGATTGCCCGGATCTGCAGTCCGAACAGGCCGCGAATCTTCAGGCCGAGACGCACGCCGCGCAAGCCCAGCATCGGGTTCTGCTCGTGCTGCTCTCGAACAGCCTTGAGAAGCTTCCGCTCCTTCTCCGTGACCTCGACCCCGGTGGCCTCCTTGACGGCGATCTTGACCGTCAGGTCGGTGATGTCGGGCAGGAACTCGTGGAGAGGGGGATCGATGAGACGGATCGTGGTCGGCAGACCATCCATCGCCTCGAGGATGCCGACGAAGTCTCCGCGCTGCAGCGGGCTCAGCGCCTCGAAGGCCGCATTCTGCTCTTCGGGCGTCTCGGCGAGAATCACCGTCTCGATCAGCTGGCGCCGATCTCCGAGGAACATGTGCTCCGTGCGGCAGAGGCCGATGCCGGTGGCACCGAACTTCCTGGCGCGCGCCACATCCTCCGGCGCGTCCGCATTGGCCCGCACCTTGAGACGTGCACGCTTGTCGGCGTGCGTGAGGAGCAGGTCGACGGCGGCGACGAGCTCCTTCGTCTCGTCATCGTGAGCGGCTGCGATGCCGGCCTCGAGCCCCTCTTCGATGTAGATCGAGACAGGGGAGGGAGTGACGGGAACATCGCCCAGGTAGACGTAGCCGGAGGTGCCATCGATCGCGATGACATCGCCCGCCTTGAGCACGCGATCCGAGCCGCGAATGGTCACGGTCTCGGTCGACTCATCGACATAGAGCTCTTCGGCGCCCACGACACAGCACCTGCCCATGCCGCGCGCGACAACGGCAGCGTGGGAGGTCTTGCCGCCGCGAGCGGTGAGGATGCCGGAGGCGACGACCATGCCTTCGAGATCGTCGGGGTTGGTTTCGCGGCGCACGAGGATGACGTCGGCGCCGGCCTTCGTTCTCGCGACCGCTTCAGCGTTGTTGAAGACGATCTCACCCACGGCCGCACCCGGAGATGCTGCCATGCCCTTCGTCAGGGTGATCTTCTCGGCCTCGTCATCGAACTGGGGGAAGAGCAGCTGGGTGAGCTGTTCGCCGTTGACGCGGGTCAGGGCCTCGTCACGGGTGATGAGGCGCTCCTCGACGAGCTGCGATGCGATGCGGAACGCGGCGGACGCGGTCCTCTTGCCGACGCGGGTCTGCAGGAGCCAGAGCTTGCCCTCTTCGACCGTGAACTCGATATCGCACATGTCCCGATAGTGGGTTTCGAGCGTGTGGAGGTTGGCCATGAGCTCGTTGTAGGACTTCTCGTCGAGTTCCTTGAGAGCATCGAGCGGCAGGGTGTTGCGGATGCCGGCGACGACGTCCTCACCCTGTGCGTTGACGAGGTAGTCTCCGTAGACGCCCGTGTGGCCCGTCGATGGGTCACGGGTGAAGCACACACCGGTACCCGACTTTTCTCCCATGTTGCCGAACACCATCGCCTGGACGTTGACTGCGGTGCCCAGATCGTGGGGGATGCGCTCGCGGCGCCGATAGATTTTCGCGCGATCCGTGTTCCACGAGCGGAAGACGGCCTCGATCGCCTTGTCCATCTGCTCGCGCGGGGTCTGCGGGAACGGAACACCCGTCTCGCGTTCGACAATGTCCTTGTAGACGTCGACGAGTTCCTTGAGGGCGTCGACATCGAGCTCGGTGTCCTGGGTGACGCCGCGCTTGTCCTTCGCAGCATCGAGAGCATCGGCGAAGTAGTCGCCGTCGATGTCGAGGACGGTCTTGCCGAACATCTGGATGAGTCGGCGGTAGGAATCCCACGCGAAGCGAGGGTTGCCCGACTTGCGTGCCAGGCCCTCGACGGACTGATCGTTGAGGCCGATGTTGAGCACTGTCTCCATCATGCCGGGCATGGAGAACTTCGCGCCCGAGCGGACTGACAGGAGAAGCAGGTCGTCTGGATCGCCCAGCTTCTTGCCCATATCCGCTTCCATCTGCCGGAGCGCGGTCGTCACCTCGACACCGAGGGTGTCCGGGGAGGAGCCCTGGGCGAGGTAGGCGCGGCAGGCCTCCGTCGTAATGGTGAACCCCGGGGGTACCGGAATTCCGAGCTTCATCATCTCTGCAAGGTTCGCGCCCTTGCCGCCGAGAAGATCCTTCTTGTCCTTGTCACCTTCGGTGAAGGCAAAGACATATTTCGTCATCAGTATCCTCCGTTGGACCTGTCCGTAATGTGTAGTACGTCACGAATGACGGTAACACTTGCGACCCACCCGTGTTGTGACTTTGGTCCCAACGATCATTTTGGCCCGGAATGCCAACGGAAAATAGTGATTGACACTGACGCGCGCTAAAGTGAACTCATACTAATCAGAGAGGTTCCGCCCATGTTCTCGTTCCTATCTCGCTCCTGGTGGCTTCCCTTTGCCAGCGGAATCGCCGCCATCATCTTCGGCCTTTTGGCGATCATCATGCCGGGGACAACTATTTCCCTCCTGCTGATGCTCTTTGCAATTTTTCTCATTGTGCAGGGCGCTGGCCTCGTCTGGTCCGCCTACAAGTCCGAGGGTCCCGGTTCGATCGCTCTCGGCGCGACAGGTGTCGTCCTCATCGTCTTCGCGATCTGGACTCTCGCGGCAACCGATTCGGCTGCTGAACTCCTCGTCACCATCATGGGTATCTGGGCTCTCGCCATCGGTGTCGCCACGGCTCTCGCCGGCTACGGCATCCGCAACCGCACCGACCAGTGGACCCTCCCCCTCATCGGCGGCATCATCATGGCCCTTGCCGGCATCCTCGTCATCATCAAGCCGTGGACCGGCGTGGCCGCTATCGCGATCACCATCGGTGTCGGCGCTATCCTCTGGGGCGGCCTCATGGCCTCGATCGGCTGGTCTCTCAAGAGCATCCTCCCGGGCGACGAAGCACCGAGGAAGTAACTGCAGCACCAAGGAACTCTGATGAGTGGGCCGGTTTCACCGGCCCACTTCTCTATGCGTCAAGACGGTGCACATGCGGCACCTTCCCCCTATTGCAGGCCTGTGAGCACACCGTCCGCGACGTCGATGTCGACAGCATTCGGATGTGCAGGAAGCCCCGGCATCGTCATCACCGAGCCCGCGATGAGGACGACGAATCCTGCACCCGCGGAGAGCCGCACGTCCGTGATCGGTAGCGTGTGTCCGCTCGGTGCCCCCATGAGCTTCTCAGCGGCGAAGGAGTAGGGGGATTTGGCGATGCAGATCGGCAGCCGTCCGTAGCCGCGCTCCTCGAGCCCCCGCAGCTTCCTCCGTGCCCCCTTCGACCATGAGACTGCGCCGGCACGGTACACCCGTGTGGCGACCAGGTGCGCCTTCTCGGCAAGGGACACGTCTTCCGGGTAGCAGAATGTCGTCTCGCTCGGCTTCTCGAGGTCGGCCAGGACGGCACGGGCAAGATCGATCGAACCGGCTCCCCCGTCAGTGAAGTGGGTGCTGGTCACGGCTCTCACCCCGAGGGGCTCGAGAAGATCAGCCACCGCCTGGAGCTCTGCCGGCGTATCCGTGTCGAAGGCGTTGAGAGCGACGAGAACGTTCTGGCCGAAGACATCCTTGAGGTTCTCGACATGGCGGAGGAGATTGCTCGCCCCCGCCCGGAGCGCCTCGACATTCTCTGCCGCCACGTCACGGACGGGCACCCCTCCATGATATTTCAGGGCCCGGACGGTTGCGACAACGACGGACAGATCGGGCCGCAGCCCCGACTGCCTGCACAAGATGTCGATGAACTTCTCCGCGCCGAGGTCCGCACCGAAGCCCGCTTCGGTGATCGTGATCGTCCCTGTCGCGAGTGCGGCTCTCGTTGCCAGCACGCTGTTGCAGCCGTGGGCGATGTTCGCGAAGGGGCCCCCGTGGACGAATGCGGGGGTTCCTTCGAGGGTTTGGACCAGGTTGGGGGCGAGAGCATCCTTGAGGATCGCCGTGAGAGCCCCAGCGGCAGAGAGCTCGGCAGCAGTCACTTCGCCGCCGTCGTATCTCTCGCCGACGACGATGCGGCTGAGCCTTTCCCGCAGATCATCGCGGGATTCCGCAAGGCACAGGACAGCCATGATCTGGCTGGCCGCCGTGATGTCGAACCCGGTCTCCGCGAGAACCCCGTTGCTTCGCCCGCCGAGAGAGGTGACGATGTGGCGGAGCGAACGGTCATTGACGTCGATGGCGCGGCGAATCTCGATGGAACGCGGATCGATGTCCAGTGCGTTGCCGTGGTGGATATGGTTGTCGACGAGTGCGGCGAGGAGGTTGTTCGCCGCAGCGATCGCCGCGAAATCACCGGTGAAATGGAGGTTGATATCGTCTTCTGGCAGGAGCCTGGCTCGCCCACCCCCAGTCGCTCCCCCCTTCATCCCGAACACGGGCCCCATCGAGGGTTCCCGAAGGGCGAGAACAGCCTCCTCCCCCAGTCCCCGCAGACCATCGGCCAGGCCGATCGACGTGGTCGTCTTCCCCTCACCGGCCGGCGTGGGGGACATGGCCGTGACGAGGACGAGGCGCGATCGCCGAGGCGGCAGCGACGCGAGCCACTCCAGATCCACTTTCGCCTTGTCGTGTCCGTACCTCAGCAGTGCTTCATCGGGAATCCCGATCGAGCGGGCAATATCGGCAATGGGCTGGGGATGCGTCATGCCTCGAGTTTAGTGGAGGCGGGTGTGGCGGCGGTGTGTTATCGAGTGCCGGTACGCAGAAGGTGGGGAGCAGATTGCTCTGCTCCCCACCTTCTCTCGTGACTACTGGCCCGCTTCGAGTGCGGTGTCGTCGAGTGCGTCGACCGCCTCGTTGATCTGTTCCTCGAGGACCTCGTCGACCGATTCACCCTCGAAGGTGAAGGACATCGGAATGTTGTCCTGATCGACCCCGACCTTGATGGTCTGGCCCGGCTTGAGATCGCCGAAGAGGATCTTCTCCGACAGCGTGTCCTCGATTTCGCGCTGGATGGCGCGGCGGAGGGGACGCGCACCGAGAACGGGGTCGTAGCCGCGCTCCGCGAGCAGTTCCTTCGCCTCCTGCGTGATCTCGATCAGCATGTCCTGGTCGGCGAGACGCTCGGACAGCTGCGCGATCATGAGATCGACGATCTTGAGGACCTCGTCGCGGGAGAGCTGCGGGAACACGATGATCTCGTCGACACGGTTGAGGAACTCGGGACGGAAGTGCTGCTTGAGCTCGTCGTTCACCTTCGTCTTCATCCGGTCGTAGGACGCCATCGTGTCGCCCGTGACCTGGAAGCCCGTGTTCTGCGAACGCGCGATGTCCTTCGTGCCAAGGTTGGTCGTCATGATGATGACCGTGTTCTTGAAGTCGACGACACGACCCTGCGAGTCCGTGAGGCGTCCCTCTTCGAGGATCTGCAGCAGGGAGTTGAAGAGATCCTGGTGTGCCTTCTCGACCTCGTCGAAGAGGATGACGGAGAACGGACGGCGTCGAACCTTCTCGGTCAGCTGACCGCCGTCTTCATATCCGACATACCCGGGAGGGGCACCGAACAGTCGCGAGACCGTGTGCTTCTCCGCGTACTCCGACATGTCGAGCGTGATGAGGGCATCCTCGTCGCCGAACATGAACTCGGCGAGAGCCTTCGCGAGCTCCGTCTTGCCGACGCCGGTCGGGCCGGCGAAGATGAACGAACCGCCCGGACGCTTCGGATCCTTGAGGCCTGCACGCGTGCGGCGGATAGCCTGGGACAAGGAACGAATCGCATCGTCCTGGCCGACGATCCGCTTGTGCAGCTCCTCTTCCATGCGCAGGAGCTTCGCGGATTCCGCCTCGGTGAGCTTGAAGACGGGGATACCGGTGGACATCGCGAGAACTTCGCCGATGAGATCGCCGTCGACGACGGACACCTGATCCATGTCTCCCGACTTCCAGGCCTTGTCCTTCTCGGCACGCTCCTCGGCAAGACGCTGCTCGGTGTCGCGCAGAGCGGCGGCCTTCTCGAAGTCCTGCCCGTCGATCGCGGCTTCCTTCTGCTTGCGAACATCGGCGATCTTCTCGTCGAGGTCGCGCAGCTCCGGCGGGGCCGTCATCTTCCGGATGGCGAGGCGGGCTCCCGCTTCGTCGATGAGGTCGATGGCCTTATCGGGGAGGAAGCGGTCGTTGACGTAGCGGTCGGACAGCGTTGCGGCCTGCTCGATCGCATCATCCGTGATGGTGACGCGGTGGAAGGCTTCATACCGATCGCGCAGTCCGCGAAGGATGTCGATCGTCTGCTCCACGGTCGGCTGATCCACCTGGATCGGCTGGAATCGGCGTTCGAGGGCGGCATCCTTCTCGATGTGCTTGCGGTACTCGTCGAGTGTCGTGGCACCGATGATCTGGAGTTCGCCGCGTGCCATCATCGGCTTGAGCAGGGACGCCGCATCGAGCGCGCCCTCCGCCGCACCGGCGCCCACCATGGTGTGCACCTCGTCGATGAAGAGGATGATGTCTCCGCGGGTGTTCACTTCCTTGAGGATCTTCTTCAGACGCTCTTCGAAGTCGCCGCGGTAGCGGGAACCCGCCACGAGGGAGCCCATGTCCAGGGCGTACAGCTGCTTGTCGCGGAGGGTCTCGGGCACGTCGCCGGAGGCGATGGACTGGGCGAGTCCCTCCACCACGGCCGTCTTGCCCACGCCCGGTTCGCCGATGAGAACAGGGTTGTTCTTCGTGCGGCGGGACAGGATCTGCATGACCCTCTCGGTTTCGAGCATGCGTCCGATGACGGGATCGAGCTTGCGCTCGCGTGCCGCATGCGTGAGGTTGCGGCCGAACTGGTCAAGAATCGTCGAGCCGGCCTTCTGGCCCTCTCGCGGGCCGCTGCCCACTCCGACGGTCTCCTTGCCCTGGTATCCGCTCATCAGCTGGTTGACCTGCTGGCGTACTCGCGGCAGGTCGGCGCCGAGCTTGACGAGGACCTTGGCGGCCACGCCGTCCTGCTCGCGGAGCAGGCCGAGGAGGAGGTGTTCGGTACCGATGTACGAGTGGCCGAGCTGCAGGCCCTCGCGCAGTGCGTACTCGAGGACCTTCTTCGCCCGCGGAGTGAAGGGGATATGGCCGGAGGGAGCTTCGTTCCCCTCGCCAATAATGTCAATAACCTGGACACGTACGTCATCCAGCGAGATCTCGAGTGCCTCGAGGGACTTCGCTGCCACACCCTCACCCTCGCGGATAAGGCCGAGCAGAATATGCTCGGTGCCCAGGTATTTGTGCTTGAGGTTCCGAGCCTCATCCTGGGCAAGCACGATCACGCGCCGCGCACGGTCAGTAAACCGTTCGAACATTGCGCCTCCTTTAATAGCTTCACCAACTCTAACTGTCGATGCGGGAGTGCTATGCCCGTGTTCGCCACTGGCGTTAGCCGTTATCTGCCTAGCATTCCCACCACAGGGTGAAGGGGCCGTCGTTGACGCTTTCCACTGCCATCATCGCGCCGAAGACGCCCGTCTTGACGACGAGGCCGTGGGCGCTCTCGAGCCTGCGCGCGACCGCCTCATAGACTGGTTCCGCAACGGGACCCGGCGCGGCGTGCGACCACGAGGGCCGCCGGCCTTTCCGGATATCCCCGTAGAGCGTGAACTGGGAGACGAGGAGGATCTCCCCGCCCCGTTCCGTCACGCTCTCATCCTCGAACACGCGCAGGTCGGCGATCTTCCGCGCGGTGAGTTCGATCTCGCGATCACCGTCGTCCGCGGTGACGCCGAGCAGGACGAGCAGGCCGGGGCCGATGGTGGACACGGTCTCGCCGTCGACGCTGACGCTGGCGGAGGCGACGCGGCTGATCACTGCCCGCACTACCAGGAGCCCCGATCCCTGGGCCCGCGGCGGGGGCTGTCATCGAGCTTCGGCTTGATCGTGCCGAGATAGTAGATGACAAGGATGAAGCATGCGAGCGAGATGAGGAAGGAACCGGGGATGCGGAAGGGCATGAGTCCGGCGCGGAGTGCGAGTCCGCCCAGCAGTGCCGCTACCCACGCCCACTTGCTCATGGTTCCCGCCCACGGGAAGGCATCTTTCGGCCGCGTCGCGGCATCGACGATCGCCCACAGGAACAGGGCGATGACGAAGTAGTTGAAGAGCATCCCGATCATGGCGCAAGCTTTCGTATCTTGGGGCGATCGTAGGACAGTGCCGTCCTGCCGTCCGGGTTGACGATGACCTCCGCGAGCGCGGGTATGCCATCGATGGCGAGCTGGGCGTCGAGCGGCGTGTTGCGCTTGAGCAGACCGAGGCCGACGGGCCCCTCGTCCATGTCGCGCCCCGCGCTCGTGATCTTCCCGACCGTCTTCTCTCCCCATAGGATCTCGGATCCTGCGGCAGGGAGGCGCTCTGCGGAGCCATCGAGTTGGAGGAGGACTGCGCGCCGTGGGGGGCGTCCGAGGTTGACGGTGCGCGCAACGGCCTCTTGGCCGCGGTAGCAGCCCTTGTCGAGGTGGACGGCAGAGCGGAGCCAGTCCCATTCGTGCGGGAGGGACTTGTCGTCAACATCGAGGGCTGGCCGGGGCCGCAGATCGACGATCCGCTGAGCTTCCCACGCGAGCATGCCCGCCATCGTGCCCTCCCACTCGTCGAGAGCGGCCTCGAGGTCAGCGGCCGGCACGAGGGCCAAATAGCGGTCGTGTCCGCGCGCAGGATGCTGATCCGGGTCGGCTCCGTAGGCGACGGATGATGCTGGGACGGCGGGCCAGGGGTCACGCCACGTGAGGATCGCCCGCGGCACGGTCTCGGAACCGTATCCGCCGAGGAGGCTGAGGTCGTCGCGGAGTGCGACGTCTACTCTCATCATGAACTTCATGGACTGGAGGAAAGCCCGCAGCTCCTCTCCCTGCCCGACATCGGTGATGAGGTAGAGGGTCTCGCCGTCGTCCTGGACGAAGGCTGGCACCTGGATCCGACCCTCCGCGCTCAACAGGATGGTCTCTGTCGATTCCCCCGGCGTCAGCCCCGTCAGGTGCTGGGTTGTCAGGCTGTGGACCCACGTGAGCCGGTCCTGGCCCGTCACGGTCACCACCTCCATGTGGGACAGGTCGACGAGTGCCGTGCCCGCGAGGAGGGCGCGCTGCTCCCTGGCGGGTGAGCCGTAGTGGGCGGGGACGGGAGCATCGATGCCGTCCCCGAGGACGGCGCCGGGACGCTCGCTCGGCTTCACATGTCCTCCCGGACGCGTGAGAGCCTGCCCGCGGCGTAGGACTGCATCTCCTCGCCGAAGGCCGCCATGTCGTACGCGAAGAGGAGATCCGATTCGACAAGGCCGACCTGGAGGCTGCTGGCGTTCACCTCTGCTCCCGCCGCGGAGCGCACCATCGCATCGGAGATGAGTGTCATGCGGGGCGCCTTGACTGTGCCGATGTAGAGCGCGACCCGGCCGTCCGGGGTGGCGATCATCGCTTCGACGTCGCCCTCTTTCTCGGGAGACTGGCGAAGGTAGCCGGAGGCGACCTGCCAGCGGCGGTTCTCGGTCAGCTGCGACACCCCAACGGAGCCCGGCAGCTCCTTATCGATGTCGTCCGGGTTCTCGTTCGCCAGCGTCCACGTCGACGTGACCGTCAGGTAGGGCCCGCCGTCGTTGTGGATCTCGAGATCGCAGATGATGGCAGCATCGTCGATGCCGGGGTAGCCGAGCATGCCATAGCCGCGCCACGTGCCGACCAGCCATGCCATCGGATAGGTCTCGGGGGCCAGATTATCGGGAATCTCAAACATGTCTCTACAGTAGCGAACCGGGGAAGCGTTCCAGAAGCGTCACTCTCGGACGACGGGGCCGAAGCGCTCGCAGACGGAGGGACGTTCGCCGCGGGCGTAGCTCAGGAGATGACGAGGACGAGCGTATAGGCGACGACGGCCGCGACGCAGAGCGGAACCATCGCCAGGGCGGCTCCCGGCCTCCGCCTGGTGGCAGGTGGGAGCCTGCGCAGGATCGAGTCGAAGATCGCGAGGATCGCGCCCGCGACGAAACCGGCCGCGGCGGCCACGTACCAGGCGATGTCGGCGACGAGCATGAAGCCGAGTCCCCCGAGGAAACCGCCGACCATGTAGACGATGTGGCGGACGTGCCGGAGGGAGTGCGGGATGAGGACGTCGAGGAGAAGGGCCACAGCAACCGCGGTCAGCACGGCACTGGCGGCCACGCGACCATCCGCATCCACGACGACCGTCCTCGTCCACAGGGCAGTCATGAGGGCAAGGATGGAGCCGGAGACGGTTCCCGAGATCTGTTCGAGGAGGCGCGGACGTCCGTCTCGTCTCGCCATCTCCGCCACGAAGCCGACGATCACGGTGAGGCCGGCAAGGAACACGAGTTCGCGGACTCCGAGGAAGTATCCGACGGCCCCGGACGCGACGGAGAAGGCCGCGATGACACGCCTGGCGGTGCCAGGGTTGGGCAGGTCGATGAGGAACGGCCACCCCACCGCGAGGACGACGCCGATGGCGATACCTGCAGCCGTTGTCGCGATCGGTCCGAGCGCAACAGCGCCGAGAAGCACTCCTGCGCCCGCCAGGCTCGTGCCGGCACGGGCTCGCGAACTCATCCGCATCTCAATTCCACTCTTCACCCCTTGATCTTGCCACGCCGCCCGCCCGCTCCCGCTCCTTATTCGACACGAGCCTCCTCGTCGAGTCGCCAGGAGCCAGATCTTGCCTGCAATTTGGTGCAGAAATGGGACGGGCGAATGCACGGAGGATAGAGAGTGGACGTGATTGCCGCCACAGGTTGACGCGTGCGGGAAAGCCCGCAAGAATATGGGTACGACATCGGATCGCGAAAGCCCCGGGCTCCAACTATTGCCGCTACGAGCGGCCTACGCGCCGACAGGCGCTATCCGGTTCGGTGTCGCTCAAGTTAGCGTCGGCAATGCCGACGCTAACTTATTGTCCCCGCATTGTGAGCGGAGGGACACCTCTCGGCACCACTTGCCACACTATGGTGACGCCAACCACACCACCATCATTGAGGGTCCGGCACGGGGCCTGGGGCTGGCGTGAGACAATCGAGCGGCAAGGACAAAGGAGTGCACATGCCGGTTGATCGGGTCACATCAGCCATTGACGCCATTTTAGCCCGGATTCATTCCGGCGAGTTTCCCGTGGGCGAAGCGCTGCCGCCCGAGGCGGATCTGGCGACGATGCTCGAGGTTTCTCGCCCGACGATGAGAGAGGCCGTTCGCTCACTGTCGACGAAGGGCGTCCTGCGCGTTATCCACGGGCGCGGCACGTTCGTCAATCCCGTGGCCAGCTGGACCGATCTTCCCGCCATGGTGGAAGCATTAGGCCGCTCCCAGTCCCCTCGCGAGATCGGCCTGCAGCTCATCGAGCTGCGCCGCATGATCGAGGTGGGCGCGTGCGGCCTTGCCGCGCGCAACCGCACCGACGACGATATCGCTGTCCTCACGGAGCTTCTCACCATGTTCGAGGATGCGGCCGAGACGGGCGACATCGACACGATCGCAAAAGCCGATCTCGCTTTCCACACGACGATTCTGGAAGCGAGCGCGAATCCGTTCCTGTCCGTCATCATGCATCCTCTTCAGGATGCTCTCTCAGCATCACGGAAGCAGACGAGTGCCGACTCCCGGATCCGACGCCGGGCGGCCGAGCATCACCGCATCATCCTCTCCGCCATCGTCGATGGCGATGAGGCGCGGGCGAAAGATGCGATGCGGAAGCATATGACCCAGACGAGGGACGACATCGCAGCCTATCTGCCCGACCAGCCCGTGACGGACTAGTTGTAGTTCCTTGGGACGTTGTGAACGCTCGAGTTAGATGAAGACCTCCGGCAGGATGTGGGTTACCACACACGCATCCTGACCCGGAGGTCTTCATGTCCCACGCTAACGCACCCCTCACCCCAATCGGCAGAAAACGCCTCGCCGCCCTAATCGTCGATGATGGGTGGTCGATCAGACGCGCGGCCGAACGATTCCAGGTCTCACCCGCGACCGCTTCGAAATGGGCGTCCAGATACCGGGCCGGTGAACCCCTCACCGACCGTTCGTCGCGGCCGCATCATTCACCCACACGACTCCCGAAACGACGTGAGCGTCGCATCATCTCGCTGCGCTTCACCCGCAGGTGGGGGCCTCACCGCATCAGTTACCGCCTTGGCATCCCGCGCTCGACGATCGAGCGTGTCCTCGCCCGCTACCAGATGCCCCTACTCGCTCATGTTGATCAGGCGACCGGGTTGCCAGTGCGAAAGCCACGGATCGTACGCTACGAGAAGCAGGCACCGGGTGAGCTCGTGCATGTCGATATCAAGAAGCTTGGTCGTATCCCAGTAGTGCCCCTTAGAGTGGTGTAGCCCCCGGGGTGGTCGTGAGCGTCGTTGCTGACGTGGACACGGTCACCGTGGGATCCTTCGAGAAAGCTCTCTACTTCCCACTCGAAAGGACATCGCCACGATGACCGCTCCTCATATTATCGACCCTGCAGGCCTGCTCCGTGAAGCCCTGGCCGAAGCATCCCCGGACTTGATGCGCGATCTGCTGCAGGCCATGATCAACGCCCTGCTTTCAGCAGACGCCGATGCCGTGGTCGGGGCGGAATGGGGCAAGCCCAGCCCCGACCGCCGCACCCAGCGCAACGGCTACCGCCACCGGCCCCTGGACACCCGGGTCGGCACAGTGGATGTTGCTGTCCCAAAACTCAGATCGGGCACATATTTTCCCGACTGGCTGCTCGAGCGCAGAAAACGAGCCGAAACAGCACTGATCACGGTCGTGGCTGACTGCTACCTCGCCGGCGTCAGCACTCGGCGGATGGATAAGCTCGTGAAAACCCTGGGTATTCATTCCCTGTCGAAGTCGCAGGTCTCGCGCATGGCTACTGACCTGGACGAGCACGTGGACCAGTTCCGTCACCGCCCGCTCGATGAGGCCGGCCCGTTCACGTTCGTCGCTGCTGACGCGCTGACCATGAAGGTCCGCGAGGGCGGGCGTGTGATTAACGCGGTCGTCCTCATCGCTACCGGCGTCAATGCCGATGGTAGGCGTGAAGTCCTCGGCCTGCGGGTTGCGACCAGTGAGACCGGGGCGGCATGGAACTCCTTCTTCGCCGACCTCGTCGCACGCGGCCTGACCGGCGTGCGTTTAGTGACTTCTGATGCTCATGCGGGCCTGATCGAGGCGGTCGCAGCGAACCTGCCGGGTGCGTCCTGGCAGCGATGCCGCACGCACTACGCCGCGAACCTGATGAGCGTGTGCCCCAAGAGCTACTGGCCGGCAGTCAAAGCGATGCTGCACTCGGTCTACGACCAGCCCGACGCAGCCAGTGTCCACGCCCAATTCGACCGGCTCTTGGACTACGTCGGCGATAAGCTCCCTGAAGCTCACGATCATCTGGACGGCGCACGTGCCGATATCCTTGCCTTCACCGGTTTCCCGACCGGGGTGTGGGCCCAGATCTGGTCCAACAACCCCAATGAGCGCCTCAACCGCGAGATCCGTCGCCGCACCGATTCGGTGGGGATCTTCCCCAACCGAGAGGCGATCATCCGCCTGGTCGGTGCGGTCCTGGCCGAGCAGACCGATGAATGGGCCGAAGGGCGCCGCTACCTCAGCCTCGACGTTCTCGCCAGAAGCCGCCTCCACATGCTTCCCGAGACCACAGACGAGGTGAGCGACGATCCTCTCGAACTGACCGCCTAACCACTAATTGAAGAACCGAAGGAACACCGGCTACACCACTCAAAGGGACTTGACCCGTATCCCCGACGGTGGTGGGCATCGCATGCTTGGCCGACAGGCCGGAAAGAAACATAACACTGGCCATGGAAGACCCGGACGCGGGTACGCCTACCTGCATCACGCAGTCGATGATTATTCCCGGCTCGCGTATTCCGAGATCCTCTCTAATGAGAAGAAAGAAACTGCGTCTGGGTTCTGGGAACGCGCCCGTGCTTTCTTCGCCCAGGCCGGCGTAACCGTTTCCGCGGTGATGACTGACAACGGGGCATGCTACCGCTCACACGCCTTCAGAATTGCTTTGGGCCCAGAGGTAAAGCATCGATTTACTCGCCCGTATCGGCCGCAAACTAATGGGAAAGTTGAACGGTTCAACCGCACACTTACTGCAGAGTGGGCGTACGCGGCTATGTATGTCAGTGATGAAGCCAGGGCCGCAACGTACGATGCCTGGCTACATCACTACAATCATCATCGACCCCATACCGGGATCGGTGGGCAGACTCCCTCGGATCGTGTTCACAACCTCACTGGGAACTACAACTAGTCCTCGAGCAGCGCCATCGCGTTCACCTGCGATGAATCGACTCCCTTGATCCGGAGCGGCCCGAGCGTGACGAGCTTGATCGTCTTGTCCCCGATCGCCTTCATGCTCATGTCCTCGATGCCGACGATGATGTGGTCGGAGTAGTTGCCGAGGAGCCAGCGGTGCGCTTCGGGCCCCGATCGTTCGTCGGGGCGGCGATCGACATCCAGTCCATGCCGATGCAGTCGAGCTCGGGGAACTCTCCGCACAGCCACTTCGACAGGCCCGAATGAAGGCTGACGCCGTTGTTCTGGTACATGTGGGGATCGCTCGTCCGCTTCTCTTCGAAGCCGGTGCGGATCAGCAGGAGGCGCTTGCCCTTGAGGTCGCCTGCGAAAGGCTCGAGGTCTTCCTTCGTGACGATCTCGTCCGGGCCGTTGCGGTGCGGCAGGTCGACGAGCAGGATTTCCTCCCCCAGGTAGGCGAATTTCTCGATGGGCAGCTCGTCGAACGGCACCCCTTCCGTATTGAAGTGGCGCGGCCCATCCATGTGGGTCCCGAAGTGGTTCGGCAGGGAGATGAGGTGGGAGTTGAACGGCTTACCCGTCTCGGAGAGGTGTGTGTCTTGCTCGATGCTGATGACTGGCTCTCCCGGCCGGGCAACATCGTTGGGGTCGAGCACGTGCGACAGGTGTACGAACATCATTGTTCTCCTTCATTGTGAGCGTGACAACAAAGAAACCTTAGACCTCTGATCTCTCACAAGAGGGTCGGCTCATGCTCCGATGCTGGGGCCCGCCGAGACATCTCCCGGCGGGCCTCCGCGTCACCCGAATCGGCCGGACACGTAGTCCTCGGTGGCCTTCTTCGACGGGTTCGAGAAGATCTTGTCCGTCGTGTCGTACTCGATGAGATGCCCGGGCTTGCCGGTGCCCTCGATGTTGAAGAACCCTGTCATCGACGAAACACGGGCCGCCTGCTGCATGTTGTGCGTGACGATGACGATCGTGTAGTCCTTCTCGAGCTCCCGGATCAGGTCCTCGATCGCGAGGGTCGAGATCGGGTCGAGGGCAGAGCACGGCTCGTCCATGAGCAGCACGTCAGGCTTGACGGCGATGGCGCGGGCGATGCAGAGGCGCTGCTGCTGGCCTCCCGAGAGGGACGACCCGGGGCGTCCCAGGCGGTCCTTCACTTCCTCCCACAGGTTGGCGCCCCGGAGCGAGAACTCGACAAGCTCCTCCGCTTCCGACTTGCTCATCCGCTTCGAGTTCAGCTTCGCACCCGCCAGAACATTATCGGCGATCGACATGGTGGGGAACGGGTTGGCCCGCTGGAAGACCATGCCGACAGAGGCGCGAACATCGACAGGGTCGACGCCGGGGCCGTAAATGTTCTTGCCATCGATGATGGCATCGCCTTCGACGCGCGCACCGGGGATCACCTCGTGCATGCGGTTCAACGACCTGAGGAAGGTCGACTTTCCGCAGCCCGAGGGGCCGATGAGAGCAGTCGTGGCGCGGGGTGCGATATGCATCGAGACATCTTCGACAGCGAGAAAGTCGCCGTAGTAGATGTTGAGGTTCGAGACGTCAATGCCTTCGTTCACAGGTTTGTTCCTTCCGGGGGCCGCAAGGGCGGCCTACTTTTCGCCCTTCGGCGCGAACGCCTTGGCAATGATGCGGGCAACGAGGTTGAGCAGGAGCACGAGGAGAATCAGGGTGAGAGCGCCGGACCATGCGAGTTCTCGCGTGGCCTGATTCGACCAGGACGAGTACACGTAGGTCGGGAGCGTCTCCATGTATCCGGTGAACAGGTTCCAGTTGAACACGTTCGTCGTGCCGGTGGTGATGAGAAGCGGTGCGGTTTCGCCGATGATGCGGGCGACGGCGATGACGACGCCGGAGACGATGCCGGGGAGGGCGGTCCGCAGCACGACCTTCGTGATCGTCCGCGACTTCGTCACGCCCAGAGCATAGGAGGCCTCCCGGAGCTCGTTCGGGACGATCCGCAGCATCTCCTCCGTGTTGCGGATGACGATCGGAGTCATGAGGACGACGAGCGCGACCGAGCCCATGAAGCCAGTCTTCATCTGCAGCGCAGCTGAGGACCCGACGAAGTACTCCGCGATCGTCGGGATCATCGCCGCCGCGAACAGGCCGGCGACGATGGAGGGGATGCCGGTCATGATGTCGACAAGGAACGTGACGGTCCGTGCCAGGGGGCCGCGACCGTACTCGACAAGATAGACAGCCGTCATGACACCGAGGGGGACGGCGATCAGAGCCGTCGTGCCGGTGATGAGAAGCGTGCCCACGAGGGCGTGGCCCGCTCCCGTCGCGTGATCCGCGAGAGTGAGGCCGTTGCGGTCGTTCGTGAGGAACTCCCACGTCAGCTCGCTGTAGCCGTTGGAGATCACCATCCAGATAAGGGAGATGAGAGGCGCGACGGCGATGATGAACGCGGTGACGATCAGGCCGGAGACCATCCTGTCCGTCGCATACCGCCGGCCCTCCACCGCGAAGGAGATGATCGTGGAGAGGACGAGATAGAAGACGATCGTGAGAACAGCCGTCGCGGTGGGAGTGATGCCCTCCGTGCCCCAGCCGTTGAGCACCACCATCGCAGCCGCCGCCGCGAGCGCGATCGCGACGGGAGTGAAGTACCGGGGCAGTCGCTTGCCGTGGCTCACATCCTGGCGGGGGGTCTTTTCTTGCGTTGCGAGACTCATGCGTTGGCCCCCGAGAAGTCCTTGCGGCGGTTGACGATAGCGCGCGCGATGAAGTTGACGACGAATGTGAGAACGAACAGCAGCAGGCCCAAGGCGATGAGGAAGGGCTGTTCGAGAGACGGATTGTCCGGCGTGCCTGCACTGGCCTCGGGCCAGCGCAGGGCGATCTGGGAGGCAATGGTCGAATGCTGGCCCACCCCGAAGATCTTGAAGTTGATCTCAAGGCCTGCGGACAGGACCATGAGGAGCGCCATCGTCTCGCCGAGGGCTCGGCCGAGGCCGAGCATCGCGGCAGACACCATGCCGGAACGTCCCATGGGGAGGACGGTCATCGTGATCATCTCCCACCGGGTCGCTCCCAGTGCCATCGCGGCCTCTTCCTGCAGGCGCGGAGTCTGGATGAAGACCTCACGGCACAGGGCCGTGATGATCGGCAGGATCATGATCGCGAGAATGACGGAACCCATGGCAAGGTTGCGGGCGGGACCAGCCGACATGTCGACCAGATCGGGAGTGATCGGCCACCAGTCCCAATGCTCGGCCGCATAGTTGAAGCCGGGCAGGCCGCCCTGCCACACAGCATCCCCGTCGACCTGGACCTCTTCGCCGGCGAGGCGAACAAGCCACGGCCGGAACGTGACCTCGATCCACGAGAAGATCGGCCTCAGCATCGGCTCGAGGGTCGACATTCCCCACATGCCGTAGATGATCGACGGAATCGCGGCCAGCAGGTCGATGACATAGCCGAGGAACTGGGCGAGACGACGAGGAGCATAGTGGGAGATGAAGAGGGCGATGCCGATCGCAAGGGGTACGGCGATGACGAGAGCCATGAGGGAGGACAGGACCGTGCCCCAGAGCGCGCGTGCCGCGAAGCTCCAGAAGGAGATCGGCTCGCTGCCGACGCGGGCGAAGCCCACATCGGCCTGGATCTCCTCCATCGACGCCGTATAGACCTGATACGACTGGATGAGGAGGAAGAAGGCGACCGCTCCGAGCAGGACGAGGATGGCGATGCCGGCACCGTAGGCGAAACCCCGGAACGTCTTATCGCCCCGCGACCCGACAGATCTGGACTTCTTGACTTCGTCTCTCGTTGTCAAAGACACGCGAAACTCCTAACGCCCTGAAGGCGGACTGGCATCGTGCCAGCCCGCCGTCAGGCTATTGAATGGATTGCGAGAGCAGACTACTCGGTGACGATTGCATCGATGGCCGGAAAGACGCGGGACTGGAGGTCGTCGGAGATCGGGGCGTTGCCGCCGCCGGCGGCCGTGGCGGCCTGCTGACCCTCGTCGGATGCCATGTAGGAGAGGTAGCCCTTGACGTTCGCGGCTTCCTGGGCGTCCTCGTACTCGGTGCACGCGACGATGTAGGAGATCATGACAACCGGGTATGCGTCGGCGATGGAGCCGTCCCGCTTGAGATCCACCGTGAGGATGAGGTCCGTCGCGTCCGCGGTCGGCTCAGAGCCGTCGACGATCGCGGCCGCAGCCTCGGGTGAGTACGCGAGGAACTCGCCGTTGACCTCGACGTTGGCGGCCGGAAGGTCACCGATCTGGGAGGCGTCAGCGTAGGTGATGGCACCCTCGGTCTGGGCGGTCAGGTCGACGACACCGCTCGTCTTCTCTGCGGACTGGGTGCCCGAGATCGGCCACGCATCAGCAGCCTCGTACGGCCATGCCTCGTCACCGGCGGCCTCGATGATGTACTGGACGAAGTTCTCGGTCGTGCCGGAGTCATCGGCGCGGTTGACGGGGACGATCTCGAGATCGGGCAGCTCGACGCCCTCGTTGTCGGCGGCGATCGCCTCATCGTTCCAGTTCGTGATCTCACCGGAGAAGATGGCGGCAACGTTGGCGGCGGACAGGTTGAGGCTGTCGACACCCGGCACGTTGTAGGCGATGGCGATGGGAGAGATGTAGAGCGGAAGCTCCACGATGTCGGAGCCGCAGCGCTGAGCGGCCGCCGCGAGCTCTTCCTCATCGAGGATCGAGTCGGTGCCGGCGAACGAGACGGCCCCGCCGATGAACTGCTCGCGGCCCGTGCCCGACCCGGTCGGGTTGTAGTTCACGGTCACACCGAAGTCAGCGGAGAAGTTGTCGCGCCATGCCTGCTGGGCGTTCGCCTGGGAGGAAGCGCCCGATCCGTTGAGGGAGCCGGAGACGCCGAGATCTGCGATCGGGGTGGGAAGCTCGGATGATCCGCCGGCTTCGGTCGAAGCCTCGTCGTCCGCGGTCTCCTCTTCGGTCTGCTCGTCAGTCGCGTCTGTCGTGACGTCCGGGGTTTCCTCGCCTTCCGAGGTATCGGAGCAGGCGGCGAGAGTGACGGCAAGGGCACCGGCGAGTGCGAGCGATGCGGCCTTGCGAGAACGGGTGATGTTCACAGTGGATTCCATCCTTCAGATAGTGGGTGGAGCGCGGGGCTCCGGACCGAGATCAACGCTAGGCGCGGATGGTGACCAACAAACCCGTTCGAGGTTAACGAACGGTGAACGGTTATGTGATGCGGGACACAGGCGGGTGGTTCCTTCTCGACTTTCTAGGTCAAAACGGACGGACGCACTTTTTCCAGGGCGACGATGTGCGCCTTGTGCCCCTTGCGCTGGGAGACGTGCGCGATCAGCACCTCCCCGGTCTTCAGCCAGGGATCAGTTGTCGGAACCTGCTTGATGATGGCATGCGGAGCCCTGTTCTGGAAGGCTTCCACGATCGTCGGAAGCGTGGGCCGGTGGGCGCACACGGCAACGGCAGAATCGTTCTTCCGCAGGAGCTGATCGATGAGCCGGTAGACGGGGCGGGGCTTCTTCTCGTGGGCGGACTCGGTGAGTTCGTCCCGCTCCTCGATCTCCACGCCCACTGCCTTCGCGAACGGCCGCATGGTCGCCATGCACCGTTCCCACGGGCTCGACACGACCCTGGTCACGCCGTACGAGGACAGGAGTGGGATGAGCTCTTTCGCATGCTTCGCACCCACCGCAGTCAGCGGGCGGGTCTCTTCGGGGCCCTTCCCGCCTTTCCATGCGGAGCGCTTCATGGCCCGCGAATGCCGCACGACGAGGAGCGTCCACGTCGACAGCTTGTCATCCGCGTGCTGGTCCATGAGCTTGCCCAGCAGGTCTCGATCCGACTCCTGGGAGAGCATCCCGAAGGCCTTCTTCGACGACACCCACCGCACGTCGTCGATCTCGCTGCGCTTCGCGGGAGATACGGCTGGCCGCACTCGGTAGACAGCGGAATCGGTCGACAGCGGACATCCCACCCAATAGTGGGTGATCTTCTTCCTCCCATCGCCCAGCCGATAGGCCACTTTGCCGAGGGGCTGGCCGAGGGAGATGGCGACACCCGTCTCCTCCTCCACTTCACGCACGGCAGCGACCTGGACGTCTTCACCGTTGTGGAGCTTCCCCTTCGGGATCGACCAGTCGTCATAGCGCGGCCGGTGCACGAGGAGCACCTCGACATCCCGGCCCCGGCGGCGCCACACGAGGGCGCCCGCCGCGAGGACATCAGATCTCAACTCTTGACCTTCGACCGTGCCTTAGCCATGAGGTATTCCTGAATGTCGATGAGCCGTTCCCCGTTCTTGTCCGTATCGACCCGCCTCCAGCCTTCCGGCTCGAGATGCCAGGAGGCCGTCGTGTCTGCCGTCGCCATCTCCAGCAGCTCGATGAGGTGCGCGCTGTGCGCAGGATCGGAGATCTTGATGAGAGCCTCGACGCGACGATCCAGGTTCCTGTGCATGAGGTCCGCGGAGCCGATGAAGACATCCGGATCCCCCTCGTTGCAGAACGCGAACACACGGGAGTGCTCGAGGAAGCGCCCGAGGATCGACCGGACGGTGATGTTCTCGGACAGGCCTGGAATCCCGGCCCGCAGGGCACAGATGCCGCGAACCTGGATCGCGACGGGGACACCCGCCTGGGAGGCGCGGTAGAGCGCGTCGATCGTGGTCTCGTCGACAAGGGCGTTGACCTTCATCTTGATCCACGCCTCCTTGCCCGCCTGCTTATTGGCGATCTCGCGATCGATCCGCTCGAGCAGGCCCGGCCGCACCGTGCGAGGGGCCACCAGGAGGCGATGGAACTTCGTCCGCGGAGCATAGCCCGACAGCTGGTTGAAGAGTCTCGTCAGATCCTGCCCGACATCGCGGTTGGATGTGAGGATTCCCAGATCCTCGTAGCCTCGCGCCGTCTTCGGATGATAGTTGCCGGTGCCCACGTGGCAGTAGCGCCGCAGGCCGTCCTCTTCCTGGCGCACGACCAGGCAGATCTTGCAGTGCGTCTTCAGGCCCACGATTCCGTAGACCACGTGGACGCCGGCACGCTCCAGCTTCCGAGCCCACTCGATATTGGCGGCCTCATCGAAGCGCGCCTTGATCTCGACAATCGCCAGGACCTGCTTGCCGGCCCGCGCGGCCTTGATGAGGGAATCCACGATGGGAGAGTCACCCGAGGTGCGGTACAGGGTCTGCTTGACGGCGAGAACCTTCGGATCAGCGGCCGCCTGGGCGATAAACTGCTGGACGGAGGTGGAGAACGACTCGTAGGGGTGGTGGAGGAGGATGTCCTGCTCCCTGATGGCGTCGAAGAAGTTCGTCGGGGTGGACGACTCCACCTCCGCCAGGCCCTTCGGCGTGACGGGAACGAACTTCTTGTACTTCAGCTCCGGCCGATCCAGATCATGGATGACGTTGAGCCCCGTCAGGTCGAGCGGCGTCGGCAACCGGTACACATCCGAGTCTCGGACGCCGAGCTCCCGCACGAGCAGATTGAGGACATGGTTGGAGATCCCCTCCGCGACCTCGAGCCGCACCGCGGGACCGAAGCGCCGCCTCGTGAGCTCCTTCTCGAGGGCCGTCAGCAGGTTCTCGGCATCGTCTTCCTCGACCTCGACGTCTTCATTGCGTGTCACCCGGAAGGTGTCGTATTCGACGACCTCCATCCCCGGGAACAGAGCATCGAGATGGGCACCGATGACCTCTTCGAGCGGCACGTAGGCCGTATGCCCGCCGACCGTGGGAACATCCTCAGGCCGGTAGGGGCGCCCGTTGACATCGACGGCGATGAAGCGCGGGAGCAGCGGAGGAACCTTGACTCGCGCGAAATGCTCCTTGCCCGTCTTCGGGTTCCGCACGACGACCGCAAGATTGAGGGAAAGGCCGGAGATGTAGGGGAACGGGTGGGCGGGATCGACCGCGAGCGGGGTGAGCACCGGGAAGATCTGGCTGCGGAAGAACTTGCGGAGCCGATCGTGCTGGCTCTCGTCGAGCTGACCCCAGTGCAGGATGTCAATGCCCTCCTCGGCCAGCTTCGGCTTCACATCCTCCGAGAACACGCGAGCATGGCGATCCATGAGCTCGTGGGCACGCACGGCGATGCCGTCCATGACCTGCCGGGGAGACAGCCCCGCCACGGACTGCACTGCCAGCCCGGTTGCGATGCGCCTCTTCAACCCGGCAACTCGAACCATGAAGAACTCGTCGAGGTTGGAGGCGAAGATCGCAAGGAACCAGGCGCGTTCGAGCAGCGGCAGGCTCAGATCTTCAGCCTGTTCGAGGACCCTCTCGTTGAAGGCCAGCCAGGACAGTTCACGCTCCGCAAATCTCCCGTCCGGAAGGTCGGTCTCACCGTCATCGTCGCTCTGCTCGGCCTGCTCCGCGAGCGACGAGATGGGGACGGGAGAACCCGTCCGCGCAGCCGCCTGTATTCTGGCGCGCCGAGCAAGCTCGTCCTCCGTGTCGTCAACAGCATCCATTTCGGTTTCGAAATCGACAACATCGTCCGCGTCGTTCAGTGCCGCGTTGAGCTCACTATCCATATCGTTATCCTCCCACGTCACACCGGACGGAGAAATCCGTCCCACACTTTAGGCCAACTCGTATTGAATGTCGCGGCGCGCCACGTCGAAACCCGCCCGAGCATACGTCGCCAAGGCCGCTTCGTTATCGCCCTCCACATAGAGCATGGCAGTCGAAGCACCGCCCTCACGAAGATCGGCCAGGCAGTGCCGGGTGAGCCAGCCGCCCAAGCCCCTCCCCTGCCACTCCGGATCGATTCCGAGCACATAGAGCTCAGCAGGATCGCGCTTGAGCCAGTAGAAGCCGACCACGTCATCTCCCGCAACGGCGAGCGTGATCTCGCCGCCGCTGGCGGGAATATCGTCCGCCGTCATCGCACCCTGCTCGGGGTGATGCGCGAAAGCGCGAGCATTCACCGCGACCAGATCCTCAGCATCACGATCCGTATAGGGCCGCAGCGAGACATCGCCGCGCGCTTCTGGACGACCAGCATCCTGCAGGAGGGTCGAGAGCTGGCGCAGCTCGCGGACCGGGGCGAGGCGCGTGCTGGCCGCGAGCGCCTGCGCCGCGGGAAGATTGCCGTGCGACCACAGTCTCATCGGCGATACCGTCTGGGAGACGTGCTCGACGAGGTGCCTGCCGAGACCCTGATCGCGGTGGTCGGGGTGGACTGCCAGTTCACTGCCCTCCTTGCCCATGCAGGCAAGTGCGATCAGTCGATCCTCGTACATCGCCATGTAGCGCGCCGGACGGTCTTCGCGAACATCACGGTGGGAGGCTTCACCGAAAGCCTCCACACCGTCATGCTGTTCGACAAGAGCGGCGAACTCCGTGAAAGCATCGACCGGTGGTCGAGCTGTCGAGATCCGCATCAGTCGAGACGCCCATCGTCGAATGCGGCGGCGCCAAGAGTGAGCTCCTTCGCCGTTTCCAGCAGAGCGTCGTTGCGCCGCGTCACGTGGGTCGCAAGGTCGTGATTATCGGACGAGATCCACACGGCATCGAGATCACCGAGGACACCCGCGAAGGCACCCGAATCCGAGAGGAGCTCCGTGAAGCCCTCCGCGCCGGCTCCCGAGAAGACAGCATCCCATCGCTCCCGGATATCGGCGGGAGTCCATGGGAGCTCCTGTCCGTTCTCCTCGGCTATGGCCTGGCTTGCCGCGAAGCGGCGAGCCACATCTGCCGGTTCCCGGCGGATCCATTCCCGCAGGAGATATCCCCGCCACAGCACCCCGCCGAGCGTATCGGAGGGTGCGCGAACCCAGGCTTCAGCAACGAGATCGATGCCCTCTTCGTCGAGGAGCTCAAGGATCCGCTCACGAACATCATCATCGATGTTCTGCCGCGATGAGGTTGGAACGAGGGCTTGGGCTGCAGCATGGGCGATCTCGGAGATCTGGGCAGGATCCGGCTCGCCCGTGAGGTATTCGACCTGCTCCGGATCAATCTGGGCCGGCCTGCGTGGACGCTTGTTCATGATGTCCTCCCTCATTCGAAAGTTGAGTTTCTTTATTGTCCCTCATCACAGCCCGCGTATTCAGGACCTTCGCGAAGCATTTGAAGTGCTAGGATATTTTCGGTTCCGCAAGGAGCTGTGGGCCTCTAGCTCAATGGTAGAGCTCCGGACTTTTAATCCGTAGGTTGTGGGTTCGAATCCCACGGGGCCTACCCCCGTTTTCCCCGGTCTGTCACTGACAGGCCGGGGAAAGCTCTTTCTACCCGCTGCTCGGCGGAACGCTGTTTTGAAGCGGATATGACAATGCCAGTGGGCCGGAATCCGACCCACTGGCATTTGTCACGCTAAGGCTTAGCGCCTACGCGATGCTCCACGGTTGGACACACCGAGGTAGAGCGAGATGAGGACGATGGCGAGAACGATGGAGACGATCCACTTGAGGATGGTCGAATCGGAACCCATAGGGCCCTCGACGAGCCACCAGCCGAGCGCGGTGCCACCGGCACCGAGAATAACCGTCCACAGGACACCGATGTTCTGGTCGCCCTTCATGAAGAAGCGTGCGAGGGCACCAATGATGGCGCCAACAATGATCGTGGCGAAAATACCCATGGCATTTACCTCCTAGATTCTGGGAACTACCTGTATAGCTCCGTGCCTGTACACACTAAAGGGAAAATCGTCAGAGCGCGCGTTATGAGGACAATTGGGCTGAAATCGCCCAGAAGTGGGGATCTTTGAGGGCCTTTCCGCACTCAAGCGGGGGCGTGCTCAAGCCTTTCGGTAGCTTGCGATGAAGACTGCGAGGGAGATGAGCACAAGGCCAAGGAGTTCGCCGCTCGAGGGCAGCTGGCGCAGCATGACGAATCCGACGACCGTGCTCATGGCAGGGAGAATCGAGTTGAGGATCGCGAATGTCGTTGCCGGAACGTCTCGGAGCACGACTTGGTCGATGACGTACGGAACGGCGGATGACAGCAGCGCCACGAAGACGAGGGTCAGCCAGAACGAGAGTGTGGGACGGATCCCGACGAGTTCTGGCAGCGCGAGAGGACTGAAGACAATGGCGGCGCCTGCCATGGCGACCGCGAGCCCGTCGATCCCGTTAGCCGATCCAGCCACCCTGCTGCCGAGAAGCATGTACGCAACCCAGCACAGGCCTGCAACGAGTGCGAAGACGAAACCCAGCGCAACATCAGGATCTGACAGATCGAGACCCACCCAGGAGATGAGGAAGACGCCGGTGGCGACAAGGACGACCGCGATCGTGGATCTGCGCGTCCGCGCCGCGCTTGCGAGGAGGACGGGGCCGAGAAACTCGAGCGCAACAGCCGTGCCGAGGGGGATCCGGGCGATCGCGAGGTAGAAGAGGATATTCATCCCACCGAGGGCAAGGCCGAAGGCCAGGGCACGCAGCTTGTGAGGGTATGTCCAGGGCCGGCGCCAGGCGAGAAGAAAAAGGGCCGCGAAGAAGATTCGCCCCCATCCGACCGCCAGCCCCGACGCGGTGACGAAGAGGCCGATGGCGATTGAGGCGCCGACGTACTGGGACAGCCCCGACAGGAGCATGGCGGACACATTCTTCACCCAGCCAGTATGGCCCCGATCGGTCAGCCGTGCGTCATCGGACCACGCGTTCGACACCCGCACGCGGATTGGTGCGACCGGTCATTGACCTTCGTCGGCGATGGATACCGTGGCAAGGACGCCCCGGTGGTCAGAGAAGGAGAATCGGTGGATCTCGGCGCGGATAGCGGGGAGATCGCTGACCAGATAGTCGAGCTGGAAGCGGGGACGATGTGCAGGATAGGTGGGCCCCGTGCAGAGGCTCGGCCAGATCGACACGTTGGTTCTCTGGTTGAAGTCCCCGCCGAGTATCCGTGGCCCCGGGAGTGTCTGGAGGAAGTCCTCGACCTGGCGGAGCTGGTCCTCCCCCACTCCCTCATGCCATGACAGATGGGTGGAAGCGACTGTCACCGTCGTGTCACCGACAGCCAGAGTCGCCGCGAGGACCTGCCTCGGCTGGTCCATGTCGACGTGGAATCCTCGACGGCGGGGAAGCGGACGCTTCGTCTCGAGATGGTGTGCGTGCCACGTCGCCGGATAGCGGGAAGCGATACCGACCCCGGTACCGTTCTCGCCCACATCCTTGCGCCGCGGGTTGAGGAACGGGAGAACGGTTGCCCACGTGCTCCGGCCTGGCAGGAACTGCCAGTGCTCGAGCCCGCAGGCCGCCGCGACGAGCCCCGTATGGTCCACTCGGCCGCTCAGGAGCGAACCGCGGTCCGCCTCCTGGACGAGGACGACATCGGGGCGCAGGGCCGCGATCTCGGCCAATCCTGCCGCGAACTGCTCGGGTGGTTTGCCCTGCTGGAGGTTGAGGGTGAGGACCGTGAGGTCAGCCCTCGACAACGTCCCCACCATCGGCCGGGACGAAGGTGAGTGACACCGAGTTCATGCAGTACCGGTTGCCCGTCGGGGTCTGGGGAGCATCGGGGAAGATGTGCCCCAGGTGCGAATCGCAGGCGGCGCACCTGACTTCGGTGCGGACCATGCCGAGGGTACGATCCTCGATGAATGAGACGGCGCCGTCTTTCGCCTCATAGAAGCTCGGCCATCCGCAATGAGCATCGAACTTCGTGCCAGCATCGAACAGCACCGTGCCGCATGCCTTACAGGCATACGTGCCCTCCCTGCCCTCGTTGAGGAGCCTGCCCGTGCCGGGACGCTCCGTGCCAGCCTCTCGAAGAACCTGGTAGGACGCGGGGTCGAGACGCTCGCGCCAGTCACTCTCAGAGAATGTCAGAAAATTCTTGTCGGTCATGTCGGTTCCTTCGAGTTGGCGGTGTCCTCCTGCTGAGGATCGGTCTCCCCATCATCGTGCACGGCGTTGCGTTGCGCAGCCCTTCTTTCGCGTTCGGCGATCGCTTCCTCCCCGGGGCCGGAGAATGCTTGGGCACGCTTCTCGGCCTCGGGCGAGCCGGAGAAGATCGATGCCTCGTGTCCCGGCTTCACGCTTGTCGTCGTCACACCTGCCGTCGTCGGAGAGGACGCTATCTCGTCTTCGGAATACTCGGGCGGGGTACGTTCGGACAGGGATCGGCGGAACGGCAGATAGTCGAGCGGGAGGATCACCGTCTCCTCCATGTCCACATCCTCGTGCGGCACAGCCGGTTTGGGAGCCTTCGGCAGGTGCTCCTCGTCGACGAAGACCTCAGGATCGGGATATTCGGCGATAGCGGTCTCGAGATCGTCGATCGATGCGAAGAGGTTGCGGGAGTATGGGAGCGCTTTGGGGACGCTTTCCTGGATCCACTTGACCATGTGTTCGCGCGTGTAGTTCCTCAAGTCGGTCAGCTTCGCGGAATCGACGGCGGATACGAGGATCGCGATGCGAACTCGGCCCCCTTCAGCGGAATCGACCTGGAGGACTGCCGTCCTCCCATCCCACAGGTCACTCGCCTGGAGGCACCTGTGCATCTCCGACCTCATGGCATCGATGGGAACCTGCCAGTCCAGATCGAAATAGACCTTGCCCATCATGTCCGAATCGCGTCTTGTCCAGTTCTCGAACGTCTCCGTCGTGAGCTTGCTGGAGGGGACGATCAGCCGCCTGCCATCCCACACCTTGACGACGACATACGTCAGGGTGATCTCCTCGACGACGCAGTATTCGCCGTTGACGATGACGACATCATCGACGCGCAGCGAGTCGGAGAAGGCCACCTGGAGTCCGGCAAACACGTTGCCGAGCGTTGACTGTGCCGCGAGACCGGCGATGACCGAGATGACACCGGCCGAGGCGAAGATCGACGCTCCTGCGGCACGGGCCGTCGGGTACGTCATGAGGACGCCGGCGATGCCCATGACCCAGATGGAGACGACGAGTACCCGGCGCACGATCTGGAACTGGGTTTGGATCCGCTTAGCGCGTTTCGTTGCCGACCGTTCGACATGCCGTACGACAGCGGCCTCGACGCCGAGCATGACGCGGGCAACGAACCAGGTTCCGGCGAGAATGACGACGATCATGCCGGCGTGGAGGATCGGCCCCCGCCATCCGGGCTCGATCTCCCCGTCATCCACTGCCGTCTTCACGCCGAAGGCCACCCAGGCGCCGGCCAGCGCTAAAGCCAACTGGAAGGGACGCTTCGGCGGACCGAGGGCAGGTTCAACGATGGGATGGCGCCGCGAGACTGCCTGCGCCACAGCAATGAGAAGGATCGACAGGAGCAAACCGAGCACGGCTCCGATGAGACACGTCAGGAGTGTGCCGACAATGTCGAAGGTGACGGTCACGGCCTGTTCCACGTTCTCGCCGAGCGGCGTCTCCTCCGTGGGATCCTCGGTGGGGTCGACGACAGATGCGAGCTGGGACAGGAGTAGCTTCATGGTGTCAACAGTAGCCAGTCACTGCCTGACATTCGAGGCTGCCCACATGTTCACATCCGGCAGATCACAGCCGCTCCCCATGATTGGTTCAGCCCGAACGGGCGGCTCTTATCGCTTCGTTGCCTCCGTGCGATCGCCTTGTCGCTTCCCGTCCATCTCCGAGGAAAACGCCCCTCCACCGCCACGGGCGGGATCCGGTGAGTAAGGACACATCATCCGCTTTGCATTGAACGCAGTTTTCTAGTTATGCTGGTCTGGCTCCGGAAGGAACGGAAACGTTCACGAAGGAACACCAGAAATACTGGCCCCGATCGTCTAGCGGCCCAGGACCCCGCCCTTTCACGGCGGTAACACGGGTTCGAATCCCGTTCGGGGTACGACTTTGGTCGACAGTGTTTCTTGGCCCTGTAGCGCAGTTGGTTAGCGCGCCGCCCTGTCACGGCGGAGGTCGCGGGTTCAAGTCCCGTCAGGGTCGCAGATTGCCCGGCTATGCCGGGCAATCTTATACGCCTCTGTAGCTCAGTTGGTAGAGCGTTCGACTGAAAATCGAAAGGTCATCGGATCGACGCCGATCGGAGGCACAATTGGAACCCGCGAGAGATCGCGGGTTTCTTGCATATCTTTGCCGTTGTGAAGTTCGTGCCTGACTCAGTCGCTTCATCCCCCTGGCGTCAATGGCGGCCAGCAAGGCGCTGCGCTTCTCCCTGCATTCCCACAGCGAGCATGAGATGGTCAGTGAAGGACTTCTGTCGTGTCATTCGAGTCCGTCTCGCAGGCATCGACATCACTATCGTGGCCACTCCGGACTGCCGCCTTCTCGGCACTACGGCTATGTGATCGGCATTCAACTCAACGTAGTTACTGCCATCGAAACTTCTGGCCTCGAGGAGCAGGCTCCACGTCTTTTGCGTGTGGGCTGGCCAAGACACTGTTTGGTTTGTTCCCTGGAGCTTCCCCTCCCGCATCGGCAACCACTCGGTCGCCGCGTTGTCGTCTGGACATAGAACTGCTCCCCCGAAGTGTTTTCGGGGGAGCAGTCATGAGTCAGATAATCTGACGGAAGGACTAGCCTACGATGCGGTTGACTGTCGGGGTGTCGACGCCGTCGCCATCCCAGTCACCGATGAGGATCGTGTCGCTGGCCCGACCATAACCGATGGTCCAGTCAGCAGCCCCGCCCGCGAGAGCGTTGTTGATGTGGAAGACATTGCCACGACGCAGGGAGACAGTGTCAACACCATCACCATCGAAGTCACCAGCAAACGCCTCATCACTCACCCGGCCGTAGTTGAACACGGAATCCGCATCCCCACCACCAAGAGTGTTGTTGATGTAGAACGCATTCCCACGACTCACAGCAAGCGTGTCGACGTCATCGCCATCCCAGTCACCAACGAGAACCTCATCACCGGCGCGACCGTAGTTGAACTCAACATCGGCGTTACCACCGGCAAGGGTGTTGTTCAGGTAGAACGTGTTGCCACGGCGAACACCGAACGTATCGGCGCCATCCCCATCCCAGTCACCGACGAGAACCTCATCGCCGACCCGGCCGAACTTGAACTCAGCAGCAGCGTTACCACCCGTGAGCGTGTTGTTGCCATAGAACGTGTTCCCACGACGCACAGCGAGTGTGTCATAGCCATCGCCGTCCCAGTCACCGACAAAGACCTCATCGCCGCGACGCCCGAAAGCGAACACGACATCAGCCTCGGTCGAGGTCCAGTCATTGGCAACGAAGAACACATTGCCCTTCAACGGAGCCACGGGACCCGGAGCGACATAGGTGAATGTCCACTGAGCAACAGCATCCTCAGCAAGGACATAGCCCTCGATCGCACGTGCGGTCACGACCGTGTCAGCCGTGATATCGACATCGCCGGTCACGACCGCGCCATCAATCACGTACTCGACACCCTCAACTACTGGAATCGAGACCGTGTTGCCGGCCTGGACAGGAGCCTCGGGCGTGACGGTCACGATCGGAGCAGTATAGGTGAATGTCCACTGAGCAACAGCATCCTCAGCAAGGACATAGCCCTCGATCGCACGCGCCGTCACGGTCGTGTCCTTCGTGATATCGACATCGCCAGTCACGACCGCGCCATCAATCACGTACTCGACACCCTCAACCGTGGGGATCGAGACCGTGTTGCCATCCTGGACAGGAGCCTCAGGCGTGACAGTCACGATCGGAGCGACATAGGTGAACGTCCACTGAGCAACAGCATCCTCAGCAAGGACATAGCCCTCGATCGCACGTGCCGTCACGGTCGTGTCAGCAGTGATATCGACATCGCCGGTCACGACCGCGCCATCAATCACATACTCGACACCCTCAACCGTGGGGATCGAGACCGTATTGCCGGTCTGGACAGGAGCCTCAGGCGTGACAACGACTTCGTCGTTGAGGCCGGGGATATCCAGGCCGACCTTAATCGGATCGTGGTCGGAGGAGCGGAACGGGTTGTCCGCCTGGAACAGGTTGGTCACGTTGTAGTTGTAGCGGGAGTATTCCATGCCGACAGACTCAACGGAGTTGATGTTCCAGACGGCAGTCTCGGTTACCCAATCCATGGCGTCTGCGCTGCCGAGGATGTGGTCGAGGGAGCCTGCGCGCAGGCCGAACGTGTACGTGTAGTAGTGCTCGCCGTCCAGGTTGCTCTGGTTGCGGAGAAGGTTGACGTAGCCGTCCGCCTCGAGGATCCGCATCGGATCTTCAGCGGAGTAGGAGTTGAAGTCACCCACGAGGAAGACCGGCATATCGCCGTACTCTTCGTCCGCGAAGGCGAGAAGTGCAGTTGCCTGCGCCTTGCGGTCGGGGTTTGCGTTGCCCTGCCCTGTGCCGTCATCGGTGCCGGAGCCCTTTGACTTGAAGTGGTTCGTGATTGTCGCGAACTGATCGCCAGCGGGATCGCCGTCAGCGTCGAGTGCCTGCCAGGCCTGGCCGAGGGGCTCGCGTGCGTTGCCGAAGGCGGAGGAACCGATGAGGATCTTCGAATCGCCGACGGGGACGACTTCGTCGACCTGGTAGATGAAGGCGAGTCGGATGACGTCCTCATCCTGCGGGAGAACCTCGGGTGACTCGACGTATGCCCACTTGGCGGAGCCTGCGTCTGCGTTGAGAGCATCGACGAGGTCGGAGACGGCGACGTCCCGGTCCTTGCCGAACGCGGCCGAGTTCTCGATCTCTTCAAGGCCGACGACAGAGGCGTCCAGCTCCTGGATAGCGGCAACGATCTTGCCTTCCTGGCGAGCCAGGTTGTCGGCGTCCCATGCGCCACGAGCATCACAGCCGCCGCGGACGGTGAGGGGGTTACCCGCACGGTCGTTGTACGAGGTGCAGCCGCGCAGGTCAGTGCCCAGGGTCGTGAAGTAGTTGAGAACGTTGAACGTTGCGATCGTCACGTCACCTTCGACCTCGGGTGCTTCGACGATCGCTGCGCGGGTGTCTTCGACGACAAGGAAGTCGTCGTTGTTGCCGGTGATGCGCTCGACGGGCTGAAGGTTCCACTGGTAGCGGTAGTCAAGGATGACAGGCTCGGACACGGTCACGTCTGCGCCTACACGGAGGGGAACCTCAGTGTTCAGGTACGGGACGGGCGTGTTGTGGTCGTTGAAGTTGAAGTTCGTGTAGCTGAACGACGAACCATCATCGAGGGTCAGCATCTTCGAGGCATTCTCGGCGACGAGTGCGTCGTGCTGGGCCTTCTCCGTGACCGGGTTGTAGATATCGGTCTCGGTGGGGAGCGGTGCGTCGTCCATTGCCAATGCGACCTGGCCGTAGACGTTCGTTTGGTACGTGTCGGTCACGGTGAACTGGACGTCGGTCACGTCGAGGAGCATACCCTCGAGAACCTCGCGCTGAGCATCCGTCACGAGATCGGCAGGAGTCACGGCCGTCGGGACGGGAGCGTCGACGACCTCGTCGAGGATGGTGTAGGACTGGCCCGTGATCTGGGTGAGTCCGAAGTACTCGCCAGCGGTGCCGGTCACCTCGATGTAGTCACCGAAGTCGACAGCATTGGCCGTTGTGGCCGAGTAGACGAAGACGCCGTGAGAGGCGTTGCCGATCGTGCCGCCGGTGCCCGGGGTCTGGATGTAGACGCCGTTGAAGCCGCTGTTCTTGTAGACGGCCGTGACCACACCGCGTGTGGTGACAACCTGTCCGTTGAGCGGAGTGGTGCTGCCGGTGCCCTGGATCTCGGCAATGGTTGTGGTGGTGGGGTCTGGATCCGGATCGGGGTCTCCACCGCCGGTACCACCGGAGTTCTGCGGAGTCGGGGTCGTTGCCCACGTGAAGTCCGCCAAGTTGTTGTCGGTATCGGCACCAGCGGTACGGGTGATGGAACCGGAATCGGAGTTGCCACCCACAACTGCGGCCACGGCCGTCTCGTATCGCTCCGCAGTGCCCCAGCCGACCAGGTCGACGAGGCGGTCGTCGGCCGACAGGTCACCCTTAGGCAGGCCCGTCAGGCTTGTCGTGCCATCGACGAGCGCGAACACGCCGCCACCGCCGCCGGCGTTCAGGGTTGTCACGAGATCAGGCGCCGGGAGCGCTGCCCCGTTAGAGCCGTTCGATCCGCCCTGGATAAGGAAGTATCCTTCGGCAGGGACAGAGCCCGAGAGATTGACCGAAGCAGTCGCGTTCGCGTTGGTTGCCGGGATGTACTGCAGCGACAGCCCATCGAGGCTGATCGCCTCATCGGTGGGGTTGTACAGCTCGATGAACTTGTTCGTGTATGCCTGGTTGGCGGAGCCGCCGCGAGCAAAGACTTCGTTGATAACGACGTCACTGCCATCCGTTTCCGCCTGGGCGGGTATCGCCCATATCGGTGACACAATCAGCGCACCAGCACCGATTAATGCCACTCTCTTGGTGAAGAATGATTTCATATGATCTGTCCTCTTTGATTAGACCAGCCGAGTCACTTTTAGTGAATCTCCTCTACATTCTCATAGTCTGGTGACGCATTGGGGAAGTTTCTGTAAACAGGAAGCGAAGCCCGAGGTCACGGGCGCATTCGATGAGGTGCACCTTGTTCCCGGCTGACATCCCGTGAGGTACGCACTCATGCAGTGTTCGCGGTAGAGTGATGGAGATCAAATGATTAGTTCATCGGAAGGAGATGGACGGTGACAGCATCCGCGAACAAGGGACCAGCAGTCCCATCTGACCTAGGCGGCTCGACCCTGCCCCCGGTTGAGGAGACCAAAAACTCTCGCTCGATCGGTGAACTCGTTGCGGGGATCAGCGAACGCTTCTCGCGCCTGATCCGCGATGAGATCGAGCTTGCGAAACTCCAGGCGACCGAGAAGGCGAAGAAGATTGGCCTCGGCGCTGTCATGCTGATCGTTGCCGGCGTTCTCGCGCTCTACGCGCTCGGCATTCTGCTCCTCGCGGCCGTGTGGGGCATCGCCAACGCCCTCCCACTGTGGATATCGGCTCTTATCGTCGGCTTCGCCCTTCTCCTGATCTGCGGCATTCTTGCACTGATCGGGCTCAAGAAGATCAAGGCCTCGAACGAGTACGTCGTCGATCCCAAGTCGGGAATCCTCAATGACATCGAAGCGGCGAAGAAGGGACTGGCACACCATGAGTGACGCACCCAAGCGCAGCGCGGCCGACATTGAAGCCGACCTTCAGCGCACCCGTCAGGAGCTCACCGAGATCGTCGACGAGCTCGCGACCCGTGTCGACCCGAAGGCCAACGCGAAGGCTGCGGCTGACCAGGCGAAAGCGAAGGCGAACGAATTCGCTGCCAAAGCGAAAGCTGTTCCCGCTGACGCGAGTCACGGCGATGCCGTCGCCATCGGAATCCTCGTCGCAGCGGCGGCGACTGTGCTCCTAGCGGGCTACCTCATCATCAAGAGGTAAAAACAGGGCGTGTGCTGATGGGAGGAGCATCATCGCTCCTCCCATCAATCATCGGGTGATTACCGTCGCGCTGTCGCAGTGAGAAGCTTTTCAACCTCTTCCCTGCGGAAGCGGCGGTGACCCCCGAGGGTTCGAATCGACGATAGCTTTCCCGCGTTCGCCCATCTCGTCACCGTTTTCGGGTCGACATGGAAAAGCGCAGCCACCTGCGACGGTGTCAACAGATCGTTTTCGGTCTGTGTTTGCATTGGACCTCCTCAGCCTCACGGACGCTGTGTCCAGATTCGCAGTAAATGTCAGGATAATGCGGGGTCCAAGGTCCCGAATTCCAGAATTGAGGGTGGTGCCGTAGAATGTTGAGTGCCATCGTTGTACGTTTGAGGCACTGTAATTGACCGAACTAGTTGAGGGGGGTCGACGCCATGGGGCGCGGCCGTCAGAAGGCCAAGCAACGTAAAGTTGCTCGCAATTTGAAGTACTCCAGCCCGGATACTGACTACCGAGCGCTGGAGCGCGAGCTTGTCTCCAAAGGAGACGAGCCCGCTGACCAATCGGATGAGTTCGAGACCGAGTACTCAGGCTTCGAGTACGAGGACCCTTATGCCGACGAGGACGACGAAGAAGAAGACGTCTACCCACTCGGCAGATAGTTTCTCAAGCTAGGAAGGGCGCGGATAATATCCGCGCCCTTAGCTTGTGCCGATTTGTCTAGAGCCCCGTGTACATGCCGGTGAGGCGAACTCCTCCGCCGTTGACGCCCTTCGCGCCGCGGAGAGCCTCCCCACCATCGTCCGCCATGACCCTTCCCGCTTCCCAGGCGGGAATACCGGCAGCGGCACAGACGGAGATGACGCCCTGCGCGTGTTCCTCGGGAACAATCGCAAGCATGCCGACACCCAGGTTCAGTGTGGCCTCGAGGTCCTGTGTCGGGACCTGGCCGAGATCGGCGATGACACGGAAGATCGGCGGAACATCCCAACGGGAGACCTCTGCCAGCATGCCGATTGGCAGCACTCTGGCCAGGTTCGCCGCGAGTCCGCCTCCCGTCACGTGGCAGTAGGCGTGGACACGATCGGCGAGGTCGAGGCATACGTTGGTGTAGAGACGTGTGGGAACGAGCAGCTCTTCGCCGATCGTCGTGCCCAGTTCGTCGACGTGCTTCGTGTAATCCCAGCCGTTGACCTCGAGGACTTTCCGGACGAGGGAATAGCCGTTCGAGTGGATCCCTGAGGACGCCATGGCGATGACGATGTCGCCCGCGCGGACCCTGTCCGGCCCGAGGACGGCATCTGCCTCGACAACGCCCGTCGCGGCTCCCGCCACGTCATACTCATCCTCGCCGAGAAGACCCGGATGCTCTGCCGTCTCCCCGCCGAGCAGGGGCGTGCTGATGGAGGCGCAGGCGGCTGCGATGCCGCGGACGATGTCGGCGATCCGTTCGGGAACGACCTTGCCGCAGGCGATGTAGTCGGTCATGAGGAGGGGCTTCGCCCCCACCACCACGATGTCATCGACGACCATGCCCACGAGATCCTGGCCGATCGTGTCGTGGATATCGAGAGCCTGAGCGATCGCGACCTTCGTACCCACACCGTCCGTCGATGTGGCGAGGAGGGGCTTCCGGTAGGCGAGGAGCTCCGAGGCGTCGAGGAGGCCGGCGAAACCGCCGACGCCGCCGATCACGTTCGGTCCGTGAGTCTTCGAGACGGCGGACTTCATGAGCTCGACGGCGCGGTCACCAGCGCCCGTGTCGACGCCGGCTTGGGAATAGGTGATCTTCATGAGTCCTCCGGTGCGGGATCGAGGCCTGCCGCCACTCTCGTGTGGTCGACCGGCATAGGGTATTTTCCTGAGAAGCAGGCGGTGCACAGCGTAGACTCGGGGCGTGTCGTCGAGGCGATCATGCCTTCCTCGGACATGAAGCCGAGACTGTCGGCCCCGATCGACTGCCTGATCTGGTCGATGCTCAAGCCGGAGGCGATGAGCTCGGCCCGTGTCGCGAAGTCGATCCCGAAATAGCAGGGCCAGACGACCGGGGGCGACGAGATGCGGATGTGGATCTCGGCTGCTCCCGCTTCGCGGAGCATGCGGACAAGCGCGCGCTGCGTGTTGCCGCGCACGATCGAGTCGTCGACGACGACGATGCGCTTGCCTGCGATGACTTCGCGCAGAGGGTTGAGCTTGAGCCGGATGCCGAGCTGACGCATGGTCTGGGTGGGTTGGATGAACGTACGGCCCACGTACGCATTCTTGACGAGACCCTGCGCGTAGGGAATACCGGATTCCTGTGCGTATCCGATCGCGGCCGGTGTTCCCGAGTCCGGGGTTGCGATGACGATATCGGCCTCGACGGGATGTTCGCGGGCGAGAACCCTCCCCATCTCGTTCCTCGCGGCGTTGACGTTGCGCCCGGCGATCGTCGTGTCCGGCCTGGCCAGATAGACGTATTCGAAGATGCAGCCGCGGGGCGTGGCGTCGGCGAAGCGGCGCGATCTCATTCCCGACTCGTCGATGATGAGGAGCTCTCCGGGTTCGATCTCGCGGATAAAAGAGGCGCCGACGATATCGAGCGCGGCCGTTTCCGAGGCCACCACCCATCCCGAGCTGAGCCTGCCGAGGACGAGCGGGCGGAACCCGTAGGGATCGCGGGCCGCGTAGAGCGTGTGCTCGTCCATGAATGCCAGAGAGAAGGCGCCCTTGAGCTGCGGAAGCACTCTCATCGCAGCCTCCTCGAGCGACTGGTCCTCGTCTGAACACCCCAGGAGGGCGGTCATGACGGCCGTGTCCGTCGAGGATCCGCGGCCGAGCTCACCCGTGAGGTCTTCTCCCGACTTCTCTCTCACCAGCCCCATGAGTGCCTGAGTGTTGACGAGGTTGCCGTTGTGTCCGAGAGCGATCGTGCCGAAGGGTGTTGGCCCCAGTGTCGGCTGGGCGTTCGTCCAGGCGGACTTGCCGGTCGTCGCGTAGCGCACGTGACCGACGGCAATATGGCCTGTCAAGGGCCGCAGGTGGTCCTCGTTGAAGACTTGGGAGACGAGACCCATGTCCTTGTAGACGAGTATCTGCTCACCGTTGGAGGTCGCGATACCGGCGGATTCCTGCCCGCGATGCTGGAGCGCATACAGCCCGAAGTAGGTGAGGTGTGCGACGTCCTCTCCCGGGGCCCAGACCCCGAAGACGCCGCATTCGTCCTGTCCCTTGTCGTCTGGGTCCAGGACCCGGGTCAATCGACCATCACCGTGCATGCTTGCCCTTCACGTATTCGAATTCTGGACCATCGGGAGATACCTTGACCAGCCTGACCCGGATGTCGTGGCCCACCGGCAGGTCTTCTCCGTGGATCGTGGCTTCAACGGCGGGGTCACGCACCATGACACTGCCGCGCGGCCGCTCACCATCCGAGACATCGATGACGACGCCCCGGAAGATCTCTCCTTCGCGCCCTGCGAGGATGAGCCCCTCGAGGGCGTTGATCGCGCCGCGTTCGTAGGCGGAGGCACGCTGGTTGGCCTTCGTCATCGTCTTCGGAAGGTCCGGCAGTGCTTCTGTCACCCACGCAGGGATCGGCCCCTGCGCACAGAGGCACCGGCAGACCTCGAGAGCATACCGGTCGACGAGACGCCGAAGGGGCGCTGTCACGTGCGCGTAGACGGAGGCGATCGCGGCATGGGCGGACACGACGTCGTCCGCGGATTCTCCTGCCCCGAGGGGGAGGTAGGAGGCGCCCCGGAACAGGCTGGCCGCTTCGTTGAGGAAAGCGGCGTGTGCCGCCCGCGAGGAATCGAGCGAACGGACGAAGCTGGGATAGTCGACGTCAGCCTGCCAGGGGATATCGAGCGCAGCCGCGACCTGACGGAGCCTGTCGAGGTCCTTGTCGCGCGCCGGGGGCAGTGTCCTGAGGATTCCCACGTTCGCGTTCTTCATGAGCCGCGCGGCTGCCATGCCGGTGAGGAGCGAGATCTGTGCGTTCCACTCCTCGACGTCTGTCACTGCACGGAAGGCGAGATGGTAGCCGACATCCGTCTTCTCGATCAGCTGCTCGGGAAGGTCGAGAGACACTCCCCCGCGCGCGATCTCGCGCTCGATGCGAAGGCGCCCGATCGTGGCGAGAAGTTCCACCAGGTCGGCCGGAACCTGCTCGGGGAGTGTCCCTCCCCCGTCATGAGCATCCTGGACCTGTTCGTATGTGAGCTGGGCGCGTGACCTGACATGGGCGAATTCCACCCACGAGTGCCGCAGTCCCCCGTCCGGATCAAGGTGGAGGTACCAGAGGTATGCTGGACGGTCTTCGCCTTCCAGGAGGGACGCGGAGCCCGCTGAGAGCTCTCGCGGGTGAAGGGGGATGCTCCCGTCAGGGCCATACAGCGTGACGCCGCGGGCGTGCACCTCGCGGTCGAGATCGCTGCCCGGGCGGACGAAGAGCCCGACGGCGCTGATCGCATACTGCACGAGGTAGCCATCGCCCTCCCGGGACAGGTACATGGCCTGATCCAGGTCGCTCGCGCCGGGCGGGTCGATCGTGACGAAAGGAATATCGCGGCGGTCCGGCAGAAGGCTCGCATCCACGTCCTCGACGGTGACGTCTGGATAGTCGGTCGAGATCGACAGCTTCTCCCGCAGCGCCGTCATCGCAGTGACGACTTCTCGGGGTTGCGCTACGTTAGCGCGGACTATTCGCTGAGCCACGGTCTCAGGCTAGTCCACCGGCCCGGGCTTCTTCAGCGATCTCCGGTCAATGAGAAGAGCGATCAACGCACCGAAGAAGAGACCGACTGGGACGGTGAGGAGGAGCATGGCGGCGGCGACATCGCCGATCGCGAAGCTGCCGGCCGCGGGACCGAATTGGATGATCAGCAGGCCGACGATTGCGCCCAGGGCGGCGCCGACCAGCATGAATCTGCCGTACCGCGGGGCTCGTCTCGGGTTGGTGACGTAGAACTCTTCGCCAGATTCCATCATTGCCTTCCTCGAAATAGCGGCAGGACATCGCTGAGATCCGCCCGGATGCCGGACGCTCCTACTTTACCTGCACTGACAGCATCATCCCAGCTCGTCTGCCCGCACGCGAGCTCCAGCCACGTATCGATATCGATCTCGACAACGTTCGGCGGGGTGCCGCGCTTGTGGGAGGGTCCCATGATCGCCTGGACTGCCCCCACGTAGGGCACCCGGACTTCGACTGATCGTCCCGGGCTCAGGGCTGCTAGCTCTTCGAGGGCTCCCCGCCCCGCGGTTCTCTTCTCACCGGTAGAGAGAGTGTCTCCGGACAAGATCCTCGAGACGAGACTGTCGAGCTCGCTGAGGTCGATACGGCGCTTCATGCTCCCACAATAGCGGGACGCCCACCGAATGGTGGGCGTCCCAGTGTCACGTGCCGCTAGGGCTGCGTGTCAGCGGCGAACCGCCGGGGTGTCGACCATGTCGCCATCCCAGTCGCCGATGAAGACGTCATCGCCAACGCGTCCGAATCCGAGGGAGCTTCCTGCGAAGCCGCCCACGAGGTCGTTGTTGATGATGAAGACGTTGCCGCGACGCAGCGAGATGGTGTCGTAACCATTGCCGTTGTAGTCGCCTGCGAACGCCTTGTCCGTTGCCCGGCCGTAGTTGAACTCGTGGCTGGCTGCCCCGCCGACGAGCTCGTTGTTCACGAAGAACGCGTTGCCGCGTCGAACCGTGATCGTGTCCTTCGTGTCATTATCCCAGTCGCCGGTGAGGATCTCGTCCCCGCGGCGTCCGTAGTTGAACTGCAGGTCGGCTGCGCCGCCCTTGAGCTCGTTGTTCAGGTAGAACGTGTTGCCGCGGCGGACACCGAAGGTGTCGTAGCCGTCGCCGTCCCAGTCACCGACAATGACCTCGTCGCCGAGGCGGCCGTACCTGAACTCGACCTCGGCGTCGCCGCCCTTGAGCTCGTTCGTGACGTAGAAGGTGGTGCCGCGACGGACAGCGAAGGTGTCCTTGCCGTCGTTGTCCCAGTCACCTGCAAAGACTTCGTCTCCGGCCCGGCCGAAGCCGAACTCGATCGCGGCGACAGTGGATGTCCAGTCATTCGAGACGTAGAACCAGTTGCCGACGGAAGGAGCGATCTTCGCAGAGACGGGGATGGTGACGTCGGTGTCGACATCGCCATTGGCGAAGGTCGTCACGATACGCAGCTCGGAAACAGCAGGCACGTCCGCGGGAACAGCAACCGTCACGGCCGCGGTACCCGTGTCATCACGGTTCGGAACGATCGTCGCATCAATAGCCGAGGAACCAACCTCAACACCATTGAGATACACAGTGACCGTGTCCGGCTTCTCCTCCAACGCCGTGAACACCAGCGAAGCAAGCTCCACCTCAGCACTCGCACCCGCAACCAACGGATCATGAATCAGACCGATCGAACGCTGACCCGCAGGAATCGTATCCGCATTACCCGCCTTGATGTAATCAACATAGGCCTGAAGATCAACAATGCCAGTCTCCACAGGATTCGTGCCCTGCGCGAACTCCGTGAAACCATCCTGACCCGTCAACAAGAACGTATTCGACGCAACCGTGTACGTCGCCGCCTTATCAACCGGCACACCATCAATCCACACACCCGTGATATCGCCACCATCTTCAGCGGTCCAATCATAGGTGTACGTCACGTTATCCGACAGACCAAGACGCAGCACAGGACGCGACGCACCAGGCTGGAACTGCTGCTCCAACACCGTGTACACCTGCTCACCCGTCAGATCAATCGTGCCAATCGTGTTACCGAACGGCTGAGCCGAGAACGCCTCACCATACGTGACCTTCCCATCACCACCAGCGGGAAGACTATCGAGATCGTTACGCAGACCACCCGGATTCGTCAAACCAAAATCAGCACCCGACAGCTTATTCGCCGTCATCAACGCCGCATTGGCAACATGGTTACCCATCGAGGACTCAGTCCCACGATTCGACCCCATATCCGAACCCGTATTCGTCCCACGGAAAGCATTCTCCGTGATCTCGGCAAGAACCTCAGCGCCAAGCACCTCAGCCTCAGCCTTAGCCGCATCAACAAGCGCCTGGATCTCAGGATCCGCAGCAACCGACTTATCAAGGTCAACAATCTTCGTGTCATCAATCGTGACAACACCCTCAGCCGACACACTCAACGTCGCATGAGCAAACTTCTGACCATACTGACCACCCTGAAGAATCGGCGCACCAGCATCCGTCATCACATTCGACGAAATATGGGTATGACCGGCAAACACCAGATCAACATCCCCCGACAAGCCCTTCGCAACCGAGTCGCCCTCATGGAACAGCGACACAACCACATCAGCCTCACCGTTAGCAGGATTCCCATCCTTCAACTGCGCAGCCACATCATTCGTCGTCGCCACAGGATCAGCAAACGTCAGACCCGCAATACCATCAGGCACCACGATCGTCGGCGTCGTCTCCGTCACCGAACCAACAAAAGCAACACTCACGCCATCAATATCCACCACCTCATACGGCGGCGTATTGATCGCGTCAGCACCCCCAACATTCGCACCCAGATACGAGAAATCAATCAACGGAATCACACGATCCGTCAAATCCGCATACCCCTGATCGAACTCATGGTTACCCACAGCCGACACATCCAGACCCATCGCATTCAGAACATTCAACGTCGGAACATCCTGCGCAATAGCAGACACATACGCAGACCCACCAATATTGTCACCCGCAGAAACAAACACGGTGTTCTCATTAGCAGCCCGCACAGCATCAATCTGCGTCTTCAAATACGGAGCAGTCTCGATATAACCATGGAAATCAGTAATCCCCACAACATCAATCGTGACTGAGCCACCGGCAACCTTGACGGGGATGGTGACGTCGGTGTCGACATCGCCATTGGCGAAGGTCGTCACGATACGCAGCTCGGAAACAGCAGGCACGTCCGCGGGAACAGCAACCGTCACGGCCGCGGTACCCGTGTCATCACGGTTCGGAACGATCGTCGCATCAATAGCCGAGGAACCAACCTCAACACCATTGAGATACACAGTGACCGTGTCCGGCTTCTCCTCCAACGCCGTGAACACCAGCGAAGCAAGCTCCACCTCAGCACTCGCACCCGCAACCAACGGATCATGAATCAGACCGATCGAACGCTGACCCGCAGGAATCGTATCCGCATTACCCGCCTTGATGTAATCAACATAGGCCTGAAGATCAACAATGCCAGTCTCCACAGGATTCGTGCCCTGCGCGAACTCCGTGAAACCATCCTGACCCGTCAACAAGAACGTATTCGACGCAACCGTGTACGTCGCCGCCTTATCAACCGGCACACCATCAATCCACACACCCGTGATATCGCCACCATCTTCAGCGGTCCAATCATAGGTGTACGTCACGTTATCCGACAGACCAAGACGCAGCACAGGACGCGACGCACCAGGCTGGAACTGCTGCTCCAACACCGTGTACACCTGCTCACCCGTCAGATCAATCGTGCCAATCGTGTTACCGAACGGCTGAGCCGAGAACGCCTCACCATACGTGACCTTCCCATCACCACCAGCGGGAAGACTATCGAGATCGTTACGCAGACCACCCGGATTCGTCAAACCAAAATCAGCACCCGACAGCTTATTCGCCGTCATCAACGCCGCATTGGCAACATGGTTACCCATCGAGGACTCAGTCCCACGATTCGACCCCATATCCGAACCCGTATTCGTCCCACGGAAAGCATTCTCCGTGATCTCGGCAAGAACCTCAGCGCCAAGCACCTCAGCCTCAGCCTTAGCCGCATCAACAAGCGCCTGGATCTCAGGATCCGCAGCAACCGACTTATCAAGGTCAACAATCTTCGTGTCATCAATCGTGACAACACCCTCAGCCGACACACTCAACGTCGCATGAGCAAACTTCTGACCATACTGACCACCCTGAAGAATCGGCGCACCAGCATCCGTCATCACATTCGACGAAATATGGGTATGACCGGCAAACACCAGATCAACATCCCCCGACAAGCCCTTCGCAACCGAGTCGCCCTCATGGAACAGCGACACAACCACATCAGCCTCACCGTTAGCAGGATTCCCATCCTTCAACTGCGCAGCCACATCATTCGTCGTCGCCACAGGATCAGCAAACGTCAGACCCGCAATACCATCAGGCACCACGATCGTCGGCGTCGTCTCCGTCACCGAACCAACAAAAGCAACACTCACGCCATCAATATCCACCACCTCATACGGCGGCGTATTGATCGCGTCAGCACCCCCAACATTCGCACCCAGATACGAGAAATCAATCAACGGAATCACACGATCCGTCAAATCCGCATACCCCTGATCGAACTCATGGTTACCCACAGCCGACACATCCAGACCCATCGCATTCAGAACATTCAACGTCGGAACATCCTGCGCAATAGCAGACACATACGCAGACCCACCAATATTGTCACCCGCAGAAACAAACACGGTGTTCTCATTAGCAGCCCGCACAGCATCAATCTGCGTCTTCAAATACGGAGCAGTCTCGATATAACCATGGAAATCAGTAATCCCCACAACATCAATCGTGACTGTTTCAGTATTCGTGTTTTGCGGTTCGACAACAGCAGTCTTGTCGCTGTCATCTCCCGCCGGTGCGGCTGTGGCTGGGGCGGCTATGCCCATGGCGACGAGCGCGACCGTTGCTGTCACAGCAAGGGGGCGCCGTGCGCCCAGTAAGTGATTTCTCATCACATACCGTCCTATCTCTCAGAAAGTCATGACACGATCCAACTTACCTGGGATCGGTGAAGTGTGGGTTAACTTACGCAAACAACGACCATGTGGTTCGTTGTGGACTCTCGGTGAATCTCTGGTCCCGAGCGCGCTCAACTAGAATGCTGACGAAGCCACTCAGTGGAGCGCGATCTGGAAGGAACGCCATATGGAAGCGTCGCTCACCCTCTATGGGACTCCTGTTGTCCCCGGGGTCTCCTACGGAAAGACAGCCTGGGCACGGGCAGTACCCGAGCCCGAGGACACGTCGGAGGTGATCAGCGAAGATAGGCGGGGGATCGAATCCGAGCGTTTCACCGCCGCGGCGGATGCTGTCGCGGGACGCCTCCTCGATCGTGCCGCGAATACGGTCGGCACAGCATCTGACATCCTGGCCGTCTCTGCCGGCTTCGCGAAGGATGCTGGGTGGCGCAGAGAAGTGTCAAAGCGGATCGCGTCGGGCACCCCAGCGGTCCAGTCAGTTGCCCAGGCCACCGCCATGTTCGCCGATATCTTCAAGCAGGCGGGCGGGCTCATGGCGGAGCGCGTCACCGACCTCCTCGACATGAGGAACCGTGTCATCGCTGAGATCAACGGCGATCCGGAGCCTGGTGTCCCGACACCCGATGAGCCGATCATTCTCCTCGCGGACGATCTCGCACCCGCCGACACGGCCGGCCTCGACCCGGACCTCATCCTCGGCATCATCACCCGTCTCGGCGGCCCCACGTCCCACACGTCGATCATCTGCCGCCAGCTCTCCATCCCCTGCATCGTCGCCGCCCGCGACCTCGGGAATGTGCCCAACGGCGCGACGCTGATCATGGACGGGGATTCGGGTGAGTACTCGGTCGATCCCGACACGGAGACCGCCGAGTCTCTCGCACGAGAAGATGCTGAACGGCGCAGACTGGCTCGCTCCTGGCACGGCCCTGCACAGACCAAGGACGGCCATGCCGTCGAAATCCTTGCCAACATCCAGGATCGTGCGGGCGCTGAGCGCGCCGAAGAATCACAGGCCTCCGGCATCGGACTCTTCCGAACCGAGCTCGGCTTCCTCAACACCCCGACCGAGCCCTCCGTCGAGGAGCAGGTCAAGCTCTACAGTTCAGTCTTCCAATGCTTCCCCGGCGCGAAGATCGTTGTCCGAACGCTCGACGCCGGGTCGGACAAGCCGGTCGCCTTCGCATCGGTGCCGAACGAAGAGAACCCGGCGCTCGGAGTGCGCGGACTGCGCACCTCCGGCATCGACCAGGGTCTTCTCACCCGCCAGATCGAGGCACTCGTCGAGGCCTCGAACGAGCACGACGGCCCGAATTGGATCATGGCGCCCATGGTGTCGACCGTAGCGGAAGCCCGCTGGTTCGCGTCACTCGTCCGCACCCACGGCATCAAGGCCGGCATCATGATCGAGGTCCCCTCGGCCGCGATCTTGATCGACAAGTTCCTCGAGGAGATCGACTTCGTGTCGATCGGCACGAACGATCTCACCCAGTACGTCATGGCGGCCGATCGAGGCAACGCGAACCTGGCGACGTACACGGACAACTGGCAGCCTGCCGTGCTCACTCTCATCCACGGGATCGCGCAGGCGGGCCTCCGCCACGGCAAGCCTGTCGGAGTGTGCGGGGAAGCGGCAGCGGATCCGAACCTTGCCGCTGTCCTGATCGGCATGGGCGTGACGTCCCTGTCCATGGCGCCCAGCGCGATCCCGTATGTCGGCTCGCGCCTGGACTCCGTCACCTTCGACCAGTGCAGGAGGGCGGCCGATGCTGTCCTCGGCGCAAGCGACCCCGCCGAAGCCCGCTACCTGGCACTTGCTGTCCTCAACGAATCCCACACCTGGTAACTGTCTCGACAAAGAGGAGGGCGGTGGGCTTGTGGCCCACCGCCCTCGATCGATATGAGGGGCCTAGATGACGCCCTGCGCGATCATCGCATCGGCAACGCGAACGAAGCCGGCCGCGTTCGAGCCTGTCACGTAGTCATCGGGACGACCGACGTACGTCATCGATGCTTCCGTGCACTGGTTGTGGATATCTTCCATGATCGTGTCGAGACGGTTGGCGACATCCTCCGCAGTCCAGGACTGGCGTGCGGCGTTCTGCTGCATCTCCAGAGCGGAGACGGCGACGCCGCCCGCATTGGCAGCCTTGCCGGGGCCGTAGAGGGCGTCAGCATCGTCGAATACCTCAACACCATCAGCTGTGGTCGACATGTTCGAGCCCTCTGCGACGGCCTTGACGCCGTTCTTGATGAGTGTACGAGCGTCCTTCGCGGTGAGCTCGAGCTGGACTGCACACGGGAGGGCGATGTCGACGGGGACGTCCCAGATCGAGCCGCGGGTGTGCAGCTCTGCGCGGGGGCGCTCCTCGACATAGTCGGCAACGCGGCCGCGGTTGACCTCTTTGATGTCCTTGAGGAGCTCGAGGTCGACGCCATCGGCGTCATATACCCAGCCGGACGAGTCGGAGAAGGTGACGGGGCGTGCCCCGTAGGCGAGGAGACGCTCGATCGCGTAGATCGCGACGTTGCCGGAGCCCGAGACGGAGACCGTCTGTCCCTCCAGGCTTTCGCCCCGGGTCTGGAGCATGTTCTCCGTGAACGCGACGAGACCGTAGCCGGTGGCCTCGGTGCGGATGAGAGAGCCTCCCCATTCGACGCCCTTGCCGGTGAGAACGCCCGCCTCGAAGCGTCCGCGGAGCCTCTTGTACTGGCCGAACATGTAGCCGACCTCGCGGCCGCCCACCCCGATGTCACCGGCAGGGATGTCGAGATCCGGGCCGATGTTGCGGTACAGGCCCGTCATGAAGGACTGGCAGAAACGCATGATCTCGTTGTCGGAGCGGCCGTGCGGGTCGAAGTCGGATCCGCCCTTGCCGCCGCCGATCTGCTGGTAGGTGAGAGCATTCTTGAAGGTCTGTTCGAAGCCGAGGAACTTGACGATCGATGCGGTGACGGAAGGATGGAATCGGATCCCACCCTTGTACGGGCCGAGGGCCGAGTTGAACTGGACTCGGTAACCGCGGTTGACGTGGTACTTACCCTCATCGTCGACCCACGGCACACGGAAGTGGATGACACGTTCCGGTTCGATGATTCGCTCGAGGATAGCAGCGTCCTGGTATTCGGGGTGCTGTTCGAGGACGGGAGCGAGGGTCGTCAGCACGCCGGTGACAGCTTCGTGGAACTCCGCTTCGCCAGGGTTACGTACAGCCAGGCCGTCGAGGACTGACTCGATGTATTCATTCGCGATGCTACTCATACCAGAAACGCTAGTTCATTGAGGGAAATCCGCGCACAACCGTCCACTGCGAAATATTCCACATTTCTCGGCCATACCCCCGAACATCGGCAACCCGGAGGTAAATCGCCCAAAGTCCGCCAAAAAAGCACACTCCCCCACGATTGAGATTCCCGATCCGGGAGGCTCTCACGCGAGGGAGTGCATCATATATCGGCCGAAGCCGGTGGACAATACTCAGTTCTGCGGCGCCCGAGGGGTGGGACCGACAAGCTCGTCGATGAGGAACGAGTAGGTTTCCTCGCCCTCGATGACGAGTCGCCTGCCGCCCGTGGTGCCGATGCGGGAGACGGTCACGCCCTCCGCCTCGGCGGCAGCCACGACAACCGGCCAATGCTCCTCGTCCACGGCGATCACCGCACGCGCCTGCGATTCGGAGAACAGCGACACGAAGTCGCCGGCACCGAGCGGACGGACGTCGATAGACGCTCCGACGCGATTGCGGAGCACCATGTCCGTCACCGTCTGGATCAGGCCGCCGTTCGACACGTCATGGGCGGCCTTCGTGATCCCGGCCTCCGCGAGTGCGATGAGAACGTTTCCGAGGGCCACTTCTCGCGCCAGGTTGACCGCGGGCGGGAGCCCTCCGAGATGATCGTGGACGGTGCGCGCCCATGCCGACCCGTCGAGTTCTGCCGCGACGTCCCCGAGGGCGACGATCGCGAGGCCTTCCTCGACCCAGCCCGAAGGGCTGGCGACCGTGACGTCGTCGAGGACGCCGAGCATGCCGACGACGGGGGTCGGGTTGATCGATTCCTCACCGGACGAGTTGTAGAGGGACACGTTGCCGCCGGTGACGGGGATGCCGAGCTCGGCACAGCCGTCTGCCAGCCCCTCCATCGCCTTGACGAGCTGCCACATGAGTTCTGGCTTCTCGGGGTTGCCGAAGTTCAGGCAATCCGTCACGGCGAGCGGGCGGGCACCCACTGTCGCGACGTTCCGGTAGGACTCGGCAAGAGCTTGGCGGGCGCCCTCGTACGGGTCGAGCTTCGTGAACCAGCCGTTTGCGTCTGTCGAGATCGCAACGCCTCGCCCGGTCTCCTCGTCGACACGGATGACCCCCGCATCGTCGGGCTGGGACAGTGCCGTGTTCCCGCGCACGAAGCGGTCGTATTGGCTTGTCACCCAGTCTTTGGGCGCCTGGTTGGGAGAGTGGAGGACCTGGATGATCTGTTCCCGCAGCTCGTCGCCCGGTGCCGGCCATTCCAGCCTGTCGGCCGAGTCCGCCTGCAGGTCGTCCTGCCACGAGGGGCGGGAGTAGGGCCGATCATAGACGGGGCCGTCGACCGCAACGGTTGTCGGATCGACGTCGACGATCCGGTGACCATCGTGATCGATGGTGAGCCTGCCATTGCCGGTCACTTCACCGATGACGGAGGCTTCCACCTCCCATTTGGCGATGATCGCCATGAAGTCATCGAGACGCTCCGGGGAGACGACTGCCATCATCCGTTCCTGGGATTCGGACATGAGGATCTCGCCCGCGTTGAGAGTGGGATCGCGCAGGAGCACCTCTTCCAGATCGACGTGCATGCCCGACCCGCCGTTGGCGGCAAGCTCGGAGGTGGCGCAGGAGATGCCGGCGGCACCGAGGTCCTGGATCGCCTCGACGGTGCCGTCGCGGAACAGCTCCATGCAGCATTCGATGAGGACCTTCTCCATGAAGGGATCCCCTACCTGAACGGAGGGGCGCTTCGTGGGCACTCCCCCATCGAAAGCCTCGGAGGCAAGGATGGAGGCGCCGCCGATACCATCGCCGCCGGTGCGGGCACCGAACAGGACAATCTTGTTGCCGACGCCTTCGGCGTTGGCAAGATGGATGTCCTCGTGGCGCATGACGCCGACCGCGAGGGCGTTGACGAGCGGGTTGCCCTGGTAGGAGGAATCGAATTCGACTTCCCCTCCGATGTTGGGCAGGCCGAGGCTGTTGCCGTAGCCGGCGATGCCGGAGATGGCACCGTTGGCCACCCGCCACGTGTCTTGCTCGTTCGGGTCCCCGAAGCGCAGCTGGTCCATGACGGCGACGGGACGCGCACCCATGGCGATGATGTCGCGGACGATGCCGCCGACTCCCGTGGCGGCTCCCTGATAGGGCTCCACGTAGGAGGGTGAGTTGTGCGACTCCACTTTGAACGTGACCGCCCAACCATCGCCGATGTCGACGACGCCGGCGTTCTGGCCCATGCCGACCAGGAGATGCTTGCTCATGGCCTTCGTCGTCTTGGCGCCGAACTGTTCCTTCAAATGCTTTTTGGAGGACTTGTAGGAGCAGTGTTCCGACCACATGACGGAGTACATGGCGAGTTCCGCATTCGTGGGACGCCGGCCGAGCAGTTCCTTGATGTGGGCGTATTCGTTGTCTTTCAGGCCGAGGGCCGCGTACGGCATCTCCTGGTCGGGCGTGGCTGCCGCATTCGCAACGGTATCGTGGATCATCGGAGAACCCCCATGAGTGACTGGAAGATGATGAGGCCGTCGGTTCCGGTGCGGATGCCGGACGGGGAGTCGGGACCGTAGCCCGCTTCCACAGCATGCTCGGGGTGCGGCATGAGGCCGACAACGTTCCCGGCGGCGTTGGAGATTCCTGCGATATCGTTTCGGGAGCCGTTCGGGTTGCCGTCCACGTAGCGGAAGACCACACGGCCCTCCCCCTCGAGCTCGGCGATCGTCTCGTCGTGCGCCTGGAAGGAGCCCTCCCCGTTCTTGAGCGGGATCGTGATCTCCGCACCTTCCGAGAAGCCGCTCGACCAGGCGGTCCGAGTGGATTCCACGCGGAGCTTCTGTTCGCGGCAGATAAACTTCTGGTGGTCGTTGCGCACGAGAGCGCCGGGCAGCAGCCCGGACTCGCACAGCACCTGGAATCCGTTGCAGATGCCGAGAACGGGCATGCCGTCCTTGGCTCGGTCGATCACGGATTGCATGACCGGGGCGAGAGCCGCGATGGCACCGCACCGGAGGTAATCGCCGTACGAGAACCCGCCGGGAATGATCACAGCGTCGACACCGTGAAGGTCTCGATCAGCGTGCCAGAGCTCCACGGCCTGCCCGCCGGCCAGCCGGACTGCCCTTCGCGCGTCCCCCTCATCGAGGGAGCCCGGGAAGGTGATGACACCTACCTTCACTTGTCCTCCGCATAGATGCCGACGACATCCTCGATGACGGGATTGGAGAGCACGCCTTCGGCCGCTTTCCGTGCCGCCTCGAGGGCTTCATCTGTGACGTCACCCTCAACGGTCAACTCGAACCGTTTACCCTGGCGAACGTCGGTGAACTCGGTGAAACCCTGGTGCGAGAGAGCGCCAGCAATGGCTTTCCCTTGCGGATCAAGGATTTCAGGCTTCGGCATGACTTCTACAATGATGCGTCCCATGGGCACAACTGTAGCGCCTGCGCCCCGATCAGCGCCCCCAGGTCTGCCCTGTGAGCCGCTCGTAGGCGTGAATGTATCGTTCCTGTGTTTTCTCCACGACGTGCGCGGGAAGCTCCGGCGGTGCGGACACCCGATCCCAGCCCGATTCGTCCGATGTCAACCAGTCGCGGATGTACTGCTTATCGAGAGAGGGCTGCGCCTTCCCCGGCTCGTAGGTGGCCGCGTCCCAGAACCTCGACGAGTCCGGGGTCAGGATCTCGTCAGCCAAGACGAGGTCTGTCTCGCCCGGCTGGAGGCGCCTGCCGAACTCGAACTTCGTATCCGCCAGGATGATGCCCTGCTTCGCGGCGATCTCTCGGGCCCGGTTGTAGAGGGCTAGGGAAATGGAGCGGAGCGAGCGGGCGAGATCCTTCCCTGTGATCTCCTCGACCTGCTCGAACGTGATGTTGACATCGTGATCGCCGACGTCTGCCTTCGCGGCGGGAGTGAAGATCGGCTCGGGCAGTTCATCGCCCTCGCGGAGCCCCTCGGGGAGCGCGATCCCGCAGATCGATCCCGTCTCACGATACTCGGCCAGGGCGGAGCCGCTGATGTAACCGCGCACGACGCACTCGACGGGCACCATCTGCAGACGCTCCGTCAGCATGGCACGGCCCTTCACCTCGTCCGGCACATCGACCGACACGAAATGGTTCTGGGTGACATCGTTCAGCTGATCGAACCACCACATCGTCATCGAGGTGAGGATGCGGCCCTTCCCCGGGATCGGTGTGGGCAGCACATGGTCGAAGGCGGAGATGCGATCCGAGGCCACGATGAGAACCGTGTCGCGGCCCGAATGTGTCGTCAACTCGGTCGGCACATAAAGGTCGCGCACCTTGCCGGACTTGACGTGGGTCCAGCCGCGCAGGTTCTTCGTGGGGCTCTGATTCATGCCCTCATTCTCCCACGAAAAGGGGGAAGTTTCGCCCCCTTCTCCGGCGATTGTTCGCATGGCGACACTCCTTCGAACCTGTGCCCGGTCAGATGCCGGCGGCGATATCGGTCCTGTACTGGGCTCCCTCGAAGGGCTGGATCTTCGCATAGGCATCGGCCCTGGCCTCCGCCACGGTTGCCCCGAACCCTCGCACTGCAAGAACCCTGCCCCCGGATGTCACAACCTGGCCGTCAACCTCGGACGTGCCGGCATGGATGACATCAGTCGACGTGACGGGCACCCCGAGAGTCAGCCTGCCCGGGTAGCCCTCGGCTGCGAGGACGACGGCGACAACGGCGCCCGGATCCCAGTCGAGGGGAGGCACCTGTTCGAGCGTGCCGTTGGCGGCTGCCAGGAGAACGTCCGGGAGTGGGGTGCGGAGCCTGGGCAGGACAGCCTGCGTCTCCGGATCGCCGAAGCGCACATTGAACTCGATGACGCGGATCCCGCGCTCAGTCAGCGCGAGTCCGACATAGAGGATGCCGACGAAGGGAGTGCCCTGCCGCTCCAGCTCGCGGATCACAGGGTAGGCGACACGGTCGAGGACCTCATCCGCCAGCCCGGCGGGAGCCCACGGGAGCGGAGAGTACGATCCCATGCCCCCCGTGTTCGGCCCCTCATCGCCATCGCGCAGACGCTTGAAATCTTGGGCGGCCTCGAGTGGGACGACCGTCTTCCCATCGCACAGGCAGAGCAGGGAAACCTCGGGACCATCGAGGTATTCCTCGATGACAACGGAGCCGCCCCTGTCAATGCAGTAGTAGGCGTGCTCACGGGCCTCCTCGATATCGGTCGTGACAACAACACCCTTCCCGGCCGCCAGACCATCGTCCTTGACGACGAACGGTGCGGGGAACATGTCGAGCGCATCATCAGCCTGCTCGCGCGTGGAACAGATGTGGGCCATCGCGGTGGGAACCTCCGCGAGCGCCATGATCTTCTTCGCGAATGCCTTCGATCCCTCGAGCTGCGCGGCGGCCGCGCTGGGCCCGAACACGGCGATCCCAGCATCGCGCAGATCATCGCTCACCCCGGCAACGAGGGGCGCCTCTGGGCCGATGACGACGAGGTCAACGTTGCGGCGCAGCGCAATCTGCACCATATCCTCCCCGCTGAGGATGTCTCCGTCGAGGCATTCGGCATTGGGGATTGCCGCGATGCCGGGGTTGCCGGGAACTGCGATCAGGGTGTCGACGTGGGTGGCCATGGCGAGAGCCAGAGCATGCTCGCGTCCACCGGAACCAAGGAGAAGGATCTTCATGCCTTGAGCCTACCGCCGCCGCGTTCATCGTCCCGCAAGCATCGGCCGATCGTTCGCAGAATGAGCGAGTCTCACACAAGCTGAAGGGCAGGTGCCGTGGCACCTGCCCTTCATTCTCTATGCGAAGAGACTGTGATTACTTGCGTGCTTCCTCGATGCGCCCGCGGTATGCTGCGAGCTCGTTGTTGATCGAGGCGGGAACCCTGTCGCCGAACTGGGTGAAGTATTCCTCGGTGTGGTCGATCTCGGCTGCCCACGCATCGGGGTCGGTCTCGAAGAGCTTGTTCCACTCCTCCTGGCCGACATCGGTGCCTTCAAGGTTGAAGTCTTCAATCTTGGGGTAGCGGCCGGTGATGCCGTCGATGGCCTCGACGCGACCATCGGCGCGGCGGACGATCCAGTCGAGGACACGGGCGTTGTCGCCGAAGCCGGGCCACATGAACTTGCCGTTCTCGTCCTTGCGGAACCAGTTGACCTGGTAGACCTTGGGGAACTTGTCGCCAAGCTTCGCCTGCATCTCCGTCCAGTGGCCCCAGTAGTCGGCCATGTTGTAGCCGCAGAAGGGGAGCATGGCGAAGGGGTCGTGGCGCAGCGAGCCGGCCTTGACGTCCGTCGCGGCAGCGGTGACCTCGGAGGCAACCGATGCGCCGATGAAGACGCCGTGATCCTGGCTGTACTGTTCAGCGACGAGCGGCACGTTCGTGGCGCGGCGTCCGCCGAAGAGGATCGCGTCGATCGCGACACCTTCGGGTGCTTCCCAGTCGGGGCAGACGATCGGGCACTGCGAGGCGGGGACGGTGAAGCGCGAGTTCGGGTGAGCGGCGAGCTTGCCCTCCTCAGCGTCAGCCTTCGTGTAGTCGTTGCCGTGCCAGTCGATGAGGTGATCCGGCATCTCGCCGTCGATGCCCTCCCACCAGACATCGCCATCATCAGTCAGGGCGACGTTGGTGAAGATGGAGTTGGCGCGTGCCGTGTCCATGGCCATCGGGTTCGTCTTGTAGGACGTGCCCGGTGCGACGCCGAAGAAGCCTGCCTCGGGGTTGATCGCACGCAGCGTGCCGTCTTCGCCGGGGCGCATCCATGCGATGTCGTCGCCGATCGTCTCGACCTTGTAGCCCTCGATCGTGGGCTGGAGCATGGCAAGGTTGGTCTTGCCACAGGCGGACGGGAAGGCCGCTGCGACATGGAACTGCTTGCCGGTCTCCTCTTCGGTGAGGCGGAGGATGAGCATGTGCTCAGCCATCCAGCCGTCACGGCGTGCCATCGTCGAGGCGATGCGGAGAGCGAAGCACTTCTTGCCGAGCAGGGCGTTGCCGCCGTAGCCGGAGCCGTAGGACCAGATCTCGTTCGTCTCGGGGAAGTGCGTAATGTACTTCTCCTCGTTGCACGGCCATGCGGTGTCGGGGCGTTCATTGCCCTCGGCGTCGATGAGCGGGTAGCCGACCGAGTGCACGGCGGGGACCCATTCCTGGCCCTTGCCGATGAGCTCGAGGGCGGGGGTGCCCATGCGAGTCATGATCCTCATGTTGACGACAACGTAGGGGGAGTCGGTGATCTCGATGCCGAGCTGCGAGATCGGACCGCCGATGGGACCCATGGAGAACGGAATCACGTACATGGTGCGTCCGCGCATCGAACCGTCGAAGAGCGGGTTGAGGATTGCCTTCATTTCCTTCGGGTCGGCCCAGTTGTTGGTCGGCCCAGCATCTTCTTCCTTCTCGGAGCAGATGTATGTCCGCGACTCAACGCGGGCGACGTCCGAGGGGAGTGAACGGGCCAGGAACGAGTTCGGCCTCTTCTCGGGGTTGAGACGGGTGAACATACCAGACTCCACCATCTGCCCGGTGAGCAGGTTCCACTCTTCCTCTGATCCGTCAACCCAGAAAATATCCGTGGGCTTGGTCAGGTTGGCGATCTCGGTTACCCATGCAACGAGATCCGCCGGGGCGATCTCGGGAGCATCTGCCTTGACACCTTCGACGGTGTAGGTCTTGTCAGTCATCGCGCTTCCTCCTAGAAACTAGGCGATGGTCTTTTTCCTTCTATGGTCAAGTACCGATATAAATTATCCACCTCGATAACGGCTTTTAGCTGGGACTATAGGCTTTAATTACAAGGGAAATAACTAGGACTGTTGACCCAGAAGTCCCTATAATCGTGTCCTATTTGTCCGCTGCTGAGTGCAGGTTGGACGCATCGGGATCCGTTGATGAAATTCCGACCAATTCGGACATATGTCATTGACTGTTCCCCGGAACCGGATAAGGGTGCTGAATGAGAGAGCTCCCCAGGGAGAATGCTCGCAATAACGGGCAGATGACTACTAGTGTGGTGGCAAGGCCCAGCTTCCGGCATCCTGAAAGGATCCCCATGAATACACGCACGAAAAGGGCGCTGGCAATCACAGCTATCGCGCCGACCCTGCTCGTCCTCTCAGCCTGCCGAGGGGACATCGCCATCCAGATCCAGGAGGACGGCTCCGCCTCCATGGTGATGGAGATGGAAGACACCACCGGCATGCTCTCCGGCTTCGGCTACACCTGTGACGATCTGTTCTCCGAGCTCGGCGTCGAAGACCCCTTCGATGCGGAAGAGGAAGAGGTCATCATCGAGGACATCTCAGGCGAGAATCTCGCCTGCCGGATGACATCGACGACGACGGAGGATCTCGTGGACGGCGAGACGCTCATCGACAACGGCGACACATTCACCTTCGTCGCTGAAGCAGACCCCTCGGCCGCCATGGACGACGAACTGCCCCCGGGCATGGAATTCGAGTTCACCATGTCGATACAGATGCCGGGAGACATCGTCGAAGCCACGAACGGCGGAGTCATCGACGGAAACCGAGCAACATACGACGTCTTCGAGGCATTGACGACGGGCTTCGAAGTAACCGGATACAAGACGGGCTCTGGCTCTGGCTCTGGCTCTGGCTCTGGGACCGCAGACGCCCCTGCGGCAGACTCCGATGAGTCCGGATTCCCCCTGTGGGCATGGTTCGTCATCGGTGGCGGCCTCCTGATCCTCGCCGGCATCGCAACCGTCCTCATCCTCCGCGGCAAGAAGAATAAGACCGAAGATTACGGCCCGCTCGGCTTCAACCCGGGCGATGGTCAGTATCCGGGGCAGTACGGCGGCCCCCAGCCCGGCCCCTACGGGCAGGGCGGTCCGATCCCGCAGGGAGGACAGTATCCCCAGGGCGGCCAGTACCCGCAGGGAGGCCAATACGGCAGTCATCCCAACCCGTATGGCAGCCAGCCCTACAACCCGAATCAGCCGTATAACCCCAACCAGCAGCCCCCGCAACAGCCGTACAACCCGAACCAGCCGCCCCACAATCAGGGCAACTGGAATTCGCCGAGCTAGCCTCGAGAAAGCTCCCCGGATCCTCTCTGGATCCGGGGAGCAGTCTATGTCGCTAGCCGACTGTGCGGGCCAGGGTCACACGAGGGGGAAACGCACGATCGTCTGTTCGCGGCCCGGGCCAACACCCACGGAGGAGATCCGCACGCCGGAGAGCTCCTCGAGAGCGAGAACATAATCCTGGGCGTTCTGGGGAAGATCCTCGAACTCGGTCGCGTCAGAGATATCCTCCTGCCAGCCCGGGAAGTACTCGTAGATGGGCTTCGCGTGATGGAAGGACGTCTGGTCGGCAGGCATGTCGTCGTATCGGACGCCGTCAACCTCGTAGGCGACACAGACGGGAATCTGCTCGAGAGTCGACAGGATGTCGAGCTTCGTCAGGACCAGGTCCGTCAACGAGTTCACTCGAGTGGCATAGCGGGCCACGACTGCGTCGTACCAGCCGCAGCGGCGGGGACGGCCAGTCGTCGTACCGTACTCTCCGCCGCGCTCACGCAGCCAGTCACCCTCGGCCCCATCGAGCTCCGTGGGGAACGGTCCCTCCCCGACACGGGTGATGTAGGCCTTCGCGACACCAGCCACTCGGTCGATCCGGGTGGGACCCACACCCGATCCGGTGCACGCGCCGCCAGCTGTAGCGGACGACGATGTCACGAACGGATACGTGCCATGGTCGACATCGAGCATGGTGGCCTGCCCGCCTTCGAAGACAACAGTCTTCCCCTCGTCGAGAGCATCGTTGAGCAGGTTCGTCACGTTGCACACCATGGGGCGGATACGGTCCGCATACTTGAGGAGCTCTTCCGTCACGACCTCAGCATCTGCCGTCTTCGTGTTGAAGACCTTGAGGAACATGCTGTTCTTCTGGTCGAGAGCGGCCTCGACCTTCTGGCGCAGGATCGGGGCGTCGAAGAGATCCTGGACGCGGATGCCGATCCTGTTCATCTTGTCCGCATACGTCGGGCCGATGCCACGACCGGTCGTACCGATCTTCCGCTTCCCCAGGAAGCGTTCCGTCACCTTGTCGAGAGTGCGGTTGTAGGAGGGGATGATGTGAGCATTCGCCGACACCTTCAACCGTGAGGCGTCGATGCCGCGGCTCTTCAGCTCATCGATCTCTTGGAAGAGAACATCAAGATCGACGACGACACCCCCGCCGATCACTGGCGTGCAGGACTCGGTGAGAGCACCGGCGGGAATGAGGTGGAGTGCGAACTTCTCACCGTTCACCACGATCGTGTGCCCGGCATTGTTGCCGCCGTTGAACTTCACGACATAGTCGACGTCGGTGCCGAGCTGGTCGGTTGCCTTGCCCTTCCCTTCATCGCCCCACTGTGCGCCGATGACAATAAGTGCCGGCATCATGTTCTCCTTCAAATTTTGAACTGAAAGCCTGTTCAGTCTAGACAACTCCGCTGGTAGGGACAGCACTGTCTCGCCGTCCAGGCACCTCGAAAAGCATACAAGGAGTGACACGCCGCCGCCCTGGGACCGTTGGGAATCACATAGGACCTCACTCACAGCCGAGAGCAAGCCCCAACCTCGGCTTGAGTGAGATTCCATTGCGGTTCTTCGGCTGGGTTGCACCGTTCCGAGTGTGCGCACCACCGTCCGTGCAGGCCGTCATCACCACCAGACAATCTGAGAGCGGTCCAGGCAAGCCGGTTTGCTCGCAAGGACCGCTCTAGACCCACTAAGCTTGCCGACAGGGCACATTGCCGCCTTTTCATTACGAAGGAGAAATCTGTGACTTCTGATCTCACATCCAGCCTGGGTTCTTTCACCCGCGCTGTCGCGGGACGGTCCCCCGAATCCTCAACACCCATGGAGGTGTGGTCGGGCCTGTCCTCGAATATCGTCGACCTTATTGCGGACGATTGGGAGAAGTCTGTTTCCCGTGCGGCTACCGGCCGTCAGCAGCACTACTTCTCGGCTGAGTTCCTCATGGGCCGCGCCCTCCTCAACAACCTGACGAACCTCAATCTCGTCGATACGGCCGCGAAGGCCGTCAAGGCCCACGGCCAGAACCTGTCTGACGTGCTCGAGGCTGAACACGACGCGGCGCTGGGCAACGGCGGTCTCGGCCGTCTCGCCGCCTGCTTCCTCGACTCGTGCGCAACTCTCGATCTTCCCGTCACCGGATACGGCATCCTCTACCGTTACGGCCTGTTCAAGCAGTCTTTCGAGGATGGCTTCCAGCGCGAACATCCGGACCCGTGGATGGAGGAGGGCTATCCCTTCGTCATCCGCCGCGAGGAGGAGGCCCGGTACGTCAAGTTCGACGATCTCGACGTCCGTGCGGTCCCCTACGACATGCCGATCACCGGCTACGGCACGAACAACGTGGGCACGCTCCGCCTGTGGAAGTCGGAGCCGATGGAGGAGTTCGACTACGACGCGTTCAACTCACAGCGCTTCACCGATGCGATCGTCGAGCGTGAGCGCGTCGCAGACCTGTGCCGCGTGCTCTACCCGAACGACACGACGTATGAGGGGAAGGTCCTGCGCGTCCGCCAGCAGTACTTCTTCGTCTCCGCATCCCTCCAGACCATGGTCGATTCCTATATCGCACATCACGGCACCGACATGTCGAAGTTCGCCGAATACAACTGTATCCAGCTCAACGATACTCACCCGGTGCTTGCCGTTCCGGAGCTGATGCGGATCCTCCTCGACGACCACGGCATGACGTGGGAGGACGCCTGGGATATTACGACGAAGACATTCGCCTACACGAACCACACGATCCTCACCGAGGCGTTGGAGACGTGGGAGTACTCGATCTTCCAGCAGCTGTTCGGCCGCGTTCTCGAGATCATTGCCGAGATCGATCGCCGCTTCCGCATCGATATGGCCCAGCGCGGCATTGCCGATGATCGGATCGATTTCCTGGCCCCGATCTCGCAGGGCCGGATCCACATGGCATGGATCGCCTGCTATGCCTCGTTCTCGATCAACGGTGTGGCCGCGATCCACACGAACATCCTCAAGAAGGACACGTTGAACGACTGGTACGAGATCTGGCCGGAGAAGTTCAACAACAAGACGAACGGTGTGACGCCGCGCCGCTGGCTCAACCAGTGCAACCCGCGTCTTGCCAAGCTCCTGACGAAGCAGGTCGGTTCCGATGCGTGGGTCTCGAACCTCGACATGCTGGCGCCGCTCTCAGCGAAGGCGCACCTGAAGTCGATTCAGAAGGAACTCATCAAGATCAAGCGGGCGAACAAGAAGGACTTTGCGGACTGGATCGAGAAGCGCCAGGGCATCACCATCAATCCGGATGCGGTGTTCGATGTTCAGATCAAGCGTCTGCACGAGTACAAGCGCCAGCTCCTCAATGCCTTCTATGTCCTCGATCGCTACTTCGCGATCAAGGCGGACCCGAGCCTCGACGTCACCCCGTCGGTCGCGATCTTCGGCGCCAAGGCAGCCCCCGGCTACTTCCGCGCCAAGGGCATCATCAAGCTCATCAACGAGATCGCTGAGCTCGTCAACAACGATCCCGAGATCGGTGACAAGCTCAAGGTCGTCTTCATCGAGAACTACAATGTTTCTCCCGCCGAAAAGGTCATTCCCGCAGCCGACATCTCTGAACAGATCTCGATGGCGGGCAAGGAAGCATCCGGCACGGGCAACATGAAGTTCATGATGAACGGGGCGCTCACACTCGGCACGCTCGATGGCGCGAACGTTGAGATCGTCGATGCTGTCGGCGAAGAGAACGCCTACATCTTCGGTGCAACCGAGGACGAGCTTCCCACGATCATGGCGTCCTACGATCCGTATGCGGCGATGGAGTCAACGGAGGGTCTGACCCGCGTCGTCAACGCGCTCACCGATGGCACGCTCGACGACAACGGTTCCGGCATGTTTGCCGACATTCGCCGCTCCCTGCTCGAATCGGGCCCCGGCGGCTCCGACATCTACTACGTCCTCGGCGACTTCGCGTCCTACCGTGAGGCGCGCGATCGCGCACTCAACGATTACCGGGATCAGAACGAGTGGGCGCGCAAGTGCTGGCTCAACATCACCCTGTCGGGACGCTTCTCGTCCGACCGGACGATCAACGATTACGCCCGTGAGGTGTGGCGCATCGAACCCGTCAAGAAGTAGTCGACAGCCTGCTCCCCAGCCGTTGGATAAGCCAGCGCCTGGGGAGCAGTGCTATGTCGAGCCCACCATCACGCCCGGAACGGATACCTCTGACTGGCGGAGCCGGATCCCGCGTGGTCGATTCGCATGTGCGCGTGCCGGACAGTTCTCGCGGCGATAGTGTGGGGTGACGGAAAGGAACATGGATGGATTCAGATACTCGCCACAACGCGGTTCTCGCCGCAGCCACGACAGCCGCCTACTACGCACTGCCTGATATCACGCGCTCAAAGGCGCTCCGCACGCTCGGGAAGACGGGGCTCATGGTCGGATCCTCCCTCCATGTCATCGCCGCGGAGCAGCCCCACTACCGTGAGAATGCGAGAGAATTCGGGGAGTTCCTCCGCGGCGCAGACGCGGACACCCTCCGTGTCACCGCAGCGATGCTCACCGCGGTGAGCATCGCGGCGACAGCCGCGACCATTGCCGGTGAGAAGGCTATCTTCCGCCGTGGGGAACGGCGCCGCGCAGAGGGCCGCCGCCTGCCCCACACCCGGCAGGCTCTCGTTCTGGGTTTGCTCAGCGGCCTGCTTGTCGTGGCGGCCGAGAGGATCGAGATCTCCTAGAGCCACCCTCGTGCGTGATGACGGTTCGGGCGCACCTCGTGCTGATCGACGCCGCCGCCGCATCCTCAGCTGGGCCAAGGCTCTAGTTGCTCTCAGGCAGTGAGTTCCCGGTAGAGTTCATCGACTCTGCCCGCGATCTCGTCACGTACGAGCCGCATGCGGTCCATGCCGTCGATGCCTCGATGTGAAGGCTCATCGAGGATCCACACGTCGACACGCTTCGCCGTATCGAACAGTCCCGGGTCGGCCTCGTCTCCGAGGAGAACAACCCTGTCGACGGAGCGGACGATCTCCGGGTCGATCCCTTTCGGGTACTCCCCTGCGGTGGATGCTCCGACCTCATCGAGGCTCTCCGCGGCAAGGGCGTTGACGCTCGAGCCGGGCTTCGTCCCACACGAGTGGACGTCCACGCCCTCTTTCATCCGCATGAGGGCCGCAGCGATCTGCGACTTCCCGCCGTTCTTCACGCACACGAATAGAACAGATGCCATGATGCCTCCCAGAGTTATCTCTGCCAGAGTAATGGTGCGAGATGACGGCTCGGTGACGAGAAGGTGAACCGCAGGCGTTTCCCAGATCGCGTCGTCCGGTCGTTCGAGGGCAGAGAGGAAGGGGCAGCCGGTGGCTGCCCCTTCCTTCAGTCCAGTGGACTACTTGATGCGGGTCCCGACGGAGCCGAGCTGCTGGCAGGCTTCGACGATACGGTCTGCCATGCCCTTCTCTGCGGCTTTGCCCCATGCGCGGGGGTCGTACTGCTTCTTGTTGCCGACATCGCCGTCAACCTTGAGGACGCCGTCGTAGTTCTTCAGCATCCACTCGGCAACCGGGCGGGTGAAGGCGTACTGGGTGTCAGTGTCGATGTTCATCTTGATGACACCGTTCTTCACTGCCGTGGCGATCTCTTCCGAGGTCGAGCCGGAGCCGCCGTGGAACACGAGGTCGAACGGCTTGTCCTTGCCGAACTTCTCGCCGATCTCCTTCTGGATGTCGCCGAGGAGCTCGGGACGGAGCTTGACGAAGCCCGGCTTGTAGACGCCGTGCACGTTGCCGAAGGTCAGTGCGGTGAGGTAGCGGCCGTTCTCGCCGAGGCCGAGAGCCTCGACGGTCTTGAGGCCGTCCGCTGCGGTCGTGTAGAGCTTCTCGTTGATCTCGCCGACGACACCGTCTTCTTCGCCGCCGACAACGCCGATCTCGATCTCGAGAATGGTGTTGGCCTTCTGGGAGAGCTCGAGGAGCTCCTTGGCGATCTCGAGGTTCTCCTCGAGTTCAACGGCAGAGCCGTCCCACATGTGGGACTGGAAAGAGGGAAGCTGGCCGTTCTTGACCTGCTCGGCCTCGATCTCGAGGAGCGGGCGCACCCAGGAGTCGATGTTCTGCTTGGCGCAGTGATCGGTGTGGAGCGCGACAGTCACGTCGTAGTTCTTGGCAACTTCCTTCGCGTAAGCGGCCATGGCCAGCGAGCCGGCCACACGATCCTTACGGGTGGAACCGGACCAGTACTCGGCTCCGCCGACGGAAACCTGGATGATGCCGTCGGACTCTGCCTCGGCGAAGCCCTGGAGCGCGGCGGTCAGTGTCTGGGAAGAGGTGACGTTGATGGCCGGGTAGGCGAAGCCCTGCTTCTTCGCCCGGTCGATCATCTCGTTGTATACCTCGGGGGTTGCAATAGCCACGGTGGAAATCTCCTTCGATAGACGGCCTTAACCACTGCTCATTGTCTCACGATCGGCCCGCAAGCGATAGGACGGGAGGCCCCCTTTGTGAGGACTTTTGCTCGTTCTTGGGCTGATTTATGAGGGATCACACACATTCGGCGGAGGCAGTGAGCGTCCGTCTTCTCTACATGGTCGAAACACTGCCCCGCCGCACGCCTGGATGATCAGAATCCCCGATCTGCGACCTCCGCGCGAATCGCATCGATCGTCGCACCCGAGCGCAGGAGCACATGGAGGAGGAGACGGACCTTGCGGGCCGTGAGGAAGCCCGCCGGGATCACTCCCCGGCGGATAAGGTCCTGTTCGGATCCGGGATAACCGTAGGAGCGTTCAAGTGTTGTTCCGCTCCCCGTCCGAGACGCCATGACCACGGGCAGGCCGTCGGCGACGAGCTTCTCGCACCTGTCGGCAACGGGCTCGGACAGATGGCCGACGCCCGAGGCGGCGACGACGAGTGCGGGCGGTGCCATGGTCATGATCGCCGGGATCCAGTCACCCTCGTCGGCGAAGGGAGACTCGATGAGCGGGATGCGAATGGGCTCCGCGTCTGGCGCGGGGAGCGGGCTGAAGCGGCGCACCGGCGCCAGCATCATCCGCAGGCGACGCTCAGCCACCCTCCCAACCGGACCCCACCCCGATGACTGGAAGGTCCACACTCCGGTCGAATGCGTTTTCGACACGAGCCGGGCCAGGTGGACGGTGTCATCAAGGACGACGAGCACTCCCATGCCCCGAGCATCCTCGGAGGCTGCCGTCACGATTGCGGCCAGAAGGTTGGCGGGCCCATCAGCCCCCGGCAGGTTCGGCGACCTCATCGCCCCCGTGAGGACGAGAGGCTCCTCCCTGTCCCACAGAAGGTCGAGCAGGAACGCGCTCTCCTCGAGAGTGTCCGTGCCGTGAGTGAGGACAACGCCGGCCGCACCATCATCGACCGCTTTCCGTGCAAACGACAGAGCATCGATGATGTTGCCCGGAACGATCGCGGGGGATGCGACGTTCGCAATCGTCGTGGCCCTGATGGTGGCGATGTCGGCAAGCGCAGGAACAGCTGCCACGAGATCGTCTGCCCCGAGCTCCGGCTTGACGGCCCCCGTGCCCTCTGCGGACATGGCGATCGTGCCGCCGAGCGCACCGATAGCAATAACTGGGTGAGACATTAGAAACCTCCGAGGATAACGGCAACGGCCGCGACAAAGACCAATCCGGCGAGCTGTGAGGGGCGCTGGAATCTATTGGCGGACTTCAGCTCAGACCCTGGCACAACGGGGATCGTCGTGGCAAGCGCGGCCACGGGGCCGCCCGTCAAGAAGTACTGCATGATCGAGGTGGGACCCGCCGCGGCGACTGCCGCCGCCAGCGGATTGACATCGCCCTGGGCGACAACGATCGTCAGCATCGGCAAGATGATGGCGGCGGAGGCTGAGTTCGACTGGGTCAGCAAGCCCGCCACTGCGGACACGAGCACAAGAGTGATGATCGGAGCCGCATCGATGAGCGGCTCGAACCAGCCGCCGAGCAGGTCGGTGATGCCGATCGAGGCGATGACACCGGACATGTAGAGGAAGCCGATGGTGGCGATGAGGGGGACCGCCACGCGTTGGACCGATTCGAGCATGGAGCGCTCCGCCGCCATGGGGTTGACCCGTGCCATCGCCATGACGATCACGCTGACCACGAAGCCGACCGCGAAGACCGGGTACCCCATCGCGAAACCGACGACCAGGAGAGCGAAGGGCAAGAGCACCCACCACACGCGCGGTTCACCGTCCGCGCGCTGGAAGTCTGACAGTGCCTCCCGAGCATCGGCCGCGGAGAGCTTCTCTGATTTCTTCACGTCCGCTCTCATGCGGGCAAAGGACACTCCGAAGATTGTCAGCGCGGTGGCGAGGCCGATGGCGTTGATCCAGCCGAAAGTGATTCCCGTGGTGGCGATAACGGCGAGAAGGGTTGGATGGGTGAAACCGGCAAAGTTGCCGAGATGGCCGGCGTGCGCGTGCGTACCCGCCGACTTGTCTGGGCTGACTCCCAGCTTCACAGAGGCCGGGCCTGTCACAACGGCGGTGATGGCTGGCTGCGTGAAGCCGGTGAAGGCTCCGATAAGGCCGGCGGCGATACCGCCGGAGGCGGCCACCCCGGGCCCTCCGCCGAGCTTGCTTCCCTGCCGGATGATGGCGTTGACCAGGATCCGCAGGTAGCCCGTATGCTCCATGGCGCCGATGAAGATGAGAACTCCCGCCATGTCGGCAATGACGGGATTCAGTCCGCCGATGACGAGAGTCTTGATCGTGGTCACGTCACCATCACTCGTCACGGGAATGCCGAAGACGAGCGCCGCGAGAGTCGCCCCCACGATTGCCGTGGAGTAGAGCGGAGTCTTCCCCACCACCATAAGGATGAGAGTCAAAGCCATTAAAAGTTGAGCTGCTATCTCCACGAGAGCGCTCCTTTCACTAACAGATATTTGTTATACGATATATTTTCTTTCTTCTGCGATATATGGACCTATGTCCCTCGGCGCACTACCGGATAAACTTGCTCGAACCAACCCAAGGAGTGCTACATGGCCACAGATACGTCAGCGAGAGGGTCTCTGGGCCGAATGTCGGTGCCGACCACTCAGGCCGATTATGCGCACTCCGAGATTCGCAAGGCCATCATCACCGGCACCTTCAAGTCTGGGGACCGGCTGGTCCAGTCCGAACTGGCCGCAGAGCTTGCCGTCTCTGTCACTCCCGTACGAGAAGCACTGCAGCGCCTCAAGGAGGAAGGCCTCGTCGCCTCGCTTCCGCACAGGGGAACAACGGTTGCCATGCTCGATCTCGCCGCAGCCGAAGAGATCTACGCCATGCGGAAGCTAGTCGAGCCCCTTCTGATACGGAAGACCTTCTCCTCCATTACCGCTTCGGACATCACCAAAGCTCGCGAGCTCGTCGCCCGAATGAGAGAGACCGATGATCTACTCGCGTTCGCTGACCTCAACGAGCAATTCCACGAGACAACGATGAAATACGACGACTCGTGGACCTCCAGAATCGTTCATACGCTGGCGGGAGCGTCGTCTCCATACGTATCATTCTCACTCCGCCTTCGGCCTGAACAGATCGGGGACTCCCACGTCGCGCACGACGACATTATCAACGCCATCGAAGCCAACGATGTTGAAAGGGTGGTTGCGCTCGAGCTTGCGCACCTCGACTCAACCATCAGCATCCTTCGAGAACTGGGCGACCGAGTCTGATCAGATTTCCCCGCACGGGACCTGGCGTATGGTGAGAGAAAAGGAAGGCTGGCATGGTGAACGACGACGATCGCGACGCGAACAGCAATTTCGACCTTTTCCGCAACAAGAGGGTCATGTACCCGACGATTGCGGGGCTTCTCCTCGTCGTCGGCATCCTGCCCTATCCGTTGTTCTTCTAGAGCTGTCAATCCTCTCGCCTCGTATCGGGGACGGGGCCGTATGATGGCGGGCATGACGCTACGAGTTGGTTACCTGTCCCGCACACAAGCATCATCTATCGACTTCCCGCACCCTGTTGAACTCATCGACCTCGAGACCGACAC